>JAMONO010000001.1 GCA_027065715.1 Flavobacteriales bacterium
TAAACACTAAACACTTAAATTACGAATTACAAATTACAAATGAAAAATTTAATACTACACACTACGCACTACGAACTAAACACTATGCACTATGAACTATGAACTATGAACTAAACACTAAACACTTAAATTACGAATTACAAATTACAAATGAAAAATTTAATACTACACACTACGCACTATGCACTAAACACTATGAACAAAACACTACGAACTAAACACTATGAACTAAACACTACGAACTAAACACTATGAACTACAAAAAAGAATTATCAATTATGAAAAGAGATATTATCATTGCCGGAGTAGGCGGACAAGGTATATTAACCATTTCGGCTGTTTTGGATATGGCGGCACTCGAGAGCGGTTACAATGTTAAACAATCGGAAGTGCACGGAATGAGCCAACGAGGCGGAGCCGTGCAAGCACACGTTCGAATTTCGGACAAACCGGTTTATTCGGATTTGATACCCATGGGCAAAGCCGATTTGATATTGTCGGTTGAACCTATGGAATTGTTGCGTTATTTACCTTATTTACACCCCGACGGTTATTTGGTAACCGATATTAATCCCTTTAAAAATATAGCCGATTATCCCGATGAAGCCGAATTGAAACGACAAATTGAAAGTTTTCCCAATTATCGTATTGTCGATGCCCGGACATTGGCAAAAAAAGCCGGAAATTTTAGAGCCGCTAATATCGTAATGATCGGTGCCGTATCCGATTTACTGCCTTTTAATGAAGAATTGCTTCGTAAAGTTATTGCCGACTTGTTTAAACGAAAAGGAGATCGAATTGTGCAAATGAATTTAGATGCTTTTGAGTTGGGCAAACAAGCTGTTGCCACTTTACAAGATTAATTTTTTTTAGTTTTGTAACTAACCAAGAGGCTGTCTCAAAAGGCTTTAATTAATGTAATTTGACACAAAACAAATTGTCAACTCGCTGTTTTTCATGTTAAAGATTTCTCTCTTTCGCTCGAAATAACAGATAATTCAATTTTTTGAGACAGTCTTGTAAATATTATATAAATGAAAACTAAATTTTTATTTTGGTTGGCTTTGTTTGTCTATCAGGCAAATATGTCGGCTCAATTATTTCAATGGTCTTTTTTTGTAGGTGGTTCGGGAATTGAAAGTGTAGAAGGAGCTTGTAAAGATCAATATGAAACTGATTTTATATCAGTGGGTTATTATACTTCTTCCGATGGTGATTTTACTTCTGTTTATGGTGCGACAGATTGTTTTGTGCAATATTATACTATGACTTTTGATTTGTCATGGCGAACTCAATTTGGGGGAAGCGATGAAGATTATTTGTACGATGTAAAAACTTTTGGTGATCAAATTATTGCCGTAGGAGCCAGTAAATCAAATGATTATGATATAACCGGTAATCACGGTGATTTTGATTATCTGGTGGTCAAATTAGATGATGCGGGAAATATTTTATGGCAAAAGTCGTTTGGAGGTTCGGGAGAGGATGTGGCTACTTCTATTGTGGAAACTTCCGGTGGTTTTTTGATTTTGGGTTATTCCGATTCTACGGACGGCGATATAACTGCCGGTGCCAATAAAGGTGGTTTTGATTTATGGTTGATCAAAATAGACACCGACGGTAATTTGCTTTGGCAAAAAAATTTGGGTGGTTCGGATGACGACAAATCCGGTAAGATTTATAATAATGTTTATACAAATACACCCGATAGTTTTTATATTTCGGCATATTCCAAATCATCCGATGGTGATTTGACGGACAATGCCGGCGATTATGACTTTTGGCTTTTGTCCATAGATGATAATGCCAATATTGTTTGGCAAAAATCTTATGGAGGAAGTGGAACCGATAAAGAACCTGCATTGAATTATGATATGGGAATGGGCTTATACGTAGTGGGTGCCTCCAATTCTGCGGATGGAGTGGTGCAAAATCCCAAAGGAGATTTTGATTTTTTGTTTCTTATTGTAAATGAAAATAACGGTAATTTGGAAATGTCAGCCAATTTTGGAGGTTCGGGGGCTGATTATCCTACCGGAATTATAACTTTTCCAATGATAACTAGAAATATCAGATATAATCCGGATGTATATATATTCGGTTATTCCAATTCTTCCGATGGTGATTTTGCGACAAATCAAGGAGGTTATGACGCTTGGATTTTAGGTTTGGATTTTAGCGCTAATATCATTTCGCAATATAATTTGGGTGGTTCCGACGATGATATATTAAAGGGTTACGAAAGTTATCTTTATACCAATCAGTTTTCTTCTAATAATTTTGTGCTATATGGAAATTCCAAGTCTAATGATGGTTACCTTGTGGGTAATCACGGTGATACTGATGCTTGGCTATGGGGCGCTTATTTGGAATACGGAAACGGAATTGAGCAAGAGAAGTTAATAAGAATAAATTCCTATCCCAATCCGGCTGATACTTCCGTTTGGATTGAAAATAAAGATATACAGGAAGTAAGTTTAACAGATGAAACCGGCAGAGAAATTTTACATTACTACATAAAATCGGCTGTTTCATTGTATCGGTTGGATGTTTCAGCCGTTAAAACCGGAAATTACTTTTTGAAAATTCGGACAAAAAAAGGGTTAGGTTTTAAAAAGATTATGATTGAATAAAATTTAAAAAAGTCGAATAATCCGACTTTTTTAAATTTAAATGTCTTCATATAACCGCAAGCGTTTTTTGAGTTCGTTGATTTCGTCTTGCATTTGTTCAATTTGGTTTAAAAGGTTGATAATTACATCAATACCTTCCATGTTGATATTTAAATCAAAATGTAATCGCATGATTTTTTCTACTTGTGGCAAGGTATTTTCGTCTATCAAAAGTTTATTATTTTCGGTATAAACAGGCAATAGTTCGTATGCTTGCAATTCCTCAAAAAAACTTTCGGGTATTTGATAGCTTTCACAAATTTTATGTATTGAAATGAGTTGTTTGGTCATAATTATTTCATTTTAGCCAGTTGTTCAAATAAATCTTTTTGTTTGTTATTGAGATTTGTAGGTATTTTTACGTTGAATGTTACGTATAAATCGCCATACTTTCCTTCTTGTTTATACAGCGGAAAACCTTTTCCTTTGAGTCGGACTTTGGTGCCGCATTGTGTTCCGGGTTTTACTTTGAGTTTTACTTTTCCGTCCATGGTTTCGACCATGGTTTCTCCGCCTAATACGGCGGTATATAAATCTATTTCGTGACGGGTATATAAATCGTTTCCTACCCGTTTGAATTGGGGGTCGTTGTCAATGGCAAAAGTAATGTATAAGTCGCCGTTGGGTCCGCCGTTTATGCCGGCACCTCCCAATCCTTTAATACGTATGGTTTGTCCGTCTTTGACACCGGCAGGTATGCTTATTCTTATTTTTTTGCCGTTTATGTTTATGGTGTGTTTTTGGGTGGTATAAACATCTCTCAAATTCAGATGCAAACGGGCTTGAATGTCTTGTCCTTTAAATTTGATATTGCGACGTCCGGTTCTTCCTGCAAATCCACCGCCAAACATGGATTGAAAAAAGTCGGAATAGTCGCTTTCGTCATAACCTCCGCCACCGAAACCTCCAAATCCCGAAAAATCAAAACCACCGGTTTCCGCTCCAAAAGCCTCTTGGTATTGCTTTTGTTGTGCGCGTTGTTTTTCTATTTCGTCGGCATGTTGCCAATGTTCGCCGTATTTGTCATATTTTTTTCGGTTTTCGGGGTTGCCTAATACTTCGTTGGCTTCATTTATTTCTTTAAATTTTTTTTCAGCTTCTTTATCTCCCGGATTGAGGTCGGGGTGGTATTTTCGGGCCAACTTTCGATAGGCTTTTTTGATGTCGTTTTCCGAAGCATCTTTATCTACTCCCAGTATTTTATAATAGTCAATATATGCCATGAATCTTTGTTTTTTGGTTTAGATTTTCTTTACGCTTATAATATTACGTAAATTTAGTAAAAAAGTTACAGTATGGGCTATTTATTTTGGTTTTGCAAATGTTTCCAATTTTTTTTGAAATTGCGGTTCATACATGTTTATCAAACTTTGTTTGATGTATGTGCTGTCGGTCAAAAATACTTGTGCCAAGTGATAGGGTTTCACGGTGTTTATTTCGTCATTTCTGGTCATTTGCAAATAGGTAAAATCGGAATTGACGGGAGTTTGTATAAGCCATTCGTCAAAAGCATCGGGATTGGTGTTGATGATGATAATTCGAATTTCGGGATATTTTTGATGTATTTGATTGAGTTTGTTGAGGTTAGATATAAAATTTTTGCGTCTATTTAGGTCCCAAAAACTTATCAGGTTTTGATGTCCGTTTAATATTTTGGTTATTTTTTTTCTTTGATTATGGCGATCTCTTACTACTACCGGCGGGAAATTTTGTCCGTCAGCCAAATTTTTGTTTTTTTGAATTAATTTTTTACAATAGTTTATATACAATGAATTTTTTATGGTTTTAAAATAATATTTGATAACTGTGTCGGGTTGTGATGTTTTTGTTTCTTTGATATAGCGTTGGCAGTATTTAACCAGTAAGTTGTCTTTAAATTCGGGGTCCGAAATTTCGCGATTTATGGTTTGTCCTATTTCCAAAAAAACAGGATTGTTATGCACTTTTTTTTGGGCTATTTTTCTTTCGATATAATTGTCGGCAAAAGCATACATGTAAATTATATTGGGGTCGGGAAGTTTTTGCCGTAATATTTTGCAATAGTTTTCATAATCTTGTTGCACTTTGCTGTCGGGGTGTT
>JAMONO010000002.1 GCA_027065715.1 Flavobacteriales bacterium
TTGATTTTGTCCGAAAGTTGTTTGTAACAAAACCAAGATAAATCCGATGGAAAATAAAATTTTTTTCATTGGTAATGGGTTTTTAAAATAAGGTATGATAAAGTTACTACAATATTTTTAAATAGTCCTAAAAAAGTAACCCCGATTTAAGAATTTAGTTCTTTCCAGAGCAAATCTTTAAGTTTGTCCAAATTTTCTCCGGTAAAAGACGAAATAAAAATGTGTGGTAAGTCATTAGGCAAGTCTTTTTCGATTTCTTGTTTAAGTTCGTCATCGAGCATATCCGATTTGGATATAGCCAAAATTCGTTTTTTGTCTAATAATTCGGGGTTGTATTTTTTGAGTTCATTTAGCAAAATACGATATTCTTGATTGATGTTGTCGGCATCTGCCGGAACTAAAAACAACAAGTTTGAATTGCGTTCGATATGTCGTAAAAAATAGTGTCCCAGTCCTTTGCCTTCGGCGGCTCCTTCAATAATACCGGGAATGTCAGCCATAACAAACGAACGTCCGTCACGGTAAGAAACAATACCAAGGTTAGGTTTTAGGGTTGTAAAAGGATAATCTCCTATTTTGGGTTTGGCAGCCGTAAGTTTTGATAACAAGGTAGATTTTCCGGCATTGGGAAAACCTACCAATCCGATGTCAGCCAAGAGTTTGAGTTCCAAGGTTAGATTTTTTTCTTCACCCGGTAGTCCGGGTTGGGCATATCGCGGGGTTTGATTGGTTGCCGATTTGAAGTGCCAATTGCCTTTTCCTCCTTTTCCTCCTTTGGCTACGATAATTTTTTGTTGGTCTTGTGTTATTTCGCCTATAAATTTGCCGGTATCCGTGTTTTTAATAACGGTTCCCAGCGGGACTTCTATATAGATATCTTCACCGTCTTTTCCGGTTGAGCGGTTTTTACTGCCATCTCCACCTTTTTCGGCTTTAAAATGTTGTTTGAATTTTAGATGAAAGAGTGTCCAATAATCTTTGTTTCCTTTTATAATAATATGTCCGCCGCGACCACCGTCACCTCCGTCAGGACCTCCTTTGGGTACATATTTTTCGCGGCGCAAATGAGCCGAGCCCTTTCCTCCGTTACCTGATTTGACATGGATTTTGATATAATCGGTAAAATTTCCTTCGGTCATTTTGTTAGTATTCAGAGTTCGGTTGCTTGTTATGTCGGGGCTTGTCGGTTTATAGTTATTATCGACCGGTAGTGAACGATTGTAAGGATTGCAATGAATATTGCTATTCGTCGCGTAATTTAATGTTACTGATAACGTTCAATAAACGTTGGTTTACTTCTTCGATACTTCCAACTCCGTCAATTTCGTGGAATTTGCCTTGTGCTTTGTAATAGTCTTTTACGGGTTCGGTTTTGCTGTGGTATAAATCCAAACGGTGTTTGATAGTTTTTTCATTGTCATCGGAGCGTCCGCTTGTTTTTCCACGTTCGAGCAAACGTTTTATAAGTTTTTCTTCGGGCACATTGATTGATAGCAAAGCGTCTATAATAAGACCTTTTTCCGCCATTAATTCGTCTAAAACTTCGGCTTGTTTTACGGTTCGTGGAAATCCGTCGAATATAAAACCGCGTGCCTCGGGGTCTGCAACGATTTCTTTAATCATATCAATCGTTATTTCATCGGGGACTAAATCGCCACGGTCAATATATGTTTTGGCTTTTTTTCCCAATTCGGTTTGATTTTTAATATGATGTCTGAACAAATCGCCGGTTGCTATATAGGTTAAACCCAGTTTGTCTTTTAGTATTTGTGCTTGTGTTCCTTTTCCGGCGCCGGGAGGTCCGAATAAAACGAAGTCTATCATTCTTGGTTCTTTTAGTTTATATATTTCTGGTAAATTTCTTCCTATTTCGTCGTAATCCAGTCCGTAACCTACTATAAATTTGTTAGGTATTTTCATACCGATAAAATCGATAGGGTAGTTTTTATTGTAGGCATCGGGTTTGAAAAACAAAGTGGCTATTTTGAGACTGGCAGGTTGTTTTTTGTGCAATTCTTCCAGGATTTTTTCCAAAGTATTACCGGTATCAATAATATCTTCCAAAACTACTACGTTTTTGTTTTTGATAAATTTGGTATCAATATCTATCAAAATTTCCACTTTTCCGGTAGTTTCTGTTCCTTCGTAAGATTTTAAGCGATAAAACTCAAAAACAGCTTCTTTGTTGTAGTGTTTTGCCAAATCGGCGGCAAAAATGTATGAGCCTTTTAGCACAACAACAAAAACGACAGGTTCTTTGGTGTTGTCGGCTATTTCCCGAGCCAATTTTTTTACGGCATGTGCTATTTGTTCCTTACTGATATAAGGAACAAATTTTTTATCGTGAAGTTGTATTTCTTTCATTTTGACTTTGAAAAGTGCAAAAGTAAGTTTTATTTATAAACATTCAAAATTATTGAAATAAAATTTAAGCCAAATCATACTTAATAATGTGTATCAAGTCGTCAAAGGTTTTGTATGGAATAAATTTTCCGTTTTTTAAGTATGAAATTTTTCCGGTTTCTTCGGATACGACAAGTGCCAGTGCATCGGTATTTTGGGTTATACTAACGGCGGCACGGTGGCGTAATCCGTAGGTTTGAGGTAGTTTTATTTCGCCCGAAATGGGTAAAACGGTTCGGGTGGCGGTGATACGGTTTCCTTCAATGATAACGGCACCGTCATGCAGCGGAGAATTTTTAAAAAATATGCTCTCTAAAATAGGGGTATTGATTTCGATATTCATACGGTCGCCACTGGCTTTTAAAAAATCTAAATTTGAATTTCGTTTGATGATTATAAGGGCGCCTGTCTTTGTTTTACTCAATTTTTTAAGTGCTTCAATAATGGCTTCGACATCGGTAGCTTGTTGTTCAAAGTGTCGAAAGCCCAATTTGTGCATAAAATTGCCCGAAGGACTAAATTTGGTAGAGCCTATCATTAATAAAAAACGGCGTATTTCTTGTTGAAAAACAATAATTAATGCCAATACACCCAGTCCTAAAAATTTTCCTAACAATTCTGATAACAGGTTCATTTGCAGTGATTTGGTCAAAAGCCAAATCAAATACAACATGGCTATTCCTATAAAAATATTTATGGCAACCGTGCCTTTTATCAATTTATAAAAATAATAGAGTAAGGTCGCTACCAAAAAAATATCGACTATATCTATAATTCGTAAATTGATGAAATCGAGCATATAATACATTTAATGTGTAAAGATAAAAATTTTTGGACTTAATTTGCCGTGTGGCACCGGATTATTTTTAAAATAAGTATAATAGTTTAAAAACCTGTCGAAAAAAATTTCTTGATCAAAGTTAAGATACAAGAGGTTTGTTTGTTTTGTGGTTTTACGGCTTATTATTTTCCAAAGGCTGTCTTGCAATTTTTTTTTGGGCAAATTTGATAAATTGATGCTGTCATTGAGAAGTATTTGATCGGGATAGATTATTATGTGAAATTTTTGTGTGTTATTATCGGCTTTGGAATATTCATTAAAATAAGTTAAAGAGGTGTAATAATCGGGCATAATTTGTATGCTGTCAAAATCGATAAACGATATTTTGTTTTGAACCGTATCCAAATAGGTAAAGTAGGCATGTACTCCTTCTTTGCTGTGGATACTTTTTTTGTGTCTTTTTTTCAATATTTTTTTAAGAGTTTGTGTTAAGTGCTTCATTTTAAGTCGCCGGTCAATCGCAGTAAGCCAGTGAGTTGTTGTTATGGTTTGTCCGAGTTTTAAATCGGCAATTGTATCGCCGTCTTTTTGTTTAAACAGGACATAAATACGCGAGTTATCCCAAATTTCATGTAAACCTTCGTTGTCGTTTACGGGAACTTTGATTTCGTTGTCGTTACATGAAACAAAAAGTGCAAATAATATGCTCAGGTATAAAAATTTCATTTTATATTTGCTGTAATTTTTATGCAAAGATAAGGAATTGAATGATGAATGAATTTGAAAACACAGAGAAATATAAAAAGATAATAAATTTATGAGTGATTTGAGAATTATAAGTATTGCCGGAAAACCCGGTTTGTTTAAATTATTGACAACTACAAAATCAGGTATTATTGCCGAAAATTTGTTAGATAGAAAACGTATCATGTCGCCATTTACCAATATTTCGGCATTGGATGAAATAGCCGTATATACTTATGATGATGAAATACCGTTGTGGAAAGTTTTTCAAAAAATTGCCGATAAAGAAAAATTTGAAAAATCAATTGACCATAAGTCGTCAAAGTCAATTTTGGAAACTTATTTTAGAGAAATTCTTCCCGAATATGACGAAGACAGATTGTATCCGTCTCACATGAAGAAAATAGTGCAATGGTATAATATTTTGCAGCAATCCGGTGTTTTAAAGACTTTTTTGCAAAACAAAATAGAACAAGAAGCAACTTCGGAAGAAAAACAAGAAGAAAATTAACAAGGGGCTGTCTCAAAAGGGTTTAACTAATATAATTTAACAAAAAATAATCATTAACTTGCTGATTTTCAAGTTAAAGATTTCTCTCTTTCGTTCGAAATGATGGATAATTCAATCTTTTGAGACAGCCTCTTTTATGGAATAATAATTTTTTGCAAAAAATACCGGTTTGTTTGTGAAATACTGAAAATGTATAAACCCGATGACAAATTATCAAAACAAATCTGACGATTGCCGGCTTTTAATTTTTGTCGCCAAA
>JAMONO010000003.1 GCA_027065715.1 Flavobacteriales bacterium
ATCGGGTAAGCATATTCGTATTGGGTAAAACTTGCATCGTCAAACGATATGGAAACGGCGCCGGGTTTTGCACCCTGCCAAGGAGCTATTTCGACATAAAAGTTTTGGGCACTTACCGTAATAAAACTTATGTATAAGAGATATGAAAAAAATTTTAGTGACATAGCACAAATATAAGAATTTCATTTTAGGTAGCGTTTTGAAAGATATAATTCAAAGGATTATTTTACAACACAACTGTCTGATTTTTTGCTTTCCGCTAAAAAAACAATTTTACTTCGGTATTTGATTTTATATCCATAATCAAAAAATATTTACCTTCAACTTGTTTTATTTGATAAGGTTCTCGGGCAATTATATTGACAGGTTTTTGGGGCAATACCACTGAAAAAGCTTTGAGAATTTGCCTTTTGGGTAAATCAAATTTCAAATTTACATAATTGTTATTTTCGACAATTCGGATACGTAAATCACGTAACAAATTCCAACGCTTTGCCACCTCATTTACAGAAGCAAACCATACGTTTTGCGTTTTGAGATAATTAATAAGATTTTGTAAGGGTTGTAAAGTGATTTCCGAATATCCGGCATACATCGGATGTCCGAGATATACCATAACGCCATTGTATGGTTTTACCACTTGGTCAAAATATTGGTGCAGATACGTTTGAAAAGCTTGTGCATCGATTTGTTGTTGTGTTTGGGTATAGATTTCGTTTTTTAAAGATTTTTGATAGAAAAACCAATCACTGTGATAAATTTGAGATATTTCCAACAAATTTAAAGTCAAATAATAATCGTCCTTAAAAATGGGTATATTGTAAGGCACCACCGAGCCGCGCACAAAATCCATATTGTTGGCGGCAATACTCGTATCATAAACAAACCCCAATTGTTCCAACCAATACATGCCCCAAAAACTATTGGAAACATAAGGAAAACGAAAGCCCGTAAATTGTTTATTCCAATATGTTCCGTTTTTGAAGAATTCTTGATACGTTTGTTCGTAATTCAGTTTACGAAAATCGGGGTGAGAATAAGAATGACCTTGCAGGGAAATTAGTTTTTGTTTTTGCAATTCATTTTTTATATTAGGTTCAATATTTGGGGTTACAAAAAACACGGTAGGCAAATGATTTCGATTGACAAAATCGAAAATTCGACGGTATTGTTTCAAATTACCGCCATCATCAAAAGTTTGACAATAAACCGTTGTATGTGCATTTTTCCAAGGCAAAATATCAATGGGATATTTTCGATCGGGAAGTGCTTTTTGATATATCAAATTGTATATTTTTTGCAATTCGTTATCGGTGGTCAAACCACCGTCTTCGATAGGGTGCAACATATAAAAATCGGGTAACAATAATACCTTTCCTTTGCCGTATCGGTGTAAAGTAATAGCAGGATAAGTTTTGGTTTCAGTTTGCCACAGCGCCCAAATCTCGGTATTTTTTTCGGTTACCACCGGTACCAGTCGCCAATGATGTTTGTGATTTTTGTTTAATATCGGATATTTAAAAATACGCATACCGGTATCAATAACCTGCCAATTTTCGGTATTGATTTCTCGTAATGTAACTCCAAGTGCTTTGCCTAAAATCCAATTATTGGCATTGAGTTCCTTTTTATCTGATATTCTGTCTTTTTCATCCATGTTATTTCGACCTATATTAACATCGGTTACCAACAGTCCGCCGTTTCTTATCCAATCGTTTATATTTTTCAATTCGATATCCGACATAAAAGTCAATCCGTATTTTTTACCGGCATCATGATAACCTGCAATTGTCGGTATAAACATAACATCATAAGCGGTTAAGCGTTTGGGTTCTAACAAAATTTTGCGATTTTCCAAACGGACAAATACACCGTTTTTGTTAAACGATTGGAGTGCACTAACAATTCCGTCGGATATGGTGCCGCGACCGGCATCGGCTCCTGTTGTAACGAATAATACTTTGGGTAAATGATAATTGATTTGTGCCCCGATATTCAAGGAAAAAGCAACAACAAATAAGATGCTGTAAAGTTGTTTCATATATTACATCAAATTCAGGAAAAATTGTTTAAAGATATTGAAAGGGTAAATATCAGCCCGATCAGTCGCTGTTTAATCATATTTTTCGTAAGATTTTTCTTCAACGAGGTTAGAGCCTGTCATTTCGTTTATTTGACGTTTAACTTGCGAACGGCGGTCATTGGTAAAGTAAACGGAACGAGCCGTTTGAATAAAATCTTCGCCAAAATCTTTGGCACGTTCCAAGTCGCGAATATGATCTTCGATATTCCAAAGTTCCTGATTAATTTTGAGCAATTCTTGATAATATTCGTGATTTTTGTCTATAATTTGAGCAACCGCTTCATTTAATACTTTGTATTCGGCCAACAAGTTTTTGCGTTTTTCGGGGTCTTGTATGTGTTTGAGTTTAATTTCAATAATTGTAAGTTTATCGACTATTTCACCGTTTGAGACTTCTATTTTCATAAAAATATTTTTTGATTATATGTTGCAAATATAACAAAAAGAGACATCAAAACCTGTCATAATACCAAAACGACATACAAAATAGTCCGATATTTTATAAATCTATTTGGTATCAAGTTTTAAAATTAATGGTTTATTGTATTTTTTTGTGTTTGGCATAGTTTCGCCAACGTTCAATTGCTTGTTGCATATCGGTAGGTATATCTGACGAAAATTGGACAAATTGCTCGGTGGCAGGGTGTACAAATCCCAAAGTTTGGGCATGTAGTGCCTGACGAGGCAATACTTTGAATGTATTTTCGACAAATTGTTTGTATTTGCTAAAAGTAGTTCCTTTGAGTATTTTATCGCCTCCGTAGCGTGCATCATTAAACAAAGGATTACCGATATATTTCATGTGGGCTCTTATTTGATGCGTGCGTCCGGTTTCGAGTTGCAATTCGATCAAAGTAACATAACCGAAACGTTCCAGCACTTTGTAGTGTGTTACGGCATGTTTTCCGGCATCGCCTTCCGGGAACACCATCATTTGCAGTCGATTTTTGGGATTGCGTCCCAAATTTCCTTCAATGGTGCCGTGTTCTTGGGGCAAATCGCCCCATACCAAAGCAACGTATTTGCGGGTAGATGTTTTGTCGGCAAATTGACGGGCAAGTTTGGTTAAAGCCTTTTCGGTTTTGGCAACGACCAACAAACCGGTTGTATCTTTATCGATTCGGTGTACCAATCCGGGACGATTGTCGGCATTTTGGGGTAAATTTTCAAAATGATGTATCAATCCGTTGAGCAAAGTGCCACTGTAATTGCCGTGTCCGGGGTGCACTACCATACCTGCGGGTTTGTTTACAACGATTAAATGTTCATCTTCGTAAACAATATCAATGGGAATGTTTTCGGGAACCAACAAATTTTCGTAAGGAGCATAGGGAAGAACAATTTTTATTTCGTCGAGTGGTTTTACTTTATAGTTTGATTTGACCGGCTTGCCGTTTACCAAAACACCGCCCGCTTTGGCTACATTTTGAATACGATTGCGGGTCAAATTTTCTATTTTATCGGTTAAATATCGGTCAATACGCACACTTCCCTGCCCTTTGTCCACCTTAAAAGCAAAGTGTTCAAAAAGCTTTTCTTCTTCAATATTTGGATTAGTTTCCGAGCACATTGTCCAGAACGTTTTGAATACTGTTGTCGGTTTTGTCGCCGGTATCTCCATCGGTATTGTTACCGGTATCTTCAACAGGACGTTTACCGTCGCCTATAATTAAATCTATTTGTGAGGTTTTCGGAATTTTGCTACCGTTTTTTAAAGTATCTTTTTGATAAACGGCATATAAAACCACTTCGGCAAAATAAGGTTTGGTGCTGATTTTGCCTACTTTCAAACCCGAAGCTTTGATTAAACTGACAGCCTGTCGTTTGGTTTTGCCAATAATTTGAGGTAAGGAAACTTTGGCATAAGAATCGTTATTGAGTTTGACATAAATTTTTCTTCCTACTTTTACTTTGTCGTTTTTGTGCGGATTTTGTTCAATAACGGCATATTTGGGATATTTGGGATTGTAATCGACCGTATCGATAATAACGATATTCATTTTTCGGTCTTTTAATATTTTTTGGGCTTCTTCAAAAGATTTTCCGGTTAAATCGGGCACTAAATGATATTCGTTATGGTGGGTATAAGTGCCGAGATAAATTTTTAATCCGAAAACAATCAATAAAACTAAAATAACGGCTGCCACCAGATTTTTTAAAAAGGTTATGCTAAAAATAAATTTGAAAAAATCCATTGAAATACTTGTTTATACCTTGCAAAGATACATTAAAATTTTAGAATGTTATCGGGGGTTACATATAGGTTCGTGCACCAAATACCGCCGAACCAATTCTTATCAGGTTGCTACCGTTGGCAACGGCTATGGGATAATCGCCGCTCATACCCATTGACAAATAAGTAAACTCGGGTAATATTCGATTGTATTTTTCAAATAATTGATGCAGATATCGAAATTCGCCGGCAATTTGTTTGCTGTCGGTTGTATGGGTGGCCATTCCCATTAATCCTTTGAGTTGAATATGCGTAAAAGTATTGTTTTGATACAAATTGACAATTTCGGACAGAAGTTCTTCATTCATACCGAATTTGGTTGTTTCGCGAGCTATTTTGATTTGGAGCAAAACATTGACAATCCGATTGATTTTTGCAGCTTGTTTTTCTATCTCTTGAAGCAATTTGAGGTTATCTACTCCGTGAATAAGATATACAAAAGGTACTATATATTTGACTTTATTGCGTTGTAGGTGTCCTATCATGTGCCAATTTATATCTTTGGGTAATTTTTCGTATTTGTTTACCAATTCTTGTACTTTGTTTTCGCCAAAATGTCTTTGATAACAGTTGTAGGCATCTAAAATATCCGACACGGGTTTGGTTTTTGACACCGCTACCAAAGTAACGTCCGGTGGAAGCTTTTTTTTTATTTTTTGAATATTATGACAAATTTCTTTCATTGTTTTAATTCATTTTTGAACCGTTTTTGAATTCTTGTCAAATTTCATAGATAAATAATCCGCGCAACAATCTCGGTTCGATATACATACTTTTGTATGGTATTTGAATTTTGTTTTCGGCGGCTTGTTGAATATCTTCAAAATCGATGGGTTTGATGATAAATCCCAACTTACAATTGCCTTTGTTCAAATGATTTTCAACACACTTGGTGCTTCGTTTTCCACTGCAATATTTTAGGGCATTGGTTTTGAGAAGTTGTTCGTCTAACGAAATGGCGGGCAAAACAAATCGTTCGAAAACGACTGCATCGGGCAAACCGGACGGTAGGTGTTTTTTGGGTTTTAGTTTGTATTTGCCTTGTAAAGAATATAACAGGATTTCGCCTTTGGGTGGTTGTTCGTAGTCAAATATTTCGGTTATTTCAAAATCTTTTTGCAAAATGTTTAGTACTTCATTTATATTTTTGGGATATTCGGGCGGAATACCTTTTTTGTATTCATGTATTTTTACCTGATTTTGACTGATAAGAAAAGCCGGAAAAAAATTATAAGCCTCCATACCCGAATGAATGTCTTGAAAAATATCGGTTTTTTCTTTATAAATTTTGTGTAAGGCTTCAAAGCGGTCATTGTCGTCCACTATATAAAATTTTTGAGCTTGTGAATAGGCTTGCGCTATCACTTGCAAGTCTTCGGGGTCTAAAACTTGCCAAACTTCATGAATATATCCGTTGTTACGGGTAAATTCGTAAAGGGGTATTTTGGATTTGTATTTGGCTATTATATTGTCAATTTGTTCGATTTGTTCATGCACCACGGTAATGGGTTTGGAAATAAATCCGGTATTTTTGAGCAATTGGTAGTTTTCTTCGACTAAATCGGGGTCGGATTTTTCGACTTTTATTACTTTTTCGGTTAAGAAGTCGGCGTGGGGTATTTTGGCAATAATTCCTACAAATTCGTTTTTTTCGTTGTCAATAATATTATAGATGAAATAGCTGGGATTTTCATCGACTTTGATAATATTATTTTTTTTAAATTTTAAATATTGCCTTCGGATGGCATTGTATTTTTTGATGCCTTCCAGTCTTTTGATGTAAGGTTTAAACAGAATATTGTTAAAAGAATAAGGGTTGCGTCTGATTATGCTGTTGATGTCGCTTGATGTCATATCACAGTCTTCTTCGGTTGGAAAAATACAAACTTTGTTCCGAAGCGGGTGTGTGATAATAGTGGGCAATATTCGAGCCATAATTTTATATTTATTTTTGTAGAGGCTGTCTCAAAAAGAAAAAATTAGCAACAAGGTTTTGAGGCAACCTCCACAAAAGGTTTACATATCATTAATCTAATTCGTGTATAACCAATCCGCTACGCAATTTGGGTTCAAACCAAGTAGTTTTGGGCGGCATGATATTTCCGGTATCCGCTATATTGATAAGTTGTTGCATAGAAACCGGATATAGTGCAAAGGCTACGGCATAAGCACCGCTGTCCACCTTTTTTTTCAGTTCTTCCAATCCGCGAATACCCCCGACAAAGTCGATGCGTTTGCTGGTTCGCAAATCTTTGATATTCAAGATGGGTTCTAACACGGAATTTGACAATATGGTTACATCCAATTGTCCTATGGGGTCATTGTCGTCATAAGTGCCTTGTCGGGCGATTAATTGATACCAATCGCCGTCGAGATACATGGCAAACTCGTGCAACTTGGCGGGACGATAAGCTTTATTTCCGATTTTATTTATTTCGAATTTTTGTTGCAGTGCCGCTAAAAATTCATCTTTATTTAATCCGTTCAAATCCTTTACCACTCTATTGTAGTCAATAATTTTCAGCTGGTTATCGGGAAAGTGCACAGCCATAAAATAGTTGTATTCTTCGTTGCCTGTATGATTGGGATTTCGGGCTTTTTTTTCTTCCATAATTCGAGCTGCGGCAGCTGTGCGATGATGTCCGTCGGCGACATAAGTGTAAGGGACTTTTTCGGCAAAAAGTTTTTCCAGTTTGCGGTTATCTTCTTCCTCTTCTACCACCCAAAAATGATGACCGAAACCATCTTCGGCTGTAAAATCATAAACCGGTTCATTTTGTTCAACAATCCGATTTACAATGGCATCAATTTCGGGAACGGCTTTGTATGAAAAAAATACCGGTTCGATATTGGCATTGAGATATCGGGTCAATACCATTCGGTCTTCTTCTTTGTCGGGACGAGTTAGTTCGTGTTTTTTGATAACGCCGTCAAAATAGTCTTGTGCGGCAGCTGCTCCGACTATACCATACTGTGTTCGTCGGTCCATGGTTTGGGCATAAATATAAAAATGTGGTTTTTCATCTTGCACCAACCAAGCTTTTTGTTTAAATTTATTATAATTTTCGACTGCTTTTTCATAAACTTTTTCCGAGTGAATATCTTTGCAATCGGGTAAGTCAATTTCGGCTCTTGTTATATGCAACAAAGATTTTTCATTGCCTTTTGCCATTTCGGCTGCTTCTTCCGAATTCATAACGTCATACGGAAGAGATGATACTTTTGATGCAATATCTTTGGGAGGTCTGATACCTTTAAATGCTTTTATTTTTGCCATGGTATTGTAATTAAAAGGTTAAAGTTAAGTGTATTTAATTTACCTTAAAACGGATGTCTCCGGTTTTAAAGAAATTGACAATTTGATTTACGGCAGCCACACCGGCATTAATATTGGCTTCGGCGGTTTGGGCTCCCATTTTTTTGGGTGTAAAAAACACTCTGTTTGCGTATCGGGTTTCAAATTCGTCTTTTTTATCGGGTGCTATATCCGAAATATAAGTAAAATCGGGGCGTTCGGACATTAATTTGAGCAAACCGTCTTCGTCGATAACCTCTTTTCGTGCCGTATTGATTAAAACGGCATTGGGAGGCATATTTTTTAACAAATCGTAGTTGATACTTTTGATAGTTTGTTTGGTAGCCGGTATATGCAATGAAATGTATTGTGCGTATTTATACATATCTTCGGCTTGTTCAAAATCTTTGATACCGTCACGTTCAACAATTTCGGAAGAGACATAGGGGTCATGTGCCACTACTTGCATATCGAAACCTTTGGCTATGCGAGCTACATTTTTTCCCACATTGCCATAGGCATGAATACCGAGTATTTTTCCTTTGAGTTCGGTTCCTGCGGTTCCGTTAAAGCGGTTGCGTGCCATATAAACCAACATACCTAAAACCAATTCGGCAACGGCATTTGAGTTTTGTCCGGGCGTATTCATTACCACCACATTTTTTTGACTTGCCGCATCTAAATCGATGTTGTCATATCCGGCACCGGCACGCACAACAACTTTCAGATTTTGAGCTTTTTGCAAAACTTCGGGCGTTACTTTATCGCTTCTTACAATAAGTGCGTCCACGTCTATTACGGCATCTGTCAAATCTTGTTGATTTTCATATTTTTCTAACAATATCAGTTCATAACCGGCTTGTTTTATCAATTCTTTCATCTGTTTGACAGCTGCCGGAGCAAAAGGTTTTTGAGTTGCTACGAGTATTTTCATTGCAAATTGTTATTTTAAGTTGTTTTATGTATATTGAATTAACCGATTGTTTTTTCAAAATCTTGCATGGCTTTGACCAATACTTCTACGCTTTCCTTTGGTAAAGCGTTGTAAGTTGAAGCACGGAAGCCTCCAACCGAACGATGTCCCTTAATACCGACTATTCCGCGTTGTGCTACGAAATCTAAAAAAGCGGTTTCGTGTTCTTTAAAGTTTTGGTTCATTACAAAAGTTATATTCATCAATGACCGGTCTTCTTCTGCCGGCACTACGGCACTAAACAGTTTGTTTCGGTCTATTTCGTCATAAAGTATTTCTGCTTTTTCGACATTGCGTTTTTGGGCAGCTTCAACCCCACCGTTTGCTTTAAGCCATTTTAAGGTTTGCAAAGCCGAAAATACAGCCAAAACGGGGGGAGTATTAAACATTGAGCCTTTATCAATATGTGTTTTATAATTGAGCATAGTAGGAATGTGTCTGTTTACTTTACCCAAAATATCATTTTTAATAATAACAAATGTGGCGCCTGCCGGTCCTAAATTTTTTTGAGCTCCGCCGTATATTAAAGCATATTTGGAAATATTTACGGGACGACTGAAAATATCCGATGACATATCCGCTACCAACGGTATCGGACTATCCATATCGAATTTAATTTCGGTTCCGGCTATGGTATTATTGGTGGTAATATGAAAATAATCGGCATCGACAGGAATTTCAAAATTCTTGGGAATGTAGTTGTATCCTTTATCTTTGCTGCTGGCAACCACTTCTACCTCACCAAAACCTTTGGCTTCTTTAATAGCCTTACTGCTCCAAGCACCGGTGTCGAGATAAGCGGCTTTTTTGCCCAACAAATTAAAAGGTATCATGGCAAACTGCGTGCTGGCACCTCCTTGTAAAAATAATACGGAATATTCGTCGGGAATGTTTAACAATTCTTTAAACAGTTGTTGTGCTTCTTCCATTACGGCAACAAACTCTTTGCTGCGATGCGAAATTTCCAAAACGGAAAGACCTGTATCGGCAAAATTTTGAATACCTTCAATGGTTTTATCTATGGTATATTGTGGTAATATACTGGGACCGGCATAAAAATTATGTTTTTTCATTTTGTATGTTTTTTTATTATTGGTTTTTGCATAAGTAAAATTAAAGTATAAAAAAGTCTAAAAAACTGACTTTTGTCATTTATTTAATTTAATTTTACAACTTTTGTAATTTTTTTTCCATAAATTTCATAGGAAACTGACATTTATCAATCGAAGAGTATCTTATGTTACATTTTATTTGTTTCATTCCGATTAAAATTTTAGAATTCAGTCAATTAACAAATAAAAATTTTGTATTAACTCAAGAAATTCAATCAAAAAATAAGAAATCGTGTTAAAAATTAATTTTGTTTATTTTTGTGCATGATGAAACCAAAAAAATACCGTTATTTATTATTATCGTTGCTTTCGGGCATATTGTTTGGTTTAGGTTGGCCTACCTACGGTTTTCCTGCCTTTTTATTTATTGCCTTTGTTCCTTTGTTATTTATTGAAGAAGATTTTTTACGTCGCAAAAAATCCAAAGTATTTTTTGCTTATGTTTACTTGGCTTTTTTTGTTTGGAATTTGACCAAAACCTGGTGGATTTATAAAGCAACTGCTGTGGGGGGTATATTTGCCGTTGTGGTCAATTCGTTGTTAATGAGTATCACATTTTGGTTATTTCATTTTATCAGAAAACGTTTGCCGGATCAAATGGCCTTGGCTTTTTTTATTTTTATTTGGATTGCTTTTGAGAAATTTCATTTGAATTGGGATTTTTCATGGCCTTGGCTCAACTTAGGCAATGGATTTTCAGAATATCCGTTATGGGTTCAATGGTATGAATATACGGGATACTTGGGTGGAAGTTTTTGGGTATTGATTGTTAATGTGCTGATTTATAGATATTTGTCGTCATACAAAAAAGACAAAGAAAAAAATATACTGTTTAAAGGCATTTTGAAATCAAGTTTGTGGATTGTATTACCGATTATTTTTTCAATATACTTGTGGCAACACTATCAAATAAAAGGCAAAACAGCTCGAATAAGTATTGTGCAACCCAATTTGGATCCATGGGAAGAAAAATTTAAATACAGCAATACCCGTTTGACACAAGATTTTTTGAGTTTGGCAGACAGCACCGCACAAATGATTGTAGCACCCGAAACGGCTATTGCCCGTTATACCGAAATTAAAACTTTTGTAACCAGCCGTCCTTTTGAAATCATGCATAATTACGCACAACAAAATCACACGGCAATATTGGCCGGTGTCGATTTTATACACTGGTATCCCAAAAATACCCGAAAAATACCCGAAACAGCCAATAAAACCAAAAACGGTCGTTGGTTTGACATGTATAATTCGGCAATCTTTATTACACCAAAGGGTGAATATGAAGTATATCACAAATCGAAATTGGTAGTAGGTGCCGAATATACTCCTTTTGCCAAAGTATTGATACCTTTGATTGGTGATTGGGTTACACGTACCATAGGAGTTTCAATGGGTTCAAATGTAACTCAAACGAAACGCAGTGTTTTTGTGTATAAGCATATCAAAGCCGCCCCAATTATTTGCTATGAAAGTGTTTATGGGGAATACGTTACCGGTTATGTCAAAAACGGTGCAAACCTTCTTACTGTCATAACCAATGACGGCTGGTGGGGCAATACCGAAGGACACCGACAACATGTAAGCATGGCTCGAATACGGGCAATTGAGAACAGACGTGACGTAGTGCAATCTGCCAACACCGGAATTTCGGCACATATTAATCAAAAAGGCGAAATAGTTAAAAAACTGGAATACAACAAAAGAGGAAACATATTGACAGAAGTAAATTTGAATAACAAATTGACTTTTTACAGCCAACACGGTGATTATGTGGCACGTATAAGTATTTTTATGGCGACATTACTTTTTCTTTACGGCTTTGTCAAAAGAAAAATTCGGATATAAAAAAAGGCTGTCTCAAAAGATTGGATTATCTGCCATCCTATATTTGCAAAATAGAAAAATAACCTAAATTGACAGAACGAGCTAACAGCAGTGTCGTGTCATTCAAAACGAAGCAATAGCGAAGTGTAGAAGCTATTTCATTAAACCAAAGATTGCCACGGTGCTCGTGCCTCGCACCTTGCAATGACAACGTGCTGTTAGTCAAAGAATTACGCAATAAATGGCGTCATTTCAAACGCAGTGAGAAACCTTTATCTATTTGGTAAAAGATTCCTCAGTCGTTTCACTCCTTCGGAATGACATTTACACCTCATCATCCGGCATCTTACACCCCTCATCTGACACCTGTCATTTTGAACGCAGTGAGAAATCTTTAACTTTAAAATAAGCGAGTTAACAATTGTTTTTTTGTCAAATTATATCAATAAAACTCTTTTGAGACAACCTCCATTTTTTATTTGCAAACGGTATTATAAAATACGATACGACAACTTAACTTCGAGCATGGTTAACATTGAATTTCTATAAACATAATTTAATATGTTTCGCTGCAAATTATAATTAACCTCAATGCGGTAAGTATCTTTATAAGCAAAACCTGCACCAAACATAACATGAGAATGATTCTCTATTTGATAAGGAGTATAGGTGCCCACATCGATAGCCGATTCATCATAAGGCATATCTAAAACATAAGCCGTTTTAACAAAAACCTTATAATCCACATTTTGTCCGATAAACATATTGTATTTCATGCCAAAAGGAAAGGAAAAATTTTTAAAATGAATATATTCTCCATTTTTGAGTTTTGATAATTTCGTATCGTAAGACTGTATGGAAGGTTCGATAAAAATTTCCCATTTGTTTTTATTTAAAGGCAATGTATATGAAAAATAGAAACCAAAAGTAAAAGAAGTATTTCGGGGTAATGTAAAATAAACTTTTCCATCTGTGGTTGATTCCAAATCTGTTATTGAATTGGTTACCCCTGCTTGAAGCCATAAATTAAATTTTGCTCTTTTTTTATTATAAACTACAAAAGACTGACCTTTACACTTGTGGTATTTTTTAAATATATCAATCAAACTGTTGGTTTTGTAAGGAATATTATAGTCTTTATTCTTAAACTGCGAACAATCTTTAAACAATTCTTTTAACTGAAATTTGTAATATTTGTTTTCTTTAATTACCAAGTTATCATAATCTTGACTTTCATTTTTGGTATTATAAGCTGTTTTGTATTTTTTATATACCAACTGCTTGGGTGTTTCGCCTTGTTTATGATAAAAAAAACGGATTATTTCATCATCGACATATTTATACAAGGTAGGATTTCCTTCTACAAGAACTTTTAAAAACAATAATTCTTTATGAAAATCGGGTTTGGAAGTAGTGGACATAGCCGTTACCGAAGGTAAAGATCTGTCAATATCTACCGTAAAACGTTTAAATTTCACATTATTATAAATTCCGAATTCTTTCACATTTTCAATTGTTTTTTGTTGAGGAACTTGATACAATTGTGATTTAAACTCAAACGTTGTCGGGTTATTTCTCCATTCCACATTTTTTATAAATCCTTCTATTATTTTTCCCGAATTATCAATATAATATCCTTTTTCAAAGTTGATTTGGGCATATTGCACTGTAAGGCTTAACAAAAACAATAATAAAAAAGATTTTTTCATAATTAATCGTATTTTTAGTTAAACTAAATTTCGATACTATTCAAAAGTGGTAATAAAATGAGTTCTTTTCCTGATTTATCAAAAGCTTCTTTAGCTTTTTCATGGTCAATTTCGATATACCCGAAGGTATCATAATGATAGCCTAATATTTGGTTGCACTCTACAAAATCGGCTGCTATAACCGCACTTTCCACCCCCATGGTAAAATTGTCACCAATAGGCAAAACCGCCAAATTGAGTTTGGTAAATAAAGGGATTAACTTCATATCCATGGTCAAACCGGTATCACCGGCTATATACACCGATTTATTATTGCTTTCAATAACAAAACCGGCAGGATTTCCTCCATAAGTACCGTCGGCAAAACTACTTGAGTGCCATGCATTGACCATGGTAACCCGACCAAAATCAAAATTCCAACTACCACCATGATTCATAGGGTGTCCTTCAATACCGAGTTTGGAATAATAGGTTACTATTTCAAAATTTGAAATAATTTTTGCCTCGGGATTTGCCTTGGCAATTGTCTCAACATCCAGCACATGATCTTGATGTGCATGCGTTATCAAAATATAATCGGCTTGAATGTTCTCGGGCAAAAGTTTGTCCTTTATTAAAGGATTTCCCGAGATAAACGGGTCAATTATCAGCTTTTTGCCGGCTGTCTCTATCAATAAACTTGCATGTCCCAAATAAGTAATTTTCATAGTAAATAATTTTTCTAAGATACAAAATATTTAAAAAAAAATTACAATAATATTTATTATTTTTTTCTATTAATTTTATTTCCTAAAATATCGATAGCATATTTTAATTCAAATCGACTTATCGATGAATAAATTCCATATTCGTTTGGATAAAAAATATCGCGTGAAAAATAATATTGTACGGTAAAACTCTGTTTATTTTTTATAATCCAACCAAAACCTATTCCTAAGTTTGAAGTTCGGCTCTTAATTTGAACATCGTTTTGTTTTATAAAAGGACTAATATTATCTTTATCCACCAAAAAATTGGTTGCATAAAAAGCAGATACAAAAAAATCATACGGGCTTCGTTTCGATACAAATTTATATCTCAAACCAACCGGCACAGTTATTTCGGGCAAAAATTTTCTATAAGGAAAATAATATGGGGCTGCAAATAAATAAAAGTTGTCATTATTTTTTAAAAGCTTATATGAAGCGGAAAAGTTCATTATAAAATCTAATGTCGCTAATTTGGTGTAATAATCTTTATCATATTGTTTTCTTATATCGGCTTTCGAAATCATTCCTCTTAACTCAAACCATATTTTAAATCTTCTTATTCGACTTGTTATCTCTGCTTTTTTACGTATATGTCTATTGTATTTTTCAAACAAAACAATCAAATCTTTATCTTTATAAGATGTTTTGTTTATTAAAGGATATATTTCGGGGTTATCGGAAAAAATTTGTTTTAATTGCCGTTTATATTTACTTTTTTTATCCACTAGCAATTGAAGCGGGAGATTTTCTTTTTGAAAATAATAATATTTAGTTCCGTGTTTGCCGTAAACATATAAGCTGACGTAACCTTTTAATAAAACTTTTAAAAAAGCCGTATCTTTGATTTTGGCAATTACGGTTGTATCTTTTGAAAAAGATAATGGATCATCAATAACAAAACTTTCGTAATGAGATTTGTCAAACAACGTAAAAGCTTTCGCTTCTGAAATATTTATTTTGCGGAACGCCTCTTTATAAGTTTTTTTAAAATAAAAATATTTTACCGGTTCATTTTCATTAAATCTTTTTATATATCCTTCAATACGTTTGTTTTCGTTTGTAATATAATATGCTTCGTCAAAATCTTCCACATGAGTTTTTAAAGATAATTTGATACTGTTTTCATCAGTCAATTTGACATTTTTGTAGGGCAAAACACTATGAGCTTCGCCTTTACATTTGGCATATTTTTGAAATAATTTTAACAAATACGGTGTCTTATATTTAATATTAAAATCTTTTTGCGTCAATCTCACACAGTCATTAAATATTTGTTGCAGTTGAAATTTATAATAATTATTTTCTTTTACCACTTTTGTAGTTTCATTATCTCTTTCATCATGATAATAGGTTGTGTATTTTTTATATACCAATTGTTGAGGAATTTCATCTTTTAATTGATAAAAAAACCGATAAAATCCCTCATCTCTATAAACGTATAAATTTACAGGTCCAACAAAAATTTGTTGTAAAAACAGCAATTCTTTATGGAAATCGGGCTTGGAAGTAGTAGAAGTATTAACCGTCGAACGGTCAATATTTACATCATATTTTACAAATTTGTAACCGTCAAAGGTTCCAAATTCTTTTAAATCATCTTTATGTATTAAATTATAAGTATCTTTTACATAATCGACATAAGTTGGGGTTGAAGTCCATTTTTCCGATTTAATAAACACCTCATATTTTTCTCCGTTATTTTCAACCAAATACCCCTTTTTATACAAATCTTGTGCATAATTCAAAGATACATAGAATATAAGAAACAAAAAGAATTTGTTTTTCATATAAAAGAGTTTTACAACTTTATGTAGGGCAAGATATAAATAAATAATAAAAAAAACAACGATTTATATCAAAATATTTGCTACCGATATATTGGGTTGTCGTTCAAAATCGAGCATGGCATTAAACAATTTAAAACTTTTAAAAAGTGGTAAATCGGATACATAAACAGGAGCCGGAACAATATGTTTATGATGTATCAGGCGAGCTCTTGCCGTTCCGTGCAACAAAGGATATTGGGGTGTTATCCAATTTTTTCCGTCCCAAAAAGCTATATTGGTAAACGAAGTATCGGTTATTAAATCGTTTTTTACGATCAATATATCGTCTGCCGATTTTTTTTGCAACAATAGGTTTTCAATAGGTTTTCGGTTTACCCATTTCAGGCTGTATTCTATTTGATCACAATAAACCAACCGCAGTGTTTCTATATGTTTTGACCGATAATTTTCAAATTGACAAAAACAGTCGGTTTGATTGTATAAAAACCGTAATTTAACAATTCCTTTGCGGTGTTTTTCGGGCACTTTTATTACTTCGTTTAAACGAATATTCGTCAATTTATTATACAATTTATAATATGAGGCTTCAAACCTGTGTTGATGATAAGACAAGTTTTGAGGTTTTCCATTGACTATTTTAATGGTTTCAATCAGTGGGAACATAAATTTTTTGTATTAATTCGTTGTATTCTTCCTTCCAATTACTCAAAGTTGTAATACCTCCGCCACTTCTGTAATAAAATTCATTATTGTTTTTTTCAATATACCGTATAATCACAGCCGTATCAAAATTGTTACCGTCAAAATAACCGAAAATACCGGTATAATATCCCCGATTATCTATTTCGGCTTGTTTAATTATATCGATTGTTTTGCTTTTGGGGGCACCCGAAATTGAACCTGCCGGTAAAATTTTGTCAAAAACAGTTGCCGGATTATTTTTTTTCCAATTGTCAGGTAACAATCCGATTATTTCGGAACTGGCTTGCAATAATTCACCATTTAGGGTTCGGACAGGCTCCAGATATCTAAAACGTTTTACTCGAACTTTGTTTGCTACCATAGCCAAATCGTTGCGAAGCAAATCGACTATGGTATAATGTTCATTCAATTCCTTTTGATTTTGCAAAAGTTTTTGTCGTGCATTTGGTATCCGTGCATCTATGGTGCCTTTCATAGGAAAGGTTTTGATAATATTGTCGCTAATTTGCACAAAGGTTTCGGGCGAAAAACAGACAAATTTATCTTTAAAATAAAATTTATAGGGAGCAGCGGCTTGAATAAATATATCATGCAACGAAATATTGGATTTGATGCGAGTGGCAAATGTTAAATTTAACAAATAGGTATTCCCTGCATGCAAATGGTGTTGCACATACTCAAAGGCTTTTTGATACTTATTTTTGTCAGGTGGAAATATTTTTAACCGGACGGGTATTTTTTTATATTTTTTTTTGAAATTGGTATAACCGTTAAGTTGAAAAAACACTTTTTGACGGGCAGCTTCCGACGGTGTCCAAATCAAAGGGGCTTTTTTTTCAAAATCAATCAAAAAAACAAAAGCTTTTTTTTCAGCCACCCACTTGTTAAAAATCTTTTTAAATTCCAACTCCATTTTTTGTGTATTATTAACTAATTGAAGGCATAAATAACACCCGAAATCAAATTATACTGCGTTTTGGGAATATTAATTACCGGACTGCTGTCATAGGTATAATTAAAAGCTGTTTTAAAACTAAGATGCTTTGAAATATTAAAGTATAAGGTATTTTGGGAGGCTATTCTATAATCGGAAAAATCGGAAAAAGCAGGTTGGTAATAAGTCGTGCTAACCAAACTTACATGGTCATTGGGTATAATGGTGAATGAGAAATAATTGCTCCACCGCCACAGTTCTTGTGTGGTATCGAGTGTCGTTTCTTCGTGTTCAAACATAGCGGTGGTACCTAAATAATATCTGTAATGATCGTTTTTTGACAATTTGAAACGCAACCCCATGCCTGCCAAACCTCTAAATTGGATTTTGGAAACGGCATTGCGTTGTCCTTGCACAAACCATTCGCCGATAAAGCGTGGCTTGAAATAATAATTGTAACGCAAGTGCAATACGGTTTTGTCAATTAAATTATTGTTATCGGACACCAGCAAATTATATTGTCCCAACAACAAGGTTAAGGTTTTTGGAGTTTTGTATTGTATATGGGTTTGATTTCCGATATTTATTAACGATTTGGTATTTTTGGTGAGTGAAAAATTTAAACCTATTTTACCTGCCCAACCCAAAGTATCGGTTTTAATACGATAAGCCTCAATATTCAATATTTGTGCATGCACACCATATACCAGTATAAAAACAAGACTAAATAATGTTTTTTTCATAATTAGTATTTTTTAAGATAACAACCCTGTAAAAATACTAAAAAGATTTCAAAAAAGTTTTTTCATTTTTTGCAAAGCGACAGCTCTGTGACTGATTTTATTTTTTTCCTCATCGGTAAGTTCGGCAAAGGTCTGATTGTAGCCGTCGGGTATAAAAACCGAATCGTATCCGAAGCCGTTGGTTCCACGCGGTTCGTGCGTAACGGTTCCGTGTATTTCTCCTTCAATAAGATATTCTTTATGCCCTTTGCTCAGTGCCATAACGGTTTTAAATTTGGCTTTACGATTGGATATACCTTTCATTTGTTCCAAAAGTTTGGCTACATTTTCTTCATAAGTAGCCCTGTCGCCTGCATATCGGGCGCTATATACACCGGGAGCTCCATTAAGAGCTTCTACTTCCAGTCCCGTATCGTCGGCTAAGGCATCGACATCATAAGGAACCGAAATTTGCCGCATCTTTTGTATCGCATTGGCTTGTAATGTTTTACCGGTTTCTCTTAATTTTCCTTTAAAACCCAAGTCTTGTAAACTTTTTAAGTGAATATTTTCGGGGAGTATTTTTTGTATTTCGATAATTTTATGCGGATTTTGTGTCGCCAAATATAAAGTTTGAGGTGCTTTCCTAAATATTTTTTCAAACCAAAAATAACTCATAACAATAATACCTATCGAAATTACAACCAAAATATAATATTGTAACATATTGTGTTGTGTCCAATAATCCGAAAAACCTTCATTGGGTTCCAAATCGGTATATTGCCCCATTAAAAAAGCAGTACCGTTCAACAAAAAATGTATCAAAACAGGGTAAAACAATGAACGGGTTCGCCAATACATATATCCCAACAATAATCCCAAAACTGTTGCATACAAAAACTGCCAAGGGTTGAGATGAAAAACCCCAAATGCCACTGCCGAATACAATATGGCTTGCCAAGGTTTGTATTTTTTTAACAAAGCTTTTAAAATAATACCTCTAAAAAGGGTTTCTTCCAAAATAGGAGCAGCAATGGCAACCATCAAAAAACCTATCACTTTGTGTTCAAAAATAACACGCATGGTTTGGTTGAGCATATCAAACAATTTTTTTAGCTTACCGGTAGGTTCGGGAAGTAAAAAAACCGTAAATTCACCTACAACCAAAAAAGCATAAGCCGTTACAATTACCAAAGGTAACATATACCAATATGCCGGTTTAAAATTATAAGTCGCCTTTTTGTCAAAAGCTCTTCGAGTAGCCCAAATTGTCAAAAGCATAGGAATAACATAGCCCAATAACATAAAAAAAGCTTGCCATGAATGAGGAACCATGATTTGTAAAAAACCAAATGGAACGGAAAAAGCAACAAACATGATTAAAATGAGAATAAAATGTCCGAAATTGGGAAAGTTTCTGTTCATAAATTGTGTTTTGTTTGAATAATCATACTTAATAATTAATCATGATGATAAGGGTGATTTCGTAAAATACTTAAACCTCTGTATAATTGTTCCAAAAAAATAACACGCACCAACTGATGCGAAAATGTCATGGTGGAAAGTGCCAATTGCATGGTGGCTCGTTGATACAAATCTTGAGAAAATCCGTAAGGTCCGCCTATTACAAATACCAAATTTTTGATACCGCTATTCATTTTTTGTTGCAAAAAATCGGCAAAACTTCGCGAGGTAAAACCTTTGCCTTTTTCATCTAATAAAACAACA
>JAMONO010000004.1 GCA_027065715.1 Flavobacteriales bacterium
AGGTGGAAAAGTAGGTCGCCGCCCATCTTATTTTAATAAACGTTCACAAATTGACTTGTGAACGTTTTTTTTTTATCTCTCAAAAAAAAACGGTTGTTTGTATGACCGTGGGTGTATTAATTATTTATTTTTCCTGTAACATTGCCTTCTTGATTAATTTCTACCAATTTAATTTTTTGTATGGTATTTACATAATTTTTATTATATGGAATACTTACTTTTATGTAGTTATCGGTAAACCCAAACATAAACTTATCCTTTTCGGCTTTTTCGAGTAATACGGATTTTGTTTTTCCAAGTTGGTTGTTGTAGAAATTCAATTGTTTTTTGGCAGATAATCCTCTCAGCATTTTACTTCTTTTGTTTCTAACAATTTTGGGAACAACATTATTCATTAAAGCAGCTTCGGTATTTGGACGTTCCGAATAGGTAAATACATGTAAATAAGAAATATTTAATTGGTTGATAAATTGATATGTTTCGAGAAACAGTTCGTCGGTTTCTCCGGGAAAACCTACAATTACATCTACGCCTATGGCGGCTTCGGGCATCATTTCTTTAATTTTATCAACTTTTTCGGCATAAAGCTCACGTTGGTAACGTCTTTTCATTTTTTTTAATAATTCATTGCTACCGCTTTGTAAAGGAATGTGAAAATGAGGCATAAACTTTTTTGATTGTGCAACAAATTCAATAATTTCATTGGTAAGCAAATTGGGTTCAATGGATGATATGCGATACCTTTCAATACCATTAACTTTGTCAAGCGCTTTGATTAGGTCGTAAAATGTTCTTTTTGTTTCATTGGAATGGTCCGTAAAAGTTCCGATATTAACGCCGGTTATTACAATTTCTTTTATACCACGACGGGCAATTTCGTGTGCTTGTGTTATTATTTCTTCCACAGTTCCGTTTCGACTTTTACCCCGAGCCATGGGAATGGTGCAATAGGTGCACGGATAATCACAGCCATCTTGAATTTTTAAAAATGACCGTGTTCTGTCTCCTGCTGAATAAGCACTGAAAAAAGCTGTTGATGATGCTACGTTACACGAATGAATTTCGGCTTTTGGTTTTTTGTGTATATGTTGTATGTATTGGGGCAACCGAAATTTTTCTTCAATACCCAAAACCATATCAACCCCTTCGATGTCTGCCAGTTCTTCGGGATTGAGTTGGGCATAACACCCAATAGCTACTATCATGGCATCAGGATTAATTTTCAAGGCTTGTTTGACATATTGTTTAAATTTTTTATCTGCGTTATCGGTTACCGTGCAGGTGTTGATAACATAAATATCCGCTTTGTTTTTAAAATCGGTTTTTTCAAATCCCGATTTTTCTACTTTACGAGAAATAATGGAAGTTTCCGAAAAATTGAGTTTACAACCTAATGTCGTGAAAGCAACTTTGGGTTTGTGTGCCATGTGTTACAAATTTTTGCAAAGATACGATATTGAGAGAATTTAATGAGTTGGGCGAAAGTAAAAAGAATTGTTCATAAATATTTAACTTATTAATTTTTTTCTTTATATTGCTTTTAAATATTAATTTAAATGAAGAAAAATATATTATTGTATTTTATTTTATTTACTTTATCTATTATAAATGCACAAGATTATTATTGGGATTATAATTTTGGTAATAACGGGCTTCAAACTATTGGTTTTAACAACAGAAATACACGAGGTCAAAAAATTATAAATTTACCCGATGGTTCTTTTATTTTAGGTATTAACAGTTCTATTCCGCAATACGGAGCTCTTTTTGACAGAGATTTTTATGTATGCAAGTTGAATGAAAACGGCGAAATTGAAACCTCTTTTGCTACCAACGGATTTTATCATGTGGCCGGAAATTATTTTCAACCTCATACCATTCTTTATGATATAGAATATAGTCCGATTGATGGTTACATCTATATTTTGGGTTTAATTGCGGGTGAAAATAAATTGTTTCGAATAGATTTAAATGGCAATTTGGATAATTATTTTGCAGAAAATGGTTTTTTTAAACCCAAAACAGGTAGATTAAACGGCTTGGCAATTGATTTTGAAGGAAGAATAGTTTTGTCGGGTGCCATCAACATGCAACAGCAAACATTTTATAAAATAGTAAGATTATTACCTGACGGACAAAAGGATAATTCGTTTAATCGGGCAGGTGAACTAGTATTGGACGCAACACCTTTAAGGTTTGATTTGATCAATAAAATTCATATTCAACCGGATAATAAAATTGTTACTGTGGGTAGTTCTTATCAATCTAATAACGCATACGGTAGAGGAATAATTGGACGTTTAGATGCGAATGGAAATCTCGATATCACTTTTGGACAAAACGGTTTTTTTGATTTTCCTTTACCCAATCAATATTGTGGTGTCGGTTTTAATGATTTGGACATTACCGCAAATGGCGAAATTTACGCAGCCGGTTATCTGTATCATAACAATGGAACGGGAGGTTTTTTTGGTGTTAAAGCATTGATTATTAGATTAAAACAAAACGGACAGTTAGACTTTACGTATAATCAAAGCGGCTATAAAATATTTTTTCCAACGGTTGCCGGTGCCAATAACAGGCTAATGACTCTTAAAATAATCGATAATCATATACTTGCCGGTGGCTCTACGGCATCTTTGTTTCCGAGTATGCAAACTTATTATTATCTTGTTATGACTGACAAAGACGGTAATTTTGTATCCGGTTTTTTTAATAATGGTGTATTGGCAACCGATTTAAACGGTTATATAACCAACTATGTTTTTGATATTGCCGGTAATAACAACGGAGATATTTTTACCGTTGGTATTTATAAAGAATACAACAGCACTTTTTTTAGAACCATTGTCGGAAAATTATCAAATAATCAGTTGTTTCTGCATCAAGCTGATAAAAGAGAAATACGACTTTTTCCTAATCCGGTAAAAGATTATTTACACCTATTACTTTCCAATCTTAAAGTTAATAAAATTGATATTTTTTCGTTTGACGGGCAATTAATACTTAACCTGAAACCAAATAATAATCATGTTGTTATTGATTTATCACAATATAAAAAAGGAATGTATTGGGTATTCATTGAATATGAAAACGGAAGAACGGAAATAAAAAAAATTATTAAACAATAAATTATAACAGAAAAAATATATTTGATGAAAATACAAAATGTAATTGACCTAATCGAAGAAAAAATTCCCCTAAACTATGCCGAAGATTTTGATAATGTCGGCTTGTTGGCGGGCAATTCGGATATGCCACTCAAAGGAATTTTAATAACCCACGACACATTGGAACCTGTGGTTGATGAAGCTATTGAAAAAAATATGAATTTGATTGTGAGTTTTCACCCGATAATTTTTGGCGGTTTAAAATCATTAACGGGCAAAAACTATGTAGAACGCACAATAATGAAAGCCATAAAACATGATGTAGCCATTTATGCCATGCATACGGCACTTGACAATCAATTATTTGGCGTAAGCGGTATATTGGCTGATAAACTGGGATTGATTAATCGGCGTATATTGATACCGCAATCCAAAACACTTAGACAGTTGGTAACCTATGCACCTGTTGGCGATGCCGAAAAAGTGCGTGAAGCGCTGTTTAAAGCCGGTGCAGGAAAAATAGGCAAATATGAAGAATGTAGTTTTAACGTTGCCGGAACAGGCACATTCAAACCCGTTGCAGGAGCACAGCCTTATGTAGGGAAGGTGGGTAAACGTCAATACGAAAAAGAAGAACGTATTAGCGTTATCTTTCCCAAACATTTACAAACCCGCATATTAAAAGCATTATTCAAGCATCACCCTTATGAAGAAGTTGCTTATGAAATTATCGAATTACTCAATAACAATCAGGAAATAGGTATGGGAGTCGTGGGTGAATTGCCTCGTTCTTATGACGAAACAGAATATTTGTTGCTATTGAAAGAAGTTTTAAATCTGTCGTGTATAAGACACACTGCTTTGCGTGGCAAACCCGTGAAAAAAATAGCCATACTCGGAGGTTCCGGAAGTTTTGCCATTGAAGCGGCAAAAGCCTCGGGGGCAGATATTTACATTACTGCCGATGTAAAATATCATGAATTTTATAAGGCTGAAAATCAAATAATTATAGCCGATATAGGACACTTTGAAAGTGAACAGTTTACAAAAGTGTTTTTATTTGAGCAACTTACAAAAAAAATTCGTAATTTTGCAGTTGCTTTATCAAAAATAAATACTAACCCAATCAATTACTTATAAAATATGGGAAAGACTAAAGAATTTACCGTTGAAGACAAACTCAGACTATTATATGACTTGCAATTAATCGATTCTAAGATTGACGAAATAAAAAATACACGCGGTGAACTTCCTTTGGAAATTCAAGATATGGAAGATGAAATACAGGGTTTGCATATCAGAAAAGATAAAATAATCCATCAAATTGAACATCAAAATGATGAAATATCAAAGC
>JAMONO010000005.1 GCA_027065715.1 Flavobacteriales bacterium
ATCCGTCAAAAGATGATACTCTCCCACTCTTACGACCACCGTGTTGTCGATGGTATGCTCGGAGGATTGTTTGTTAAAAGAGTTGCCGAATATTTGGAAAACTTTGACGGAGAAGGTTTACTGTAATTTGTTGGTTAACAGAATATTATCATTAACAAGATACTTAATTTGTCAGTGAGGCATAGCAATTATTTATACCGATATACCACCCGCTTAGCGGCACTGTTTCAATGGTAGTTTTATGATACCAAAGCCGACATTTATCAAATCAAAACAAGTATTTATCAAATTTGACAATTATTTTATAACAAGCCATCAATATATTTGCAGAGAAAAATACTTCTCATGTTTTTCTCATAATAATTAGTTTGTGTTGTTTATCTTTCGCCTCGACAGAACTTCTTTGTCGGGGCGAAATTTTTATGGTAACAAAGTTTTGTAAATAGCATAATTTTCGTCGTCAAAACACACCAAATACACTTCCAATTCTTGATGAAGTTTCAAAAAATTTTGAATAGTAGTTAGCGCAATCCGGGCAGCCCGTTGCTTAGGAAAACCGTAAACCCCCGTGCTTATATTGGGAAAGGCTATAGATTCAACACCATACTGCAAAGCCAATTGCAAACTGTTGAGATAAGACTTTTTCAAAAGTTCATCTTCATTGTAATTGCCACCGCGCCAAACAGGTCCTACGGTATGAATTACATATTTTGCCGGCATATTGCCACCGGTTGTAATCATGGCTTCACCCGTAGGCAAACTTCCGTATTGCCGAGTATAAGCCATACATTCCTGTAAAATTTGCTTCCCTCCCGCTCTGTGAATGGCGCCATCGACACCACCGCCTCCCATAAGTGAAGGATTAGCGGCATTGACCACTGCATCTACTTTTTGACGAGTAATATCACCTTTTATCAAATGTATCATATCAAAAAAATGATTAATTACAATTCCAAATCCATTGTGCTATCGGATAAGACTTTTTTCGGTAAGAATAGTGCCACCATTCCGATTTTATAGGTTCCAAATCGTATTTTTGCATCAAGTTTTTTAAAAACAAACGATTTTTTCGAACCGTATCGGGCAAATTGTGATAGGCATGATAGGCTTTTTTACCAAAAAAATCAAAAGGCGTTCCCATATCCAATTCTTTGCCGTTTCGGTCTATTATGGTCAAATCAACAGCAACACCTCTGTTGTGCATGGAGCCTTTTTTGGGGTCGGCAACATAACTGGGATCGGGCATAATCTTCCAAAGTTCTTTTTGCACTTTTCCCGGTCGGTAACAATCAAAAAGTTTTAAACGAAATCCTCGTATTTTTAACTCTTTTTGAATTTGCAACAAAGCTTTGGCAACTTCGGGACGCACAAAACATTTGGGACACGGATACATTTTTTTGTGTACAAAATTGTATTTGGTTGCATAACGCAAATCATAAACAAAAGTAGTATCAAGACTATGCAATTCAACCCAAAGACTATCGATTACTGTCTTATTTTCGGGCAGCGAAAAAGTCTTTTCTTCCGGCTTTTGTTTTGCTTGGTTTTTACAAGAAAACACAAGCCAAAAAATCATCAAAAAAAGTATGCGAATCAAACGTAACATACATTTATTTTATAGAATCCGTTTCAATAAAAATATGTTTGATATCCGGATTCTGACGAACAATTTTTTCTTTTATTTCTTTAATAATAGGCTCTATTTGTCCTACTGTTAAATCGTCTTTAAAATTGACATTGGCTCCTAACATAATATCATTGGGCCCCATATGCATGGTTTTGATATTGCCAAAAGCTTCCAACTGATCATATTGTTTAAAAATATCGACAATTTCGGTAATTTCTTCTTCTATTGCTGCCTCACCTATCAACAAATGTTTGGTTTCTTTTGCCATAAAAAAAGCAACAAAAGCCAACAACAGACCAATCAAAACAGAAGCCCAAGCATCAAAATCGGGGTTGTTAAAATAATAAGTCAAACTCACTCCGATAAGTGCTATAAGCAAACCGATTACGGCAGCTCCGTTTTCAATAATTACGGCTATTGAAGCGGCATCTTTGCTTTGACGCAAAGCACTGACAAAACCTGTTGGGTGTGTTGCTCTAAATTCTTTCCAACCTATCCATAAACTTGCTCCTTCAAAAGCCAGTGAACCTATCAAGACCCCATAGTTCCAATACATCATTTTGTGTGAATGATCTACCTCTCCGGTGTGTTCCAATAAATATTTAATACCTTCATACAAAGCTACACCGCCCCCAAAGGCAAAAATGAATATTGCCACTACAAAACTCCAAAAATAAATCTCTTTTCCATGCCCGAAAGGGTGTTGCGAATCGGGTGCAACCTTGCTTTTTTTCAGCCCCCACAACAATAATATTCCGTTGGTCGTATCTACCAACGAATGAATACCTTCGGACAACATTGCCGAACTGCCTGTAAAAAACGAAGCGATAAACTTCATAATAGCTATGCCCAAATTTGCCGCCATTGAAGCAAAAATGGCTAGTTTTGAACCACCTGTTGCCATAATCGATAATTTTTTGAGCTAATTTAAACATTTTTTTCGGATATTGTTACAAACACCAAATTAAATAATTGCTTACATTTGTAAAAAATAAAATTCATGGCAAAAGGAGTTATATTGCTAAATATGGGTGCGGCTCGAAACCCGAAAGAATTAAAACAATTTTTATACAATATGTTTTCGGACAAACGTATTGTGCCCGGTATTTGGCGGTATTTATTAGCTCCTTTAATTAGTCGTTTCAGATATAAAAAAGTATGGCAAAACTATCGACTTATCGGAGGTAGCCGATTGTATGAACATACCCGAAAAGTAGCCGAAAAACTATCGCTTGAAACCGGTTTGCAAGTAACTTATGCCATGCGTTATACACGTCCTTTCATAAACGAAGTTATTCATCAATTTGAAGAAGTGATATTACTGCCTCTTTATCCCCAATATTCGACAACCACAATCCAAAGCAGTATAGATGATGTTAAATCTACAAACTATAAGGGAAAAATACATATTATCAAACCTTTTTATAAACAAGAACAATTCAATAAAATGATAGCCGATCTTATATTGAATGAAATAGATAATCCCGAAGATTGGCACTTGATATTTTCGGCTCACGGTTTGCCGCAAAAAATAATAGATAAGGGCGACCCATACCGGCAACAATTACAAGAACAAGTAAAAATATTAAACATGTATTTGCCCGAATTTAAAAGTGTTGAATTGGCTTTTCAGTCCAGATTTGGCAAAAGTCGTTGGTTACAACCCTACTTGGAAAATGTTTTGACAAAACACAAAGGAAATAAAGTAGTCGTTTATCCGATTTCCTTTATGATTGACAATGCCGAAACCGATTTGGAACTTAAAATTGAATATGCCCGTATGGCTGACAATATCGGGATTAAAACCTATAAAGTAATTGATTGCCCCAACGATCAAGTCAAAAATATTCGTTTTTTGTCTCAATTAATCAAAACAAAGATATGATACACAGAATTGAAGCCATTTATTGTCACGCTTCCGAAACTTATTATTATTTGATCAACGGATTGGAAAAAGAACTTCAATTTTCGGAAGAAGAATACGGTCTGTTTGTCAACAAATTAATCCAACAACAACATCCGTTTTTGCGTATTGAGGGTGTTATATTTATGTTGCCCAGCAAAGAAGTTGAAGTTCGTATGCGGTCATTTGACAAATATGGAAATGAAATCGGTTTATGTAGAAACGGTATCAGGTGTGTTATCAAAAAATATCATCAAATAACCCGAAAAAAACGATTTCATGTAGAAGCTCTCAATGGCATCGTACAAGGAAAAGCCGAAGGCGAAATATACAGAAATGTCGATACATACAGTGTTTATATTTCACCGATATTATTTGCTTACAATAAAAAAATATACATAAACCAAATTATACCCGAACTATCAAACAAGTTGCGTTTTAGCAATGTTTATACCGGCTGCCCGCAATTGGTTGCCAAAGTTGAAAAATACGACGAATTTGAATTGTTTAAAATGGGTAAAAAAATCAATAACGATTTTCACTTATTTCCTTATGGCAACAGTTTGAGTTATTATCAAGTTTTAGACAAACAAAAATTGTTTGTTTCGACCTATGACCGCGAATACGGATTGACCCAATCAAACGGTTCGTCAATAGCTGCCGCATCAATAGTAGCCGCACAACAAGGTGATGTAAGGTTTAACAGATGGGTTTCAATACACAACAAAAACGGTATGGTCAAATGCCTTCCTCAAAAAAGTTTTAAAAAAATATCGGTCAAATTGTTGGGAAATGCCACATTTATTACCCGCGATACCATTGTTTACGACAGCAAATGGCATCATGTGGATCAAATCATCAATTTGGAATCTTTTCCGCAAGAAGGTGTTGGATTTGAATTTTTTAAAAAAAATGTAAGATACTTGCACCC
>JAMONO010000006.1 GCA_027065715.1 Flavobacteriales bacterium
CAAATTGAATTGGGCGAGTGGGTATTGGCTATCGGCAATCCGTATAATTTGGGTACAACGGTTACCGCCGGAATTGTCAGTGCCAAAGGACGCGATTTGAAAGGTAACAAACGAATTGACAATTTTATTCAAACCGATGCCGTAGTTAATCCCGGAAACAGTGGCGGTGCCTTGGTAGATGAAAAAGGTGATTTGATAGGCATCAACACCATGATTTTTTCAATGAACGGTTCGTATATCGGTTATTCATTTGCCATTCCTTCCAATAATGTTCGAAAAATAGTTGATGATATATTGGAGTTTGGTAGCATTCAAAAGGGAGTTTTGGGTATCAAAGCAGCCGAACTTAACGGTGAAATAGCCCGAAAACTCGGTATTGAACAAACCGAAGGCGTTTACATATACGATATAGAAAGCGATACGGGAGCCGATAAAGCCGGTTTGCAAACGGGAGACATTATAATACGTATAAACAATATCAAAATATCGACCATGGCCGATTTGTTGGGATATTTAAAAACCAAACGTCCGGGCGATGAAATAGAAGTAACGATTATACGTAACGGACATACCCGTCATTTTAAAGTTATTTTAAACAAAAACAATGCTGCTTATTTAAAATCGTTAGGTTTGTCGGTCAAAAATGTAAATAAAGATATTTTGTATCGTTACGGAGTACAAAACGGCGTATTTATAGATCGTGTCAATAACCGTTTATTGTATCAAAACGGTATCCGTCCCGGATATTTGATAACCCGTATCAATGACCAGCCGATATATTCGGTCGATGATATAACCGGTATGATTGAAAATTTAGACCATAAACGTTATACCATAGAAATTGTAAGTCCGGACGGAAGAACCGAAAAATATATTTTTCAATAAAAACGTTTTGGGGGGCTTTTGAGACTCCATATATCAAATTATTGCTCCGAAGCTGTTTCAAAAGTCTCCCTTTATTGTTCAATATACATTTGCAGAATCTCGAAAGCACCAAAAAAATATTCGATTTTTGTAACCTTTTGTTATTTTGTGCGTAATACTAAATGAACACACTTTAATAAAATCCGTTTTACATTATGAGACAACTGAAAATTACCAAGCAGGTTACCAACAGAGAAACCGCTTCGTTGGATAAGTATTTGCAAGAAATCGGTAAGGTTGATTTGATAACCGCCGATGACGAAGTCGAATTGGCACAACGCATCAAAGCCGGAGACAAACAAGCCTTGGAAAAGTTGGTTAAATCCAATTTGCGTTTTGTGGTTTCGGTAGCCAAGCAATATCAAAATCAAGGATTGTCTTTACCCGATTTAATCAATGAAGGCAATTTGGGTTTGATAAAAGCCGCCAAGCGTTTTGACGAAACACGTGGTTTTAAATTCATCTCTTATGCCGTTTGGTGGATACGTCAATCCATTTTGCAAGCTTTGGCTGAGCAGTCGCGTATTGTTCGTTTACCTCTAAACAAAATCGGGTCTATTAATAAGATTAATAAGATGTATGCCAAGTTGGAACAAGAAAACGAGCGTCCTCCTTCGCCCGAAGAATTGGCGGAAGCTTTGGATATGTCCATAAATGACGTTAAAATTTCTCTTAAAAATGCCGGTCGGCATATTTCGATGGACGCACCGTTGGTCGAAGGTGAAGAATCCAATCTATACGATGTATTACGCTCGGGCGAATCACCCAGTCCCGATAAAGAATTGATGCTTGAATCACTTCGAACCGAAATTGAAAGAGCTTTGAATACATTAACTCCGCGTGAAGCCGATGTTATCAAATTGTATTTCGGATTAAACGGTAATCACATGATGACTTTGGAAGAAATAGGCGAGACCTTTGACTTGACCAGAGAACGGGTGCGTCAAATCAAAGAAAAAGCCATTAGACGTTTGAAACATACATCGCGAAGTAAAATATTAAAATCCTATTTGGGTTAAACCGTAAATCAAAATTTTAACCATCGCTGTTCGTATTGCCGGACAGCGATTTTTTTTGAAAAATATCACTGACATCCAAACTTACCGACCAAAATTTTCGCAGGTTCTTTCGATGTCCCCACAATATCATGTCCTTACCCTTATGCGTATCGAAACCTACTGCTGTTTTTATTTGATAACCGTGTGTTTGTGCAATATTTGTAAATGAAGCTTTTCCCAGATTGGATATTTTTAAAATATGTAATTCGGGAACTTTTTTTGGGGTGGTTTTTTTAAAACATATAAATTGATGAGGCGTAATTTCGATTTGAGCGGCTGTATTGACAAAAATAAACAAATCGTCGTTAAATAAAGTAGCCGAAAAAGATAAATATGGCGAATTGCCGCCCAACTGTTTTTTGTGAATATTGCGTGTCCAAAGCAAGTCGCCTTTTGACGAAAATTTTATGGCTGTTATATCATTAAAACTATATAGGTATTTTGATTTTTTTCTTATTTTATATTGTTCTTCGGTTACCAAAATCAATTCGTTGTAAGTGTTAAAAAAAATGTTTTTTAATACAATTCCGGTTCGTTTTTTGGGTTGAATATAATGATATTTATCTTGTAAGAACTGTTCTGGAAAATTTAAGAAACGTACATTTTCCAAAGTCATTTTTTCGGGATTGACCTTGATGTAAATGGCGCCGGTTATACGATTGTCATGTACGGGTGAAAAAAAACCGGTTACCAATAATTTTTTGTTTACATAATTGACATTCAGATTATTGATATATTTGGTAGTTGAATTAAATAAAAATATGCCTTTGTTTAAACTATTGATGCGATAAAGTTTGTAGGTAATGTTCTTCGGATTATGGTTTTGTTTGAATTTTTTTGATAATGTTTTTGCCAAAAGATATATATCGCCGTTTTGGTCGTTAATACTCATATCTAACAAGCCGAATTTTTGTTCGGATATGTCCGTAACAAAATCGGTGTTGTATATTGTTTGTAGCCGGTTATCAAAAGTTTTAAAATGATATTTTCGTTTTTTTCCTTTTGTTTTTAATCGCAATACGATACTAAAAAAACGATTGTTTTCCGAATAAATCACTTTGGGAAAAGCCTTGTTAAAAACTTTGTCTTTGTAAGTAAAATAAGGTTTTTGTAATAATTTTCGAATCGGATACACCAAAAGCCTTTTGCGTTTAAAATTAAAATCGGAAGTATGGGCGGTTAAAGCGTAAAATTCAACTTGCTTTTTGTAGCGATTTATTACATATTCAATGATGCACAGTTGTCCGTCGGGTAACAAAAAAGCCTTGTCTATACAACCACTCATACGAGCTTTGGGTAATGGCAATTCCAATTGTTTTTTGATATGCAAAAGCGAATCGTAGTGTTCTATTAATAAGGATTTTCCTTTGTTTTTTTCAAAACCTACGATAAATCCGCCTGTCAAATCTTCAACCGAAAAACTGAGTTTCGGCAGTGATTTTGCATCATAAAAACCGGTTCCTTCATAAATATAAGTGGGAATATTGTCCGGATTGACTTGTGAGAAATTGCTCCATAATCCCAATAAGATTACGAATGAAAAGTAAAGCGTTTTCATTGGAAATAAATTTTAGGTTAACACTCAAATATACAAAAAATTGTAAGCAATTGAAAATCAAATGTTTTTTATGTGAAATAAAATTGATTTTTTTGCATAATTATTAGTAATTTTACTTGTTCATTTACAAAAATCATGAAAAAAGTTGCCATATACGGATATTACCGTCCCGAAAAATCTTTTACTTATCTGTTGTTATTGCTCGATTTGTTGCTTAAACAAAAGGTTGAAATAATTTTTCAGGAAGTTTTTTACAATAAACTTTTGCATCATCAAAACTTTTCCAATAATTCGGAATATTTATTACAATCTTATCCGGTTTTTAAAACATTTACCGGTTATGACGATTTACCTGCTGATACAAGTGTTTTATTTACTTATGGTGGAGATGGCACCATATTGCGAGCCGTAACTTTTATACGCGACAAAGGTATTCCGGTATTTGGCATCAATGCCGGACGTTTGGGTTTTTTGGCAACAGTTCAAAAAGAACAAATTGAAAAAGCCGTTCAGTGGTATTTTTCGGGTCAATATACTATAAGTGAACGCAATTTGATAGCCGTTGATACCAAGCCAACCGTATCCGAAATAAAACAGATGAATTTTGCTTTGAACGAACTGGTGGTAAATCGCAAAAATACAACCGCAATGATAAGTATTGACACTTATATTGATCAAGAAAAACTTACGACTTATTGGGCGGACGGACTTATCGTGGCAACCCCTACGGGTTCAACTGCATATTCGCTAAGTTGTGGCGGTCCCATAATCGAACCCGAATCGATGAATTTTATCCTTAATCCGATAGCACCGCACAATTTGACGGTGCGACCGCTTGTTATACCCAATGACCATGTGGTTAAACTTAAAGTGGATACCCGTGAAGACGAGTTTTTAATTTCACTCGACAGCCGTAGTTACAGTATTCCCAAAAATACCGAAATTACAGCCTATACGGCTCCCTTTACCATTAATTTAATCCAATTTAACGAAAACACTTTTATCAAAACTTTACAACGAAAATTGCTTTGGGGACAAGATGAAAGAAACTAAATAACGGAATATGATTTTATACAGCTCAAAATTTTTAAAAACCAATTATTTGGAACTGCAATATTTAATGCACTTTTATTGGTCGGACTATGCCGCCTATATGGATCAAGAGGGTATTTATCACGAATTATTAAACTTTTTGAGTAAACGGATTTATAAACGAGCCAGACAAGTTTTTGTCGATTGGCAAAAAGTAGAACATTTGGTATCTCAACAAACATTTGATTGGTTTTTGCAATATATTTTGCCCAAGATAGCTTCACACCAATCTTATCGTTTGGGCTTTTTGGTTTCGGATACACACAATTTCGATTTACCCGAACGCATACCGGTTAATAATACCCGTTTTGAAGCCCGACTTTTTTCCGATCCCGAAACTTTGATGAACTGGCTTATGGACGGAGCCGAACGCAAAGAACCCGGAACCGACGAACATGACCACGATCACGGACATTGTCATGTAAGTGATGATTAAATAAAACTTAAAACCAAATCAATGGAGACATGTTTTCAAATACGTATTAACGCATAAAAAACGACAAAACATCTTTTTTGTTTGATATTGAAGCAAATTGTAAAACAAAATAGCCAACGGATTAATAAATTTTTTGAAAATTAGGCGATAACATAGCACGAAAAATCAAAATAACCTTAGAAAAAGTTTTTCGATACATTAATTTTTATATTTTTACGTTTTTCAAAAAAACAAAATTCAAATGAACAGATTTTTATTACTGCTGAGCATACCGGTTTTGATTTTAGGGGCTTGCAATAAACAAGAAAAAGGTATCGACAACGAAAAAATATTGGAAGTTTACAGTCCTAACGGTCAAGACATCATAACAGATTACCCCGTTATATTTAAAGCCAAAGACGGAAACGGAACCGATGTAACCGCTCAGGTTAGTTTTTTGGTAAACGGACAAGTTCAAAATACGAATACGGTTCAATTTGCCCAAACAGGCACCTATCAAATTACCGCTCAACTCGATCTTGACGGACAAACCATTACCTCAGTGCCTTATCAGGTCAATGTTCAAACGCCTCGTCACAGTACCAAAGTCATGATTGAAGACTATACCGGCACTTGGTGTCCCAATTGTCCGCGGGTAACTTATAAACTCGACGAAGTCGTGCAACAAAACGACCGTATTATACCTGTTGCAATACATTATTCGCGTTGGCAAGGCGATGACCCGTTTGGTTTTGACAATGTCAATACACTTACACAAGATTTTAACATCACGGCTTTTCCATCGCCTTTGGTAAATCGTACGCAAGGATTTATTTGGGACGAAACTCTTGCCGGATTGCAAAGCGAACTAAACCGCACGCAAGCTTTGGGATTGGCAATTCAATCACAAGTAAACGGTAATGATTTGGAAATAAAAGTAAAAGTGCGTTTTGACCTCAATATGCCCGACAATGACCTTAATCTGGTAGTTTACATAACCGAAAATAATCTGCATGCCGACCAAGTAAATGCAACACAATATTACGGAGGACAAAATCCCATACCCGATTTTGAACAAAACCATACTTTGCGTACGGCACTAAACGGTCTTTATGGCATAGCCATACCCGAATCGGACAAAAAACACGACCAAATTTTTACTTATATATTCAACAATGCCATTCCGACACAAATAACCGATATACAAAATTGCGAAATAGTTGCCTTTGTTATCAATGGAAATGACCAACAGGCAACATTGGTCAATGTTCAAAAAGCGGCAATAGGAACCGTAAAAGATTTTGATTAAATTTTTTTTGGTCATTTTTTTAATCAACTTATAACTGTTCTCTTGTTTCAAGGGAATGGTTTTTGTGTTTACTTTAATATTTTTACTAACTTTGAAATCATTTTGCACCCGAGTAAATTTTGGGTATTGCAGCCGTAATTATAATTTGTTAAAACGACATAAATGAAAAAAGCAGTCATAATAATCCTTTTGTCTTTGGTACAATTTTCATTGCAAGCACAATATTTCGGACAAAATAAACCTCGCTACGAAGAGTTTGACTTCAAAGTGTATGAAACACCGCATATTGAATTGTATTCATATTTGAAAAACGATAGTATTCGAAAGGCTTTTTTGTATGATGCCGAAAAATGGTTTCGACGACACCATACCGTTATCAAAGACACATTTGACTATAAAATACCTATCATTTTGTATAACAATCATGCCGATTTTCAACAAACAACTGCAATTTCGGGCGAAATAGGAGTAGGTACCGGTGGGGTTACCGAAGCTCTTAAAACCCGAATAACCATGCCTGTGCGTCCTTCGTTCGGACAAACCGAACATGTTTTGGGACATGAAATGGTGCATGCTTTTCAATACAATATTATCAAATCGGACGATTCGTTGTCGTTTAACAATTTGGCAAACGTGTCGTTGTGGATGGTCGAAGGGATGGCAGAATATTTGTCGCTGGGTCGGTATGACGGACATACCGCCATGTGGATGCGTGATGCCGTATTGAGTAAAGATTTTCCTTTGCTCAAAGATTTGTACAAAAGCAAATATTTTCCGTATCGCTACGGACAAGATTTTTGGGCATACATAGGCGGAACCTACGGCGACGATAAAATTAAACCTATTTTTTACGAAAGTTTGCGAGGCGGATTAAAACACGCTGTCGATACCCTGTTGCATGTCAAGTTGGACAGTTTGTCAAAAGATTGGAAGCGTTCCAATGAACAATATTACAGCCGGTTTTTGACAGGAAGAGATACGATTGCTACCGGAAAAATTATTTTTAACAATAAAAATGCCGGTAACATGAACGTTTCGCCCGTAGTAAGTCCCGACGGTAAAAAAATGATATTTTTATCCGAAAAAAATGTTTTATCCATGGATTTGTATGTAGTCGATTTGACAACCTTGAAAACAAGACGTATCGCCTCAAAATCCATGAGCAATCATATTGATGCCATTGATGCCTTTGAGTCGGCAGGAACATGGTCGCCCGACAGTCAAAAATTTGCTTTTGTAGTTTTTAAAAACGGCAAAAACCAATTGGCAATAGTTGATGTCAAAAAGAAAAAAATTACGCGGATTATCAATATTCCCGATTTGCAAGCGTTCTCATATCCTTCATGGTCGCCCGATGGCAAATCAATGTTGTTGTTAGGGCAAAAAGACGGGCAATCGGACTTGTTTATTTATCATTTTGACACCAAAAAAACCGAACAAATAACCAATGATATTTATGCCGAAATGCAAGCCGGTTGGTCAAAAGACGGACAAAAAATAATTTTTACTACAGATTATTACTACCTTAAACGTCATTTATACCCGGTTAAATATCATATTGGTATTATCGATGTTACCACGTATCAAAAGTCATATCCTTTGATTTTTCCGGGCGCAAATAACATGAATCCGCAATTCGATCAAAAAGCCGAAAATATATATTTCTTGTCCGATTATGACGGTTTTAGAGATTTGTATCGATTTAATATCAAAGAAAAACAAATATACCGTTTGACCCGATTTTTTACAGGTATATCGGGTATTACCAAATACTCACCTGCTTTCAGTATTAATTTTGCCAAGGATGAAATAGTTTACAATTATTTTGCCAATCACCAATACCAATTGGCACAAGCCCGTATAGATGAATTTTATAATTTGCCCGTTACCGATACCGGTATTCGTATTGAAGCTTCTCTTTTACCTCCCAAAATAGATTTGAATTATAGTTTGGTTGAGCGTTTGCTTCGCAATAAATATAACGATTTAAAAGTAGCAATAGTCGAAAAGCCTTATCGTCCTAAATTCAAACTCGATTATATCAGTAATATAGGGGTGGGTATAGGAACTTCGTCTATGTATGGTACGGGTATGCAAGGGGGAGTTAGTATGATATTCAGTGATATACTGGGACAAAATCAGCTGTATGCTGCCGCCTCTCTTAACGGCGAAGTATATGATTTTGGAGCTTATGCCGCTTATTTTAATCAGAAACATCGTATTGGTTGGGGAGCCAGTTTATCCCATATTCCTTATTCGAGCTACTATCAAGGCGTTATAAGAGATACAATTAATATCAACAATAGAGATATTCCGGTTGATAATTATAAAGTTTATACTATTCGTATGTTTGAAGAAAAAATAGGTTTATATACCAGTTATCCTTTTTCAAAAACTTTGAGAGCCGAATTAGGCGGGTCGCTGGCTCATTATTCTTATCGTATCACCAGCTACAATTATTATTACGACCATTTTGATCCTTATAGCGGTTATGCTTATGGATACTACGGTTATGAAAAAATAAACGAAGATGCTCCCAAAGGTTTTAATTTTCATGAAATAAACACGGCTATTGTTGGAGATAACAGTGTTTTTGGTCTTACGGCACCCATGAAAGGACAGCGTTATCGTATAGGCGTTCAAAAATATTTTGGTAAACAAAATTTAGCTACGTTTACTTTCGATTATCGTAAATATATCTTTTTTAAACCGGTTTCTTTTGCGTTTAGAATAACTCATTACAACCGTTTTGGACCCGATGCACAAAAAACTTATTATGATGAAGGTGGTATTTTGCCTCCCTTGTATTTGGGTTATGATTTTTTTATACGCGGCTATTCTTATTCGGCTATGTTTGAGAGCTCCTTAATTGACCCTTCAAGTTTGTGGTACACCGATTTGATGGGAAGTAAAATGATAGTAAGTAATTTTGAAATACGATTACCTTTTACCGGTCCCGAACGATTGGCGGCTATTAAATCCGGTTTTTTGTTTTCGGACATCAACCTGTTTGTCGATGCCGGTTTGATTTGGAATTCGGGCAATGAACTTTCGCTTCATCGGGTAGATAATGACCGCAATGTTCGATATCCTATAATCAGCACGGGTATTTCGACACGTATCAATTTGTTCGGTCAAATCATTATCCAACCTTATTATGCTTTTCCGTTGAGTTTAAAAACCGGTGGCAAGGGATATTTCGGATTGAGTTTTTTCCCGGGATTTTAATATGAATAATGATGTCCTCCATAAAGATTTACCACCTAATTTAGAAAAATTCTTGCGGGGCACTCCGACCGATTTTATCGTACAAAGTCAAAAGGATTGGTATCGGTTGATTGCTTTGGCGGTTTATTTTGTTGTCTTTTTTACTTTGTATGTTACCGCTTTGGTGTATATGGAATTGGCTCCTATAAATTTGTCGATAGATTTTCATCAAAAATTTTGGCAGGTTGTAACCGGTGGTGTTGTGGCAGGAGCCTTTTTTACAGGCTATGTTTTTAAAAACCGGATAAAAAAATTTATCTATCGAATTTCGTATCTGGAAGAACTTTTTGAAAAATCTCCTATCTTTGCGGGCGACAAAAATCATTTTACGATTTTTTACAAAGGCTATATTACGGCAATCAGGTGGTCTGATATTGTTGATTGTAAAATTTCTTATCCCGGTAATAATAAAGGAGATATAGAAATATTTTTCGATCCCGACCAAACAGTTATCAACCGATATGACAATAAACCCATGCGGTTACAAAGTGTTTTGGCGGAAGATGTAGCCGGTTATTTAGATGTGTGTAAAAAGATTAAAAAAAGAATAACACGTGCTCATGCAACCGATTAATAAAAACAGTTATATTTCAAAACACATACAGTATTTTTTTAACAAGCGATTTTTATCCAAAGGTTTGGGAGTTATAAGTGCCGTGTTGCTGTTGTTGGCTACTCTTATATATTTTTATGCTCCTTTGTTTATAATTGAAATAAAAAATCCTGTAATTGAAACGGCACGCACCTGTTTAACCTCAGAACATATTGAACAAAAAACTGATAATAAGAACCTTATAAATTTTTACTGGCAAGGAACCGGTGAGGTGGAATTAAACGCAGATTTGTATTTTGCCATGCGGCAACCTGCCAAAGCCACGCTAATTTTGTTGCATGGAATTCGTTCGCATAAAGAAACTTGGCAAAATATTGTCCGTTATTTGCAACAACAAGGTTTTAATGCGGTAACCGTCGATTTGCGGGCACACGGCAACAGCAAAGGCGAATATTGCACCTTCGGTTATTATGAGAAACAAGATATTTCGGCACTGATTGATGTATTACAAAAAAGATTTCATATACACACTCCCATAGGTATTTGGGGACATTCGTTGGGTGGTGCTATTGCCGTTCAGTGTTTGGCCGTAGATAAAAGAATACAATTTGGAATTGTAGAAAGTGCCTATGCCGATTTTGCTCAAATCACTCAAAAATACAGTAAAGATTATCTATCGTTTGAAGCTACTTCTTTTAATGAATTTTTGTTGGAAAGAGCCGGCGAAATTGCCCGTTTTAATCCGACGGAAGTTAATCCGCAAGATTATGCTTTTTTTATAACCCAACCCGTATTACTTTTGCATGGCACCGAAGATAAAAAAATCAATCCTGCAAATTCACAAAAAATTTTTGAAGCTTTGCGGAGTTCTCATAAAGAAATAATACAAATTGAAAACGCCAATCATTATGATATTTGGCAAAAAGGCGGAAAAAAACTACATAAAAAAATTGTTGATTTTATTGAAAAAAGTCTTATTGTAAGCTGAAAATCAACTATTTGTTTTCGTCAAAATATCGGTCGTATTTGCTGTAACAATTTAGTAGGGCTTCCAATATTTGCAAATCATTGGCTTTGGTAATAAATTCTTCGGAATAATCGCACATTTCCAATACCAAATAGACATCTTTTTTATCTATTTTTAGCAAACGGGATAAGATTTCGCGGTCAAATTTGTGAGCTAAGATTTCACGCACTTTTTCTTCTTCCTGTATTTTTTTTAATCGTCGCATATCTTTGGCACGTGTGCTAAAAATGTTATAAATCAAATCGACCGGATTTAAAATTTGTTTAAATACGTCATTGATACGTGATAAAGTCGTAGGTTGGGGATTGCCGAACATAGCTGCAATTTTAGGACTGATATCAATGGGCTTTTGAACCGGTATTAAATTAATATCCACCGGTAAGCTGCCGGTAAGTTGTCCTGAACTTACTATGACTTCGTCCAGTACCAAAGGAGCTTCAACCATATAAATGGTTTGATGTTTTTTGAGTTTGTCTTCGGTTACTTTGATATTGACGGTTTTATATCCCATAAATGTTATGATGATGCTGTCATTTACCTTGGCGGGGAGTGCAAACATGCCGTTGTCGTCGGTTGTGGTTCCGCCAAGTGAAGTCAAATTGATAATATTGGCTCCGGTAAGCGGTTGGCGTGTGCCGGCATGTATTATGGTGCCGTTAAAATAATCTTGACCGTAACTTTGAGCCGAGAGGAATAAAAAACTTGCAAAAAATAAAATAAAATTTTTCATAAAAACAAAAAACAACCCTCATATTGCGAGGTTTTATTTGGTAAAAATATGAAATTCATTTTGAATGGTTTTGTCATTATGAAACTTTTAACGAAAAAATCAACTTTTTGTCAAGCAATCAAAACAAATTGGTTTAATTTATTTTGAATAAAAAACAAATTATTATGTATGCTTTGTTTGATAATTTCATTACAAAGAAAATGATACTTTCATTTGGGTTTACAGCCAATCGTTTTTTTATTTATGTCCAAGTAATTTTTGAAAAAGATGACGATTTATTTAACAAACCGTGTTCGTATTCAAACCCCTTGTCGTAATATCTGTTGTGATGTCCTAAATACGGTAAGCTGATCAATGATATAAAGAACAAAAAAATGACAGCTGTTTGTAAGTAAATTTTTAGTTTGGGTTCAACCGGTAACATTTCCACACCTATATAAATTAGTGCAAAAGGCCACAGCCTAAAAATATCACCTATGTCGAAATATACCAAATGGAAATTTCTCAACAAGAATAAAATTCCTAAAATGACAAAAAATACGCCTGTAATGATGTTGTTATTGGTTTTCATAATCTCGAGTTTTTGAGGGTTGATTGTTGAAATATATTGAATTGTTTTTTTGTAATCCGTCATAAATTATAATAATACCTGTTATGATAAGCAACACAGGCCAAAAATCTTCAAAATTGATTTGAGGAAAAAATTCATTGATCAGTAATATAAATCCGATAAGGATAAACATTATGCCGGACCAAAGTTTACCGGTTTCTTTATTTTTCATCGTTATTTGTTTTTATTTTTATTCCTTTTTTGTTGATTTGTATTTCGGCGGTTTTGCCGTTTTTATCATGAGCTTCAATTTTTATGCCGTCAGATTTTATTTGAACCTGAGCTTGTTCGTTGTTTTTGTCATTTGCATTGATGTTTACGGCGTTTTTGTCGGCTTCAATTTGGATGTTTTTGCCGGTTATTTTTATAACCTCACTGTTTGTGGTTTTTATTTCAAAATGAGATATACAATGTATTTTTTGATTGGTGTTTTTTAGCAGTTCGGGATATAGGCAAGGGCTTGATTTGGAATGATAAGCTGCCATAGTGTCCAGTTTAACATATTTGTTTTCGGGCAGGTAAATATGGATAAATATTTTTCTGTCATTTATGCCATTGTTGTTGGGATATGACATTTTTCGAGCAAATACAAAGCGATTGTTAAAACTATCGTTTTTGTAAATATAATCTATTTTTAAGGCATTGGTTCGGGCTTGTCTTCGGCTGTTTCCTTCTGCTGTTTTTTCAATTTCGATATGAAAAAGACTATCGGACGAGGGGTGAATTTTATAGTATATTCTATTGTCGGTTATGCGATTATTAATTGCATCGGGTATAAATTTTGCCGTTTCAATCAACAAAGTGTCTTTATTGTTACTCCAAGCGGTTTTTTCTTTAACCGATTGAATATGTCGGTTGTTCAAATAGGTGTAGGGTGTTTTTTGGCTTACAAAATAAGCAATACTAATAAGCCAAAGCGTTCCGCCAATCAAAAAAACGTTTTTATTGATAGACTTGGCATTGGGAACAATCATTTTTATTCCTAACAAAAACAAAAGAACTGCCGGAAACCCCAAAGTTATGCCCAAAAGCATGTTAAGCCACACCATTGATATACCTATGTCGGTGGTTCTTAGATTATTTTCCAAGACTAAATTTATACCGAAAAAGGGACCTAAACCAAGCACGGAAACAATTAACCCCAGTAGCATACTTCCTGCTATTAAAACGATGAATAATCCGAGTATTTTTAAAACAATTTTTCCGGCTTCACCGGTGGTTTGCTCTACGGTTTCACCTATTTTGACTTTTTTTTTTGTTTGTTCTTCTTCGGTTGAAATTTGTTCGACAATATTGTCCACATTAATATTTTCTCCTTTCATTTTAAGTTTGTCCGAGGCGGTTTTGGCTTTGGGTATAATAATCCAAAGCAAAAGATATATCAGTATAAAACTACCGTGCGTTACAAACAATAAAACGACGAACAAAAGTCGCATAATGCTGATGTCAATACCAACATAATGTGCCAAACCGGCGGCTATTCCACCCAAAACCGATTTATCCATATCTCTAAATAGGGCTTTTTTTATCTTTTTTTGGTAAGATTTGTGTTCGGTTTCGGCAACTTCAAAATCTTCCGGTTGTCCCATAACCGATATTATTTCATCGATGTTTTGAGTATTGATAACTTGTTGCGGGTGATTTTGTATTTGAAGCAATAATTCTGCAATACGGGCTTCTATTTCGTGCATGACTTCGTCTGTATCTTCGGTTCCTGTAAGTGATTGACGCACCGATTTTAAATATTTTTTTAATTTTTCATAAGCATCTTCTTCAACGTGAAAAAGAATACCTGCCAAACTTATATCTATGGTTTTTTTCATCGATTTGGTTTTTTGTGATTGTTTTGGTTGATATGATTGACGGCACTAACCAATTCTTGCCAAGAATGGTGCATGCGTTCCAAAATTTTTTGTCCTTCGGTAGTAAGCACATAATATTTGCGAGGCGGTCCCGCTTTTGATTCTTCCCACCGGTAGCTGAGGTAACCCGAATTTTTGAGGCGAGTAAGCAAAGGATAAACCGTTCCTTCCACAACTATCATTTTGGCATCTTTAAGTTCTTGCAAAATATCCGATGTATATGCCGCCTCTTTTTGACTCAAAATATTGAGAATACAATATTCGAGCACTCCTTTACGCATTTGCGATTTGATATTTTCAATTTTCATTATAATTATTTTATCAATCTGATACTGAGTGGATAACGATATATTTCGCCATTGCCGGCTTTGATAGCCGCTACGATAACCAATATCAACCGAATCAAAGCCAACAAACCGAGTGCTCCCGCCAATAACCAAACACCCGGAAGTGCCAAAATTATCAGTAACGGGTCTTCGGCTTCCGTAGCAGCCATACCGGTTAATGAACCGACAAATAGGATAATACCTGTAACTACAATTAATATTTGATAAATAAGTATGCTTAAATTGAAATTTAAAGCCTCCTTACCGTGCGTATCGATATATTGACTTTGATCTCGCCAGATTAACCAAAAAATCAGCGGTCCCAATAAACTTCCGAAAGGAACGCCTATGTAGGACGACAAAGCACTGACGTGAACCAAGACGGCATGCGATGTTTCCTCGGGTTTTAAACTGCCGATCGTATTGTTGTTGATAAGCGTATTCATGCTATTCATATTTTTTGTTAGTTATCATAAAGACGAATCAATTGCAACTTTGTTACGCCTACAAATATACAATAAAAAGTAATATGTTATGCATAGTAGTTAAAAATATTTTGGTTCTACTGTTTTTTTAGCGAAAAAATTATGATGGCCCGAAGTTTCGAAATGAACCGATGTACCGAAGTTTCGAGTGATGTTTTTTGAAATAATCATTAAAACGGACAAACTGCACCTGCCAAAGTTTGTCGTCGGGAACGGGGCACAGCGATGTCGTGTCATTTTGAACGGAGCGAAGCGAAGTGAAGAATCTAATTCAATAAGCCGACATAAAACCAAAGATTGCCACGGTGCTCGTGCCTTACCCCTCGCAATGACAATGCACTGTTAATCAAAATATTATGTAATGAATAATGTCATTTCGAACGAAGTGAGAAATCTTTTATATATACCATAAGATTCCTCAGTCGTTGCACTCCTTCGGAATAACTGATAATTCAATCTTTTGAGACAGTCTTTACTGCGTTTTTCTCCTTGACCAAACCAAATTTTGGACTATTTTATAAATCGATTTGGTATAAAAAGAAGTATAATTTACAATATATAAATAAAAAAGAATTATTTTTACAAAAAAATGAGCATGAAATTTACTCCCAAACATATCAATCGTTTTTTGTTGTATAAATTACCGAGCGCATGGGTAAGCGGTATTCGTTTAAAAAGTATATCCGACAAAAGTGCTGAGGTTATGGCACGTCATCGTTGGATTAATCAAAATCCGTTTCGGTCAATGTATTTTGCCGTATTAGCCATGGGTGCGGAACTTTCGACCGGTATTTTGGTCATGAAAAAAATACAAAACAGCGGCAAAAATATTTCGATGTTGGTAACGGGTGTGCAAGGTGAATTTTACAAAAAAGCACGCGGAAAAATCCGGTTTGTATGTGAACAGGGTGATTTAATCGATGCTCAAATTGATAAAACCGTACAAACAGGCAACGGAGTGCACTTTGATTTGGTTTCAAAGGCTTATGACGAGCAAAATGACGAAGTATGTCGGTTTGTTTTTAGATGGAGTGTTAAACTGAAATCTTAATCAGGTTAAATTGTATAAAAAAATCATTGTTCATTTTTATTTTCAATAAAAATGAACTAATGACAAAAAGCTTAGATTTAATACGCTGTATTGTAATGATTTGGCATGTTAGTTTGTAACTTTGGTAAACATCGTGTTACCGCTTGATTTGACTTCCTCCATACTGTTAGGTGATATTTTTACGAATTCATATATCAATACTTTGTCATTGTTTTGTAATTTATAAATTTTGTAGTAGTTATCGGTGCTTTCATCGTCCAAATTGATATTGTCATTGTCTTTATATAATTCTGCCATACATTGAAAATTGCCGACCCCTAAAAAAGTTTTGCAAAAATCGTGTTCTTTGAATTCGTAAACCGTATTGTCAGTGTTAGTCCATTTGCCTATAATCCATGACGGAGGTGTTAGTTGAGGCGGGTCTTCTTTCTTTTCTTCTTCTTTTTTGCAGGCTAAAATACCAAGACTTAACAGTAATATCAGGGCTATTTTTTTCATATCTTAATTGTTTTGAAACAAAAATAATTATTTTTTTTAGAAAAACGTTGATAATGAATTATTATTTTTGACCAAAGATATTTTATGAAGTTTGTCAGTGAGTTGTTCAACAATTTGTTTAAACCGGCAGCCGCCATAATGTTTTTTTAATTATTAAAATTGTTATTTTTTATTATTTTTTTGGAAAAAACTTAGTTTTTAATGAGAGCCGGACCAATGAGGCGGTTCAACCCAATAAAGTTGTTTCAAAACTTTGAGAAGCATAATTAGATATGCAAAAAATTAGCTTATTGTTTAAAATAAAAATGTAAAAAAAATCATTTATTGCCGTCAAAAATTTCCTTATCTTTAAGCACTTGTAAAAAATATTCATTATGCAAAAAATACTTTTAGGAAATGAGGCAATTGCCCAAGGAGCCATTGATGCCGGTTTGTCCGGGGCTTATGGTTATCCGGGGACACCTTCTACGGAAATTATAGAATATATCACGGCAAGTCAAGAAGCCAAAAACGGCGATATAAAAGCGCATTGGTCCACCAATGAAAAGGTAGCCATGGAAGAAGCCTTAGGTATGTCGTATGCCGGAAAACGAGCTATGGTTACCATGAAACATGTCGGGCTTAATGTGGCTGCCGATGCCTTTATCAATATGGCTATTTCGGGTATCAACGGCGGATTGGTGGTGGTGGTTGCCGATGACCCTTCGCAACATTCTTCGCAAAATGAACAAGACAGCCGTTTTTACGGCAAATTTGCTATGTTGCCTATCTTGGAACCGAGCAATCAACAAGAAGCTTATGATATGATGGCGTATGCTTTTGAACTTTCCGAAAAAACCAAATTACCGGTTCTTTTTCGTTCGGTAACCCGTTTGTCGCATTCGCGAGCCAATGTCGAAGTAAAAGACAAACAAGCCCAAAATCCGTTGCAGTTGGTTGATGATACCAAACGATTTGCCTTGATACCTTCGTTTGCCAAATTGCAATACAAAGCTTTGATAGACAAACAAAAGGATTTGGAACAAATTGCCGAACAATCGCCCTGGAACTATTACAAGGAAGGTAAAGATACAAGTTTGGGAATTATTGCTTCGGGTGTAGCGGTCAATTATTTGTTGGAGAATTTTCCGAAAGATTTACCTTTTGATTTGTTAAAAGTCTCCCATTATCCCTTACCGAGAAAACAAGTGGCAAAAATGTTTGACCGGGTAGCTAAAATTTTGGTTTTGGAAGACGGCTATCCCTTTATTGAAGAAATGATAGGCGATTATTTGGGACGCGAACAAAAAGTCAAAGGACGATTGACCGGTGATTTACCGCGCACCGGCGAACTCAATCCCAACAAAGTAGCTGTTGCTTTGGGTTTGGAAGAAGAAATTAATTCTGATATTCCCGAAATTGTATCTGCCCGTCCCCCACAGCTCTGCCCGGGTTGCGGACATATCGATTTGTATGAAGAACTCAACGATATTATACCCGAGATAGGAGATAACAGAGTGTTCTCCGATATAGGTTGTTATTCGTTGGGTGTCTTGGAACCTTATGACAGTATCGATACGCTGATAGATATGGGTGCTTCCATACCTATGGCAAAAGGAGCCGCCGATGCAGGACTGTTACCTGCTATTGCCGTTATTGGCGATTCAACTTTTACACATTCGGGTATGACCGGGTTACTCAGTGCCGTGTGGGATAATTCGCCTATAACGGTCATTATTTCGGACAATTCGGCTGTTGCCATGACAGGTGCACAACCTTCTGCGGCAATGGGACGATTGTATGACATAGCCAAAGGCTTGGGAGTAGCCGAAGAACATATCAAAATAATTATACCTTTGAAAAAGTACCATGACAAAAATGTTGAAATCATCAAAAACGAATTGGCGTATAATGGTGTCTCGCTGATAATAGCCCAACGCCCTTGTGTAACCATGTCAAATGAAAAGAAAGATTTAGCTCGTAAGTTCAACACTTTTGAACCCAGTTATTAATTAATATTAAAAATCAAGAATGAAGAATAAATACCACAAACTATGCACTATGCACTATGCACTAAACACTATGCACTAAACACTATGCACTAAACACTAAACACTTGAATTACGAATTACAAATTACAAATGAAAAATTTAATACAACACACTACGCACTACGAACTAAACACTATGCACTATGAACTATGAACTATGCACTAAACACTAAACACTTGAATTACGAATTACAAATTACAAATGAAAAATTTAATACTACACACTACGCACTATGCACTAAACACTATGAACAAAACACTACGAACTAAACACTAAACA
>JAMONO010000007.1 GCA_027065715.1 Flavobacteriales bacterium
TTACGCAAAGCCTATTTTGATAATTTTTTGGCTTTAAAAAACATTTTTTTGACAGAAATTCCGGAACTTGTTTTTGACCCCGAATATTATTTGGAAAACGGCAAAAAAATCAGTCGTATTTACATCGAATTACACCAAGTAAGTATTCATAACAAAAATAGCTGGACTAAAATTTACAAATTTTTCAATGAAAAAATGGACAAACTCGAAAAGGTTTTTTTAGAATATTACGACTTTATCAAAACCGTTTAATATCGAAAGGTATCGCACAGTATTATGCAATTGACATAAATTGATCGTATCTAAAACTATTATATCATTCAATCCATAAGATATTCTTATACCTTAATAAATATTTTTTCATAAAAAACTATGTTAAAAAATATTTTGATTCAATCTATATAATGTATTTTTGCCTAAAATACCTACTCGATGGAATTACTTAAAAAAATTTATAATATACTGGTTTCCACCACAACCATGGCAGCACTATTTATTATTTTCGCTATTGCCATGGCTATTGCCACATTTGTCGAAAACGATTTTGGCACACCAACTGCACGCACTTTAATATACAATAGTTGGTGGTTTGAATTACTAATGATATTGTTGGCAGTCAATCTTGTAGGCAATATCATTCGTTTTCGTATGTATCAAAAGAAAAAATGGGCGGTATTTATTTTTCATGTTGCTTTTTTGATTATTCTTTTGGGTGCCGCCGTAACCCGTTACATCAGTTACGAAGGTATGCTACCCATTCGCGAAGGAGAAACCACCGATACTTTTTTGTCCGACAAAGTATATCTCAAAATCGACATTGACGACGGCATCGACCGTATCGTACCTCCATTCGAAAAAGCCTTGTCTCTTTCAGCCATTGACGTGCCGTTTTTGACCGATAACCACTATCAAACTCAAATTGATTTTAAAGGCAAACCCGTTCATATTCAAATATTGAATTATGTGCCGCATGCCGTTGAGGTTTTTAAAGAAAATCACGACGGAGCAAAATATCTCAAAATAGTTGCCACCACAGGTCAAGGAAGAAAAGAAATATACATCAACGAAGGCGGCAGCATCATGGTAGGCGACAAACACATCAGTTTTAACAAGACAATCCCGCAAGCAATTAATATTTTTGAAAAAAACGACAGTTTGTATTTTATATCACCCTACCGCGGCACGCGTATGCGCATGCAGGACCAACAAAAGTTTGAACTGCCGCAAGACAGCATCGTCCCTTTTCATTTGGCATCATTGTATCAAATTGAAGGTGTTAATTTTGTCGTGCCACAAACACCCGTAAGAGGAAAAATAATTTTTAAACCGGGCAACAATAACAGTAGTGCCCTCGATTTGCTTCAAGTTAAAATCAAAACCGGCAATGAAGAAAAAATAATTAATCTGACAGGCGGACAATACATACCCGAAAGTCCTAAAATTTTTCAATTGAGCGGATTAAACTTTCGGGTCAATTTTGGATCCAAGCACCGCAAACTACCTTTTCAAATCAAATTACGCGATTTTCAGCTCGAAAAATACCCGGGTTCCGAAATGCCCAAATCTTATGCAAGCGAAGTTACCGTTATAGACCAAAATACCTCATTCGACTACCGAATTTTTATGAACCACGTACTTAACTACAAAGGCTATCGTTTTTATCAATCGTCATACACTATTACCCCCCAATACGAACAATCGGAACTATCGGTCAATCACGATTTTTGGGGCACATGGATAACCTATTTTGGCTATGCCCTCCTCTATTTCGGTCTTATCATGATATTTATTTTACCCGGAACCCGTTTTGACAAACTCAAAAAAATGTTGAAAAAAATCAAAGAAAATCGCAAAAACACATGTATCATTCTGTTGTTCTTGTTCTCGTTTACACAACTGCAAGCCCAAATAACACCCGCCGAAATCGATTCGTTGGTTATCAAAACCGTAGCACCCGCCGACAAAGCCCAAGCCTTTGGCAGACTGGTTATACAAGACTATGGCGGACGCATGAAACCGGTCAATACTTATGCCTCCGAATTATTGCGAAAACTATCCAAACACGACACCTACAAAATCAGCACAGGCAAAAGCTTTACAGCAGACCAAGTGCTTACCGGTATGATCAGTTACCCGCAAGGCTGGTGGTATGTGCCTATCATCTTTATCAAACCACAAGATCAAAAACTACGCGATATAATAGGAATAGACCGAAAACAAAAATATGCCGCTTTAGTTGATTTTTTTGACAAAAAAGGCAATTACAAATTACAAAAATACATTGAAGATGCCCAAAAAAAACGAATTAAATCAAAATTTGAACAAGACGTTATCGATGTAAGCGAACGAGTCAATTTGCTTTACAATACATTGATGTACGAAAATATGCGTCTGTTTCCACTCCCCGATGACCCCAATCACAAATGGTATTCGTGGACAAAAATAGACCAATTCGATTTTAATTCCGACGATAAAAATTTTGCCAAAAATTCCGTCCCGCTTTGGCTTAAAGAAATTTTTAAAGCCAAACAAACCGGCAATTACAAACTTGCCGATCAAATATTGCAAGGAATAGAACAATACCAACAAAAATTCGGTAGTGCCGTTTACCCTTCCAAAAACAAAATAAAATGGGAAATTTTTTATAACAAACACGATGCTTTTCGAAGTTTGTTTTGGCAATTTATGATGCTGTCCCTGTTTATTTTCTTCTTGGCAATAGCACAAATTTTTTCATGTTCCAAGTTTATTAAATACGGAATTCATACTTTGTATGGTATCAGCCTTCTGCTCTTTGTCTGGATGTTATTTTTTATGGGACTACGTTGGTATATCAGTGGACATGCACCTTGGAGCAACGCTTACGAATCTATGATTTATGTATCGGTAGCCATCATACTTTTTACATTGATTTTAGGTCGAAAATCGCCATTGGTATTGGCAGCAGGCTTATTTGTTGGTTCCATTACTCTAATGGTTGCCCATTGGAACTGGATGGATCCGGTTATTGAAAACCTCGTTCCCGTGCTATCGTCTTATTGGCTCGATATACACGTTTCCATTATAGTTGCCAGTTACGGACCTTTTGCAATTGGTATGATTTTAGGCTTGCTGTCGCTTTTCTTAATGGCTTTGACCAACGACCAAAACAAAGAAAAACTCGAAAGTTACATCAAAGAACTCACCATAACTACCGAAATGGCACTAAGCATTGGATTGGTCATGCTTACCATCGGGAACTTTTTGGGGGGACAATGGGCTAACGAAAGTTGGGGACGCTATTGGGGTTGGGATCCCAAAGAAACCTGGGCACTCATCAGTATAGTGGTTTATGCTCTGGTTATACACGCTCGTTTTGTTCCCGGCATGCGCGGTTTATTTGCTTTCAATCTTATGTCGGTATTGTCGTTTGCTTCCATTATTATGACCTATTTCGGAGTAAATTACTACCTTGCCGGATTACATTCCTATGCCAAAGGCGAACCCCAAAAAACACCTGTTTTTGTTTACTATTTCATTGCTGGTATAATCATCATTGCCACATTAGCCCACTACAAATACCGCAAATATTACGACAAAAAATAATTTATAACTTAGCGGTGCGTTCCCTTACCCAAAACCAACCGCTCAAGCCGCAGGTCGGGCTATCCGCTCAAATTCGGTTAGTCTTGCACTGTGGTTTGACAGTCAGACAAGGAGCTCCCTTGGGTCGCTCTTGTCATTCCTTCAAACCAACAGGCAAGCCTGCACCTCATAACCGCTACTATCCCTAACGCAAGGCACAAACCAAACACTTATTAAATTACGAATTACAAATGATGAATGACGAATGATGAATTACAAATGATGAATTACGAATTATAAATGAAAAATTAAAACTACAAACTATGAACTACAAACTACAAACTATGAACTACAAACTATGAACTACGAACTAAACACTACTTAAATTACGAATGACGAATGATGAATGACGAATGATGAATGACGAATGATGAATTACAAATGATGAATTACAAATGATGAATTACAAATGATGAATTACAAATGATGAATTACAAATGATGAATTACAAATGATGAATTACGAATGATGAATTACAAATGATGAATTACGAATTATAAATGAAAAATTAAAACTACAAACTATGAACTACGAACTATGAACTACAAACTATGAACTACGAACTATGAACTACAAACTATGAACTACGAACTACACACTATGAACTAAACACTACAAACTAAACACTACACACTCATAACTTTTCACTTTCCAAAAAAATCCCGTATCTTTGTTAGCAATCAAAAAAAACAATATTCTTATGAAATTTTTTATAGACACAGCAAACCTGTCAGATATTAAAGAAGCCAACGAACTGGGCATCTTGGACGGTG
>JAMONO010000008.1 GCA_027065715.1 Flavobacteriales bacterium
ACCATTTGTAAGGGGGTGTTGGGTATAATTGTAATTGAAGGTTGTTTTTCAAACCGGTACAAAAAAAAGCCGCTTCACAAAAAAAGCGGCTTTTTCGGTTTGAGTATATTTTGGTTAATTGGAGGGTAATATATCAAATGTGGGATATTGTGCCGGAATAACTCGAGGCAATTTGGCGTCAAAGTTATTTTCGATGACATTGATAAATTCATTGGCGATTATGGCATAACCTCTCGAAGTGGGGTGAACGCCGTCCAATCCGAAACTTAATTCGTCGAGGTTGGTGCCGTTAAAATAATCGGCTGTATAGATGGTACCGTCGTCAATTACCAATCCGTTTTTCATTTTTTGCATAACGGAAGCCATATCTGCCAAGGCTACATTTTCGTTGGTAACGGCAATACCGGCTATGATTTGATTGTATTTTGCGGTAACGTTTCTTACATGTGAAATTTCGTCGGCTGTCAATACCCATTTATCTTCCATGGGGTATGTTATTCCTTCAACCGAAAGTTGTGCGGCTTGTGTAGCGGGAACGCCCATACCGATTAAGGCTTGCATGTGAGCTTGATTGATTTGACCGATAACGGATTTGGCGGGTAATACGATCAAATCTTCGGCGGTAGCCTGACGACATTGACCATATTGTGCCGATAATACGGCGGCAGTTTGTGCGTCGAGACCGCCGGCTTGCAGTGCAACATTCAGTTGAGCCGAAATGTCGGTTAAAGCTTCATCTTTAATAACCAAAGCACCGGCTGCATCGGTAGGGAAACTGATAGCTCTTTCGGGGACACCCAAAGCGGCAAAAGCTTGGTTGAGTAATCCGTATTGTTGGTTGAGGGTAGGTATCATAGCTGCATAGTCGGCGTTTGTTGCCGGGTTGAGCGGTGCATAAGGTATGGTGGTAAAATAGGGGACAGAAGCCACATCGGGTATGGTGGCAACAACACCTTTGGCTCCTGATGCGGTTAGCATGTTTACCATATTGTTGTATATAGCTCCAAATACGTTGGCGTTGGTAATATCTTCGGGTCCGTAAGTAGAAGGATCTATATTGCCGGCTTCGTCTTGATCAACACCTACCCCGCCTCCGGTGGCATACCACAATACATCGTTGTTGCCAATCCAAAGGGTGAAAAAGGTGGGGTGTTGTGCCATGACGTCTTCAAAAACCGATTTGTTGGGTTCGGAAGCCATTCTTACAAAATAAGGGTTGGCTTTGCCCAAGGCAATGTTGGCTATATTACCGTAACCGTTGGCTACCAAGTGAAAAATTTTGGCACCGGGCACCCCCATATTATTGTATGGACCGGGGTGAATATCGTTTAATTTGATGGAGGGTGTTTGATTGATTCGAGCAGGTCCGCCTGCGCTTAGATCAATGATTAATTTGGGTTCCAACAAGGTTTGTCCGGCTACGGTCATGCCGCCTATATCTTTGGTGTCATCTTCCAAATAAGGTTGTGTAAAGTTACCGCCTCCGGCTAATTTCATTTGTTCGGCTAAAATTGCCGGAAAAGAATTTTCTTGTCCGCTTTTGTAAAGTGTTCCGTTGGTATATCCGGCTGACAGTGAGTTGCCTATGGCAACATATTTGCTAAAATCGGCTTTGCCGCCGGTGTAATTATCACCGCTAACGGGATTTTCAAATTCGGGTTCACAAGCTACCAATCCGGTAGCCAAAACCATACTTAATATCAGGTATATAAATTTTTTCATAACTTTTTTCTTTTTTAGTAATCGTTAATTAAAAGAATAGGTAATACCAAATCCTGGAATAATGGCATTGCTTACATAAGTGCCGCCAAAACGGTGAGCACCGGGTCCTTCTCCTTTGACGTAGGTATAATCGGTTCTTTCTTTGCCGTTCACATATAACAGGGCAAAATCAAAAGTAAATTTTTTCATTTGATAGCCAAAGCCAAAAGTATAATTGTTAGAATCAAGACTAGGAGTTTCGGGTGAAAAATGTCCTTCGGAAAGCGGCGATTCGTCAAAATAATAACCCGCTCTGACAAACATATTATCGTTGAGTTGATATTCGGCTCCTATACGGAATGTACTGGTGTTGTGGTAACTTTTGTTGGCAACATTGGCAGGCAAATCGTTTTTGAATTCGATGCGTAATTCTTTGTAAATATTCCAATATGTATAATTGTAATCGACTGCGACTAACAATTTGTTGGTAGGTTTGAATGAAAAGCCTACACCCAATTCGGCGGGCATGGGCAGTTGAGCTGAAAAACCGGTTGGTTTTAAACGATTTTGCAAGAAAGCGGGCACGTTGTTAAATTCGGCTTTGCCGTATTTGGCATCGATGATAACTTTGGAACGGTAGTTTACTCCGAAAGCTATTTTGTCGGAGGGTTTTAAAGCAAAACTAAGTGCATAACCTACCGAACCTGTCATGCCCGATTCGAGTTGGACATTGGTTTTGTTGCCTTGTTCGTCGGTCAGATAACGGTTGATGTTTTTATTATAAGAAACGCTTCCGTATGCCATGATTAAAGAAGCGGAAGCGCTAATTATATCTGAAAATTTGTAGGTTAATGAAGGTTGAATATAAAAAACTTTCATGGAAATGTCATTAACAATGTCCGAGCCCGCCCAATCGTTCCAAACGGACGAACTTCCGAACGGTGTATAAATTGCCAATCCCAAACTGATATTGTCGGTCGATTGGTAAGTCATGTATAAATAAAACGGAGTTCCCGGAGGATTGTCGGTTTCGGCTGTTAAATTATACATTTCATTTTGAAATTTGACATGCGACAAAATTCCGCTTACACCGAGTGAAACGGAAAATTTTTTGTCCAAAAAGGCTATTCCCGCCGGATTAAAATAAGCGGTTTCGGTATTGTTAAAAACCGACAAGCCTGCATGAGCCATACCCAGCATGCGTTGTCCTTGTAAGGCTACCCGATAGCCGCCGGCATAAATACTGCCAAAGGATAGTAGGATTAATACGATTAATATTTTTTTCATAGTAATAAAGTTTATTAAAATTTTCATAAAATTAATGTAAATATTGTTTCCAACCAAATAAATAAGTCATAAAAAACTTGTTTTTGCAAAGCTTTAAAATCAGATAACTTAATTGTTGTTATTTAACAAAAAAGTTAAGCTTCGATTAAAAAATATTTCGGATTGTTCTGCATGAACCCAATGACCGCTTTCGGGTATTTGTATTATTTCGGAATTGGGAAAATGTGCTTTTATCAATTTTTCGTCATTTGCCAAAATATAAGGTGATTTTTCCCCCTTGATAAACAAAACCGGTTTGGTAAAGACAGTGTAGGGGGGAAGGGGTTCACCCAAATCGTTCAGGTTGTTTTTTAGGACTTTAATATTCGGCTTCCAATCAAACTTTCCGGTTGCATCGCGTTTTAAATTTTTTAACAAAAAGTTTCGGATAGCGGTCGAAGAAATTTTTTTTGAAAGAAATTGATTGATATCTTCCCTTTTATTAAATTTTTTTAAATCTATTTGTTCGATTGCTTCAAAAATAAATTGGTGATGTGGCGGATATTTTTTGGGGGTGATATCCACCACGATGAGTTTATGAAGTTTTTCGGGATATTGCATGGCAAAAAACATAGCGGTTTTACCTCCCATGGAATGTCCCATAAGATATATTTTTTGCAATTGGTTTATATTAATATAATGTATAAGGTCATCTACCATGGCTTCATAATTCATTTCGTCGTCGTGAAAACTTTTGCCGTGGTTTCGCAAATCGATCAAGTGCACTTCAAAACCATGATTGGCATATCGTCGTGCCAAACTTATCCAATTGTCTCCCATACCCAACAAACCGTGTAAGATTAGAAACGGTTTGCCTTGTCCTACAATTTTGGCATGCAACAGGGGTGTCATTTAGGCTTTAAGTTTTTGTTGATACATTCGAATGACGTTTTCCATTCCGAATAAAATAGATTCGACAATAAGAGCATGACCTATGGAAACTTCGTCTAAATACGGTACATTTTCTTTAAAATATTTAATGTTGTCCAAGTTTAAATCGTGTCCTGCATTGATACCCAAACCCAATTGATGCGCCAATTCAGCCGCTTTGCCAAAAAGGTGCACAATATTTTTGTTGCCTTTGGCATATTCGGAAGCATAACTTTCGGTATAAAGTTCAATTCGGTCGGTTCCGGTGGCTGCGGCACCTTTAACCATTTTCAAATCAGGATCGACGAAAATAGAGGTTCGAATACCGTTGTTTTTAAATTCTTTGATAATATCAATCAGATAATCTTTATATTTAACGGTATCCCAACCGTGGTCGGAAGTGATTTGGTCGGGGTCGTCGGGTACCAAAGTTACTTGTTGAGGTTTGACAGACAAAACCAAATCGATAAATTTGGGGATGGGATTGCCTTCAATATTTAATTCGGTATAAATAACCGATCGCAAATCACGCGCATCTTGGTAGCGTATGTGACGCTCGTCGGGACGAGGGTGAATGGTTATGCCGTCGGCACCGTATTCTTGGGCACGTTGAGCAAACTCTATTAAGTTTGGATAATTGCCGCCTCGTGCGTTGCGTAAAGTGGCGATTTTGTTGATATTTACACTTAATTTTGTTTTATTGTTCATAACAATTTTTATGTTTAAAAAAAATGATTATAAAATTTTTTCTATTTTTTCGATATAATTTTTGGGAGGGCGTATAGGTTTTCCGGTTTGAGCATCGGCAAAAACCAAAACCACTTCGCCTTCGGTAGTTTTGATATTTTTTTCATTATAAATTTCATATCCGAAAACAAGTCGAACGCCTTGCAATTTTTTGACAAATGTTTTTAAAGTTATCAGTTCGTCAAAAGTAAGCGGCATAAAGAATTTGGTAAAGAGTGCATATACCGGCAGGATAAAACCCTCTTCTTCCATTTTTTTGTATGAGATACCGATTTGATGCATAAGTTCAATACGTCCCATTTCAAAATATTGTGCATAGATACTGTGATGAATATAACCCATTTGGTCGGTTTCGGCATAACGGGTTTTGAATTGCAATTCGTGAATTTTTTTCATAAAAATTTTCTTTACATTATCTTTAAAATTTTCCTACAAATGTATCATTATTTTTTGTAAAAATCGCTATTTTATTGAGACATAAATAATAGGAAAAAAAAAGTTAAAAAACAAGTGAAAAAAATTTTTTTTATCCAAAAATTTGTTTCAAATTTGCAACTGATATTTGTTGAGAAAAATTGTATAAAAATCGTGTTAACCTACTAACTGACTATGAATCAAGCTGTTGTTTTGTGGAATAAATGTTTGTCCTTTATCAAGGATAATATTGATGAGGTCGCTTTCGACACTTGGTTCAAGCCATTGGTTCCTATTGATTTAAAAGGGAATATTCTCAAAATACAAGTTCCCAGCAAGTTTTATTACGAGTGGATTGAAGAACATTATTTGCAATTGTTAAAAATTGCTTTGACCAAATATTTAGGTGCCGATGCCAAATTGATTTACAGTATAAAAATGAGTGCCGAGGCACATCAAAATCAAGATCATTTGATGGATTTGCCCAGCTCAAACAGACCTCCTGTTGAGACTCGAAATCGCAAAACCACCAAGACTTTTGTCCCCGAGATAAAAAACCCGTTTGCTTTTCCCGGCATCAAAAAAATTCACATCGATTCGCAACTCAATCAACATTATACTTTTGATAATTTTGTAGAAGGAAATTCCAACAGATTGGCAAGAAATGCAGCCAAAGCCGTTGCCAAAAAACCGGGAGGAACTTCATTTAATCCGTTGTTGATATACGGTGATGTAGGTTTGGGTAAAACACACTTGGCAAATGCCATTGGTATTGAAGTCAAAAGTCAGTTTCCCGACAAAACGGTTTTATATGTTTCTACCGAAAAATTTATCCAACAATATACAACGGCAACACAGCGAAACAATCGTAACGATTTTATTCATTTTTATCAAATGATTGATGTGCTGATAGTTGATGATATACAGTTTTTGTCGGGCAAACCCGGAACGCAAGATGTCTTTTTTCATATTTTCAATCATTTGCATCAAAACAAAAAACAAATTGTTTTAACTGCCGACAAAACGCCGGTTGATATGCAAGATATTGAACAACGATTATTGTCGCGTTTTAAGTGGGGGTTATCAGCCGAGCTGCAAAAACCCGATTACGAAACCCGCAAAAAAATCATCATGAATAAACTCTATGCCGACGGAGTAAAACTCCCCGACAATGTGATAGAGTTTATCGCTCAAAGTATCAAAACCAATATACGCGAATTGGAAGGTATTATAATATCATTAATAGCTCATGCTTCTTTTGATCACCGAGAAATCAATTTGGAATTGACCAAAGAAATTATACAAAATTATGTCAAACAAACCAAAAAAGTTTATTCCATTGATATGATTAAAGAGATTGTAGCAAAATATTTTAATGTCGAAATAGAAGATATCCAATCCAAATCGCGTAAACGTGAAATAGTGCAAGCACGACAGTTTGCCATGTATTTTGCAAAAAAAATAACCAACAAGCCTTATGCCGAGATAGGAAAGAGCATTGGCAATCGCAATCACGCAACCGTATTACATGCTTGTAAAACCATTGACGGTTTGAAACAAATAGACAAAGAATTTAACAAGTTTTATAAAGATTTGGAAATAGAATTTTCTTTGTAAAAACAAATTCACTTACCTTTGCTTTAAAATATAATTTTTATGCCCGAAAAGAAAAAAATTTTGATGGTATGTTTGGGCAATATTTGTCGTTCGCCTTTGGCGGAAGCTTTATTGCGCAGCAAAGTAAATTCGGATAAAATAATTGTCGATTCAGCCGGTTTGGACAGTTATCATGTAGGAGAACCGCCGTGTAAAACTTCTCGCGAAACAGCGGCTCTGCACGGTTTGGATATTTCCAATTTGCGTGCCCGTCATTTCACGCCGGAAGATTTTGACCGTTTTGACCTTATTTACATCATGGATCATTACAATTGGGATTTGATACAACGTAAAGCACGAAACAAAAAAGATTTGCAAAAAGTAAATTATATTTTGAATGAAATTTTTCCGGGTGAGAATATGGAAGTCCCCGATTCTTATCAAAAAGGAAGAAATGCAGCCGAGCTCGTTTACAATATGCTTGACGAAGCTACTACCGCCATTGCTAAAAAATTGCGAAGTGAATAAAGGAACATTATTTTTAATTCCGGCACCTTTGGGAGCAACCCCCATAGACGAAATCATGCCCGAAACAGTTAAAAAAACCGTAGCAAAATTACGGTATTTTATTGTCGAAAACGAAAAAACGGCACGTAGATTTATCAAACAAATTTGTCCCGAAAAAAAGCAATCGGAATTGGTTGTATATCAATTAAATAAACACGATAAAACTGCCGGTTTGGATAATTTTATCAAACCTTTGCTGGCAGGTGAAGATATTGGTTTGCTTTCGGAAGCCGGTTTACCTGCCATAGCTGATCCGGGTGGTTTGGTGGTAGCCATGGCACACCGCAAACAAGTACCCGTTAAACCACTGTGTGGTCCTTCTTCATTAATGTTGGCTTTAATGTCATCGGGACTTAACGGACAAAATTTTTCGTTTGAAGGTTATCTGCCCAAAGAACAGGGAGCTTTAAAAAAACAAATCAAGTTGTTGGAAAAACGTTCGTTGCATGAAAAAAAGAGCATAATTTGTATTGAAACACCTTATCGCAACAACAAACTTTTTCAAAGTTTTATCAAATATTTACATGCCGATACCCGTTTATGCGTTGCTTCGGATTTGACACTTCCTACCGAGTTTATCAAAACTTTGCCGGTCAATAAATGGCGACAACATCAACCCGATTTACACAAACGCCCTACGGTTTTTATTTTTCAATCCCGATAAAGTATTGGAATAGTTTTTGTTACATAATTAATAAACAAAACGACCGAAAAGTTTAGGTTATAAAAAAATGAATAACCGGCATAGGTTACAACCGAATTGTTTTGGGTCGTTATTCAAATTTATATCCTATGAAATTTATAACGAAATACGGTTTATTGATATTATTTATAGGTATGTTTAGTGCCTGTTCTTCTACAAAAATTACCTATGATCAATCAGTTGATTTTAAGCAATATCGGACTTATGCTTTTTACAAAAAAGGCATAGATGCTTTGCCCATGCCACCCAAAAAGAAAAAAATTATTTTAAAAGCCTTGTCTCGTTCTCTGCAACAAAAAGGCTTGCACAAATCGACGCAACCCGACTTAATAGTGAATGTTTTTACCGATATTCACAAACGAATTGATGTTTATCCGGGCTATTATACCCCTTATTACCGTCGTATGTATGTCGAGAAATCAAAAGAAGGAACCGTTTATGTCGATATAGTGGATATGAAACGCAAAAAGGTAGTTTGGTCGGGTAGTCGATATATCAATTACAAAAGCAATGATATTAAGGCTATAAATCGTGCCGTTACCAAACTTTTGGAAAGATTTCCTCCGCATAAATAAATTTGATTTTTGGGTTTTGGTCCGGTATAATTTATTTACATTTGTCGGAAATATTTTCTGGTATGAATAAAATAGCCCTTGTTACCGGTGCCACTTCGGGTATAGGTGAAGCTACCGCTTTATTATTGGCAAAAAATAATTTTGATGTTATTATAACCGGACGACGCAATGAACGATTAAACCAATTATCCGCTCGGCTGAAAGCCATGCAAGTTCGCAATTTGCCTTTGCAGTTTGATATTCGTCAAAAAAACGAAGTATCTAATGCCATGTTGCAATTGCCTCCCGAGTGGCGACAAATAGACTTGTTGGTCAATAATGCCGGTTTGGCTGCCGGTTTGGAACCGTTGCACGAAAATTTGATTTCGGATTGGGAGCAAATGATAGATACCAATATTAAAGGATTGTTATATATCACCAAAATAGTTGCCACCGGAATGGTAGAACGTCGGTCGGGACAAATAATTAATGTCAGTTCCATAGCAGGCAAAGAAGCCTATGGCAAAGGAGCCGTTTATTGTGCTACCAAACATGCCGTAGAGGCTTTGACCAAAGCCATGCGTATCGATTTTAATCCGTATGGTATCAAAGTTGGTAGTGTTTCACCCGGAGCAGTTGAAACCGAATTTTCAATAGTTCGGCTTAAAGACGCAAATGCCAACCAAAAGGTATATGCAGGTTATACGCCTCTTAAAGCCGATGATATTGCCGATGCTATTTTGTATATGGCAACTCGTCCGGCACATGTCAATATTGCCGACATATTTGTTTTACCTACGGCACAAGCCAATGCTACGGTATTTCATAAAAAACATTAGTTTCGGAATTTATTAATCGAAGTGTTTAAGTTCAATGTTTATTCAATACTTTTTAGAAGGAAAAATTATAGCAATATCGTATCATAATAAATGATTACCCGTGTCTTTATTAAACGTAAATCAATTTGGTATTATCTATGACAAATAGTTTTTTTATGCTTTTTCGTATGTAAGTGTATAAATCAGATTTTTTTTTAATATATTTTTTTATTAACTTTGCGTTGCAAAGTTCTTTGTTATGGATAAAAATAAATATTTAGAAGATTTACAAGAAATAAAAAAACTGATGAATCGTTCATCAAAATTTTTGTCTTTGAGTGGTTTGAGTGGTGTTTTTGCAGGTGTCTATGCACTTTTGGGTGTATTTGTTGCAGATTATTTAATCAATGAGAAAATAGTAGTAGCGGTTCCTTACACTCGCACACAAACTTACTTATTGGTGCAACTATTAGGGCTGGCTTTTGTTATTTTACTTTTATCGATTGCAACGGCTTTTATTTTTAGTTACCGGAAAGCAAAACGTCAAAAGACTAAAATGTGGGACGAAACAGCCAAGAATTTACTTTTTCATTTTTTATTGCCGTTATTGACCGGTGGTTTGTTTGCTTTGATTTTGATTAGTAGGCAATATTACGGTTTAATTGCAGCCATAACTCTTATTTTTTACGGATTGGCCTTGGTCAATTCAGCAAAATATACTTATGGAACTATTTTGTATTTGGGTATTTCCGAAATAATTTTAGGTTTGTTGGCAACTGCTTTTCCGGGTTACGGTTTATGGTTTTGGGCATTGGGTTTTGGAGTATTGCATATTTTTTACGGTGGTATAATGTATTTCAAATTTGACAGAAAATAATGTCGGGTATCATACAACATATTAACAAAGCTTTTGACAATAGGGTTCGATTGGGTATTATGAGTGTTCTTATGGTTAATGAAAAAGTTGATTTTAAACGCTTGAAACAACTTTTGGGTGTAACAGACGGCAATTTGGCAAGTCATATTAAAGCTCTTGAAAAGTTAAATTACATTGAAGTATATAAAACCTTTGTCGATAGAAAACCCAATACATCTTATAGCGCAACCCGTTTTGGCAAAGAAGCTTTTAAAAAACATATCGATGCACTTGAAAAATTAATTCATCAACAAAAGTAAATTTTTTTTTAAATATACACTTTGAAATACAAAGCACTTTGAAAATTTTAACAAATAAAAAACAATAAATTATGGAAACAAAAAATCAAAATCAACATGTTTTTAATTCGGCAAAAAGAATTTCGAACAGCACTACATTTCGTATGCTTGTCATCGGTTTTTTAACTTTGATACTTATGATACCCATGAGTTTTATTAATGATTTGATTACCGAACGTAAACACCGCAAAACCGATATGATATATCAGATAAACAAAGATTGGGGTGGTGATACAGGTATTTACGGTGTTATTCTAAAAATCCCTTACAAAACTTATGTAACACGCACTTATTATGACAGTCATAACAAAAAACACGAAGAAGTAACATTTGATCGATACAAATATTTATATATTTTTCCGGACAGCATGCAATTAAGCGGTAATTTGTATGCCATACCCAAGCATCGCGGTATTTTTAAAACAATTGTTTATAAAGCACAAACAAGACTTACAGGACAATTTGCATATCCCGACTTCAAATCTTTTAATATTGACCCTTCCGATGTAGATTGGGACAAAGCTACTTTGCTTTTTAAAACTACAAATAATAAAGGTATATTGGATAGGATGAAGGTTAAACTCGGAAAACGAACTTATGATTTTTATTTGCAAGGAAAAGATGTAGATGATGTGCTTTATAAAAAATTTGAAACCAAAGCCTTGCAAAAAAATCCTTTTTCACAATCAAAATATCTTTCATTTGAAATGAATTATAATGTGAAAGGCAGTCAAAGTTTTTATGTAATACCATTGGCTTCCACAACCGAAGTTGCGCTAAAATCCAATTGGAAAGACCCTAAGTTTACGGGTTATTTTCTTCCCGATAACGACAAAAAAATTTCAGACGATAAAAAAAGTTTTGAGGCTCATTGGAAGATTATAGATTATCAGCGTCCTTTTCAAAAAGCTTATAAAAATGTTTTGCCAAAGATTGACGAATATGCTTTTGGGGTAGAATTGTTGGTAATGGTAGATGATTATCTCAAATCGGAACGTTCGGCGAAGTATGCTTATTTGGTTATATTTCTAACGTTTTTAATTTTCTTTATTATTCAATACGTGGGAAAAGTAGAAATTCATTTTTTCAATTATTTTTTGATAGGTATGGCTTTGGTTATTTTTTATACTTTATTGGTTTCGGTATCAGAACATATCAATTTTAATGTCAGTTATGCCATAGCTTCGGTTGCAACTGTTTTGTTAATAGGTTTGTATGCCGGATCCATTTTAAATTCCAAAAAGTTTATGGGCTATATTTTTTCGGCTTTAAGTGTATTGTATTTATATATTTTTGTAATTATTCAGTTAGAAAATTATGCCTTGTTGGCCGGAAGTATTGGCTTGTTTGTTATTTTGGCGTTAATAATGTATGCGTCACGCAAGATAAAATGGTAATGTGTTATACAGAGCAGCAAAAAGAGAGACTTCAAAATCTCTCTTTTTGTTTTGCAATAAAATAACGCCAAGGTTTGTCTTTCCATTCACCTGCATAATCAATACCAATTCGTTTGGTTTGTAAAATTTGTTTTCGGGTAGTGTTTATACCTTCATCGGTAACCCATAAATGGTTTTCGGGAATGAGTTTTTTGCGGTTTAACTCTCGTTTGATTTGCATCTGTTTGGTTAGTTTTCCGGGACCGTCGGTTTTTACGGGCAAATTTTCAAAAGGTTTGTCGTTTCGACTGATTTGCAAATCTGAAACGCCCCTGATTAATACGGCAGCCGGAAATCCCTTAGGCATAGTAACAAAGTTGAGCATTTGATACATGCCGTATATCAAATAAATGTATATGTGCCCCGGCGAGCCGAACATAACTTCGGTGCGAGGTGTGAAGCCTTTGCTACAATGACAAGCCAAATCTTCGGTACCGTGATAAGCTTCTGTTTCTGTAATAACGGCTTTATACAAGCCGTCTTTTGTTTGATGATACAATACCTTACCCAATAAATCTTTAGCCACCAAACGGGTATCACGAGCAAAGAAATCGGGCGTTAAAATATGTTTGTTTTTCATACCAGACAAAAATACAGATTTTTGGAATGTTGTCATAAAAGAAGTAGAATTATTGTATTTTTATTTTTCTATTATAAAATATTTTTAAATAATTAGAAATCAGATATTTATAATAAAAAAATCAATATTTATGATGCCGTTAAGATGAAGATATACTGCATATTAATAAAAGTATCGGAATAGAAAAACGGTCTCAATCGGTTAGAAATATAACCGATAGGTAACCGATTAACATCATTAGCTTGATCAGACGGCTCAGGTCGGTATAATTTTTTTGTATTAAACATTTTAGCGATAAAATAAATGATAAAAATCCGGTGGTTAATAAGGTGTAAAAAATATAATTGTTTAATTGGTTTTTATATATAAAAAGAATGTAAAAAAAAGCCAATTCCAATCCGATTAAAAGTGTTAAACTTGCTTTAAAATTTATTATGGGTAAGGTGTAATAGCCGTGTAATTTGTCATATTGCATATCTTCCATATCTTTAACCAGTTCACGCATCAGGTTTAGTAAAAAAGCCATAGAAAGCAAAAAATAAAATTCGGTTCTTTCAAATTGTAATCCTTTGGTGTAAGCAATTGGTATATAAATAGCAAAGGTCGTTAAAAAAGCTATGGTTAAATTGCCTGCCAAGACCCATTTTTTTAAAATATAATTATAAAAACTCAACAAAAAAGGTACATTTAAAACAGCATAAAGCAGGGTAGGAGAAAAAGTTTGATAAAAAGCCGTAAAGCCGAAAATAAACCCCAAAATTAAAAATACGATTGCCCAAATAAGATAAGTTGTTTTGTTAAAATGTTTAAAATCGGGTTTTAAACTGTCGGGTTCGTAGTCGAGTAGGTTGTTTTGCAAATTACCGAACATGCCGAAAAAAGTCATGGATAAAACCAAAAAAAGCCAACCGTTGGTAAAAGACATGTTTAGATTATAAAAAACATGATACAATAACAATTGTAGCAAAAGATAAATAACTACGTTTTTCCAACGGATTTGTTTAACAAAATCAATTAGCTGCTGTTTCATTTTGTTCCGTATTAAATTTCCAATTGCCTTGTACACGCAAAACTTGTTCTATTACGTCACGCACACAAGTTTCACCACCTTTGTGGTGCGAAATATAATCGACTGTTTCAAGCACTTCTTGAACGGCATCGCGCGGTGCAGCCGACAAACCGACATTTTGTAATAAAGGCAAATCGGGAATATCGTCTCCCATATATAAAACTTCTTCGGGACGCAAATTATTGTCTTTAAGGTATTTTTTATAAACGGGTAATTTGTTTTGAATTTTGATAAAAATGTCTTTGATATTCAAATATTGCAATCGTCGTATGACATTTTCGTCTTGTGCCCCCGAAATAATGGCTACACGGTAACCTTTTTTGAGTGCCGTTTTAATGGCAAAACCGTCTTTGGTGTGCATGGAACGTATCAGGTTGCCCGTATCGGGTATATAAACTTTGCCATCGGTTAAAACACCGTCTATGTCAAAGATAAATGTAGTAATATGGTTGAGTTTTTTCTTATATGAATGTGCCAAGTTGTTTTTCATTCTTGAATAAATTTGATACAAATATAAGAGAATTATTTGATTGACGGGCAGATATAAACAAGTCAATTTGACCAAACAAAACAAGTGTTTTTTTTCTTTCATTTATTAAAACGTAGTGTTTGACGTCATCCAATTTTTCAAAACAGTAGAAGTGCGGTATCCTAATTTACACGTTCAATCCGTTATAGTATAAGAATTGCTTTAATAACCCGTTTTGATTTGGTGAATTTGCGCAACCTTACCTCGTGTTTGTTTCGTGTTTAAAATAGTTATGTAATTTTTTTGAAACTTTTCAAAGCAATATTCCTTTTTAAGTATGATACCGAACCGAGTTGCGAAATACCCTCTAAATGTTTAGAAATAAGTGGCACGTATGTTGATATGGCACTGTTGTGCTATTACAAGGCTTGCATAACGGACTTTTATTATAATTATTCGGTTTTTTCGACGATTACCACAAAATTGTTGTAAATTTGTCAAAATTGAAAATAACAACTTCATGTTACACGAACTGAATAAAATTTCCGATTTAAAAGCCTTAGCTTTGAAAAACAAACCCAAAAAATTGGTTTTGGCGGCAGCCGGCGACGAACATTCTATCGATGCAGTTATAGAAGCATACAAAATGGGTGTGATAGAACCCGTTTTGGTAGGTCGCAAAGAAGAGATATACCGGCTGACAACCGATTGTAAAAAAATAGACCGGTTCGAAATTTATGACGTAAGCGAAGACAAAGCCATTGTAAAAAAAGCCGTAACCCTGTTGGTAAGCGGTCAAGCAGATATTTTGATGAAAGGAAACGTAACTACGGCTACATTGCTCAAAGGCGTTTTGAACAAAGAATACGGCTTGCGACATAAGTCGTTTTTGTCTCACTTTGCTCTGTTTGAAATACCCAATTATCATAAGCTTTTGGCAATTACCGATGTAGCCTTAAATATTTTGCCGCCTTTGGAACACAAGGTACATATAGTTGAAAATGCTGTAAATTTTATCAGAAAAATAGGCATACAACAACCCAAAATTGCCGCACTTTCGGCTATTGAAATGGTCAATGAAAAGATGCCTTCCACACTCGATGCAGCTTTGCTATCAATTATGCAACGACGCGGACAAATCAAAAATTGTTTAATTGACGGTCCTTTGGCTTTTGACAATGCCATAAGTTTGGAAAGTAAAAAACAAAAAAAATTGGGCGGCGATGTTGCCGGAAATGCCGATATATTGCTGGTTCCTAATGTAGAATCGGGTAATATTTTGTATAAATCGCTGGTAGCTTTTGCCAATGCCAAAGTAGCGGGTATTGTTTTGGGTGCCGATTTTCCTATTGTTTTAACCTCACGTGCCGATTCGGAAGAGACCAAACTCAACAGTATATTGTTGGCGGCTGCTTCGGTAAATAATATATGATTTTAATTCAAAAGAAAATTTAGCGTATCCAAATGAAAAATCCTCGAATTTTGGTTATCAATACCGGTTCAACTTCAACCAAAATTGCTGTTTTTGAAGCCAAAAGTCTTCTCTGGCAAGAAAAAATAGAGCATGATACCGGTACTTTGGAACAGATGCAAGATTTTGATAATCAGGTATTTTACCGACAAACTTTAATTCGTGATTTGTTAGAAAAAAACGGTTTTGAGCCTACCGGTTTGGATATGATAATGAGTAGAGGCGGTTTGCTTCGTCCGGTAGCGTCGGGGGTCTATCGCGTAAATGACAAAATGTTACATGACCTTCGACATGCACCCCGACAACACGCCAGTAATTTGGCAGCAGTTATAGCTTACCAATTGAGTGAAGATAAAATACCGGTATATATAGCCGATCCGGTAGTTGTGGACGAAATGCAAGAAATAGCCCGTTATGCAGGTCATAAGTTATTTCAACGCATATCAATTTTTCATGCGCTTAATCATAAAGCGGTAGCCCGAAATTTTGCCCGAAATCAGCATGCAAAATATGAAGAACTAAATTTAATAGTGGCTCATTTGGGAGGTGGAATTTCGGTAGGAGCACATCAAAAGGGGCGTGTAATTGATGTCAATCAAGCACTGGACGGCGAAGGTCCTTTTTCACCCGAACGAAGCGGAACTTTACCCGCGGGTGATTTGGTTAAACTTTGTTTTTCGGGACGTTATTCGCAAACCGAAATCCAAAAAATGATCGTGGGCAATGGCGGATTGGTATCATATTTAAATACCAACAACATAAGAAAAATAGAAAATAACTTAACACCCGATAAAAAACAAATATTATCTGCTATGGCTTATCAAATTGCCAAAAGTATAGGAGAGATGTCCGTAGTCCTCAAAGGAAATGTCGATGCAATTTTGCTAACCGGAGGGGTGGCACATTCACAATTTATTACAGGTGAAATAAAAAAATATATTAACTTTATTGCACCGGTATATATTTATCCGGGCGAAGATGAAATGCAAGCCTTGGCTTTCAATGCTTTTTTGTTGTGGAACAACGAATTGAAAGCAAAAACTTATTAATAAATTACAAAATAACTATGATTTAATTTTGTAAATAAATTGAAATTAATTGATAATGAACTTTCAAATCCTATACAAAATCAGACAAAACGGAAATTTGTATTTGACGATTTTGTTGCTATTGATTTCCATTCATTTTTGGGTTTATACACACTTTTTTCCCGTTAAATATTTTTCAGATAGTTATATTTATTTGGAATTGGCAAAAAACTTATCCGCCGGTAAAGGATATTACTTAGCCGAAAATCCTCATCAAATTTATTCGTTTTATCCGCCGTTGTATAGTTTGTTTATTGCTTTGGTTCAACTACTCACCGGTCTGAGTTCTTATGCTTCGGTTCGACTGGTTTCTTATTTTTCATTGTTGTTGTTTTTGTATTTATTTGACAAGATATTGCGTTTTTACGATTTAAAACCGGTATGGCGTTTGGGAATTTTGCTTTTGTTTTGGTTTTCTTCTACCTATGTAATCTATTTGATTGCTTTGAGTGAACAAATTTTTTTGCCGCTGTTTTCGGCACATATTTATGCTTTGTTAAAATGGTATAAGTATCGCAAAAACAAGTATTTGTGGCGGGCAGGTTTGTTTATGGGTTTTATGTTGCTAACGCGTTATGCCGCTTTGGGTTTGCTTTTTTCCGAAAGTCTTTGGATTTTGTGGATTTTATACCGTTACAAAATTTCTTATCATAGAATTTTTGCTTTTTTGTTGCCGCCTTCCATTGTTTTCGGAACTTGGTATGCAGTCCTTTATTTAAATCGTTCTTTAACAATGGGACGAAAATTAGTAATACATCCACCTAATAAGTTTCATCTTAAAGATTTGATTATCAGTATTTCAAATTGGCTTTCACCCGGATTTACACCTTATTTTGTGCTCCCTGCTTTTGTTCTATTGGCTTGGATAATGAACAAAAACAGAAAACAAGTTGTTGTTTTGCTTCATCAAGATGATACATGGCTTTGGTTGTTTAATTTTATAGGCTATTTGCTGTTTATAACCGCAACGGTTTTTTTATTTGACCATACTACTTCTTATGATTGGCGTATGTTATTGCCGGTATATTTTTCCTTTGTTATAATGGTGGCACTTTTGTTGTCAAAAAGTTTTAAAAAACGAATGAAAAAATATATCGGATTATTGTTGGCATTGATTTTTGCTTCGCATCTGGTATTTTTTGCACAACTTAATATTTTGGTCGAAGAAAAAAACTATATGAAAGGACTGGAAACTTATTTACAAACCTCCTATTTATATATTTATACCAATACACCTGACGTTTTTCCCGAATATATGCAAAAAGACAATCATTTACAATCTTTGCCTTTTAAATACGACCCTAAAAGCACACTTCGTAATCCGGATTACAATAAACAATTGGAACTGATGAAAAAAAGAGTGTTGCAACACAAAGCGGTTATTATTTATTTTGACAAACATGACGATCGTATTTTTTTGACTTCCCCCGACGAACTAAACCAAATTTTTCCCGATATTAAACAAAAAACTTTTTCAAAAGGTATCATATTTGAAAATTTAAAAGAATAAAGAAAAAAAACTTTTATAATCATTCCAAATAAACTATCTTTGCTTCAAATTAGCTACAAAGGACGGATTTGGCTGCTTGCAACCTTTTAAAAAAATGCTAAAATGCAACTGCATCAAGTCTTATCCGTTGTCTTTGTAAATTATAAATCTTTAAAAACAATGTGATATGTCATATTTATTTACATCAGAATCAGTGTCCGAAGGACACCCCGACAAAGTTTCCGATCAAATTTCCGACCATTTGCTCGACAATTTTTTAGCTTTTGATATCGAATCAAAAGTTGCCATCGAAACACTGGTAACTACCGGTCAAGTAGTGGTAGCCGGCGAAGTAAAAAGCAAGACTTATGTCGATGTGCAAAAAATAACTCGCGATACCATTAAAAAAATAGGTTACGATAAAGATGATTATTATTTCAGCTACAAATCATTGGGCGTTTTGTCTGCCATACACGATCAAAGCGAAGATATCAATCAAGGTGTAGTGCGTGAAACCAAAGAAGCACAAGGGGCAGGCGACCAAGGTATGATG
>JAMONO010000009.1 GCA_027065715.1 Flavobacteriales bacterium
AAAGTGTGTATTTAGTTTTTTTATTTTTTTTTATTCTTTTCCAAAATTATTACATTTATTTAACTATAATCTTATCCGTGTTTTTAGGGGGCTAAAACAGGAATTACGATTAACACTAATAAAATCTTTTTCATATTGTTGTGTTTTTTTTATGCCCCAAATTAGCATATTTTTTTAATAAAAAAAGTAAATTGAAAAACGGTAAGAAAATTTTTTTTAATTTTTGAAACATTATTAATATACATTGTTTTGCTTTTTTGTTTTTTAATATTTATGTATTTTTTTATAAAATATTTTAATTATTTTTTATGTTCACAATAATGGCAAATTCGTATTTCATTGAAAATTCTTCTCTTTTCAAGCCGTTTTTTTCTCTCTTTATTCTAATATTTCCTCAATTGTTAATAACTATTTTCCATATCATCGGCTTTATTTCCTAACTTTGTAACCTGCTTCGGTTTGTTTGTAAGTAGTTTTTAAATATCTGTTAATCAGTAAATTGTGTTGCTATGTATTTGATTTTTGATACCGAAACCACCGGATTGCCCAAAGATTTTAAAGCCCCCGTTTCTCAATCGGACAATTGGCCCAGAGTGGTACAAATTGCCTGGCAATTGCACGACGATACGGGCAACTTAATCGAACAACAAGATTATTTAATCAAACCCGAAGGTTTTAACATCCCTTTTCAATCCGAACAAGTACATGGCATCTCTACCGAACTGGCAATGTCGGAAGGACACGATTTGTCCGAAGTTTTGCATAAATTTAATACCGCACTCGATAAAGCCGAATTTATCGTAGGACACAATATCGAATTTGACCAAAAAGTAACCGGCGCCGAATTTTATCGCAAAGGTATCGAAACCAACTTGATGCAAAAACCCATGCTCGATACCATGACCGAAAAAACCGCCCGATTGTGTCAATTGCCCGGTGGACGCGGCGGCAAATTCAAATTGCCCAAACTCGGCGAACTATACCGCTTTTTGTTTAACGAAGATTTTGCCGAAGCTCACAATGCAACCGCCGATGTCGAAGCAACGGCAAGAGCTTTTTTAGAACTGATACGCATCGGACATTATTCTGAAACCGAACTGCATAAAGAACCGGGATATTTACAAAAATTTCAACAACAAAATCCCAAAACCTTTCAATTAATCGGACTAAAACATGTCAGTTTTAAGAAAAAAAGCGCCGAATTAAAACAAAAACAACAAACCGACAAAACGGAAACTTCCGAAACCAATCAGGTTTCTCTGTCGGATGTAACTTTTTCGCACCTGCACAATCATACCCAATATTCGGTCTTGCAATCAACCACCAAAATCGATGCCCTGATACAAAAAACCGCCGAATACGGTATGCCGGCGGTTGCAATTACCGACATCAACAATATGATGGGGGTTTTTCATTTTGTTTCGGCGCTTGAAAAATACAATAAAGACAAACCTCAAAACAAACAAATCAAACCCATAGTGGGCGTCGAACTCAATGTAGTGGACGACCACATCAAAAAAGATATAAAAGACAACGGTTATACAACTGTTTTTTTGGCAAAAAACAAACAAGGTTATCAAAATTTGATAAAATTAACTTCCGTTGCCCATACCGAAGGTTTTTATTATGTGCCGCGTATCGGTCGCGATTGGGTCGAAAAATACAAAGACAATCTCATAGTTCTAAGCGGACACATGGGAGGCGAAATAGCTCAAAAAATATTGCAAATGGGCGATAAACAAGCCGAAGAAGCACTGCTTTGGTGGAAAAAACTCTTTGGCGACGATTATTATTTGGAAATCATGCGACACGGCTTGGACGACGAAAACCACGTTAATAATGTCTTGGTTGATTTTTCAAAAAAACACCACCTTAAACTTGTCGCAACCAACAACACTTATTATATACATCAAGATGATGCCGATGCACAAGACGTGTTGTTGTGTATTCGCGACAATGAAAAAAAATCTACCCCCATTGGAAGAGGGCGCGGCTTTCGCTACGGTTTGCCCAACAGCGAATATTATTTTAAGTCGCCCGAACAAATGAAACAACTTTTTGCCGACTTGCCCCAAGCAATTGTCAATACCCAAGAAATAGTCGATAAAATAGAGGTTTTTAAACTCAAAAGAGACGTTTTGTTGCCCAAGTTTGATATTCCTGCCGAATTTATACATCCCGAAGATGAACTGGACGGCGGCAAAAGAGGCGAAAATGCCTACTTGCGACACCTTACTTATGAAGGTGCCAAAAAACGTTGGGGCAAAATAACCCCCGAAATCAAAGAACGACTCGAATTTGAATTGGAAACCATCGAAAAAACCGGTTACCCCGGTTACTTTCTCATAGTGCAGGATATTATCAAAGAAGCCAAAAAAATGGGCGTAGTTTGTGGTCCCGGCAGAGGTTCAGCCGCCGGCTCAGCAGTCGCTTATGTGTTGGAAATTACCAATGTCGATCCCATCAAATACCAGTTGCTTTTTGAACGTTTTCTCAATCCCGAACGAGTATCTCTTCCCGATATCGATATGGATTTTGACGACGAAGGACGCGAAAAAGTAATCGAATATGTTATAAACAAATACGGAAAAGAACGAGTGGCGCAAATCATAACCTACGGTTCCATGGCTGCCAAATCGGCAATTAGAGATGCCGGTCGCGTAACCGAATTTCCTTTGTCCGAAACCGACAAATTAGCAAAAAAAGCTCACGTATCGCTCGACTTGATACTCAAAAATGATGAAGAAAAAATCAAAGAAAAAACCAAACGCCCCGAAATATTTACCGAAGCCATCGAACTGGCAACCATAGCACAAGGAACCGACGATGCGGCTAAAACCATACAAACCGCCGGCAAACTCGAAGGCTCGCTACGTAATCTGGGCTTACACGCCTGTGGTTTTATTATTGCACCAACCGAACTCGACAAAGTCGTACCGGTAACCACCGCCAAAGGTTCCGATATGTATGTTACGCAATTTGACAATTCGGTGGTAGAATCAGCCGGACTGCTCAAAATGGATTTTTTAGGCATCAAAACCCTGACCATTATACGCGACGCCTTGCAACTTATCAAAGAACGTCAAGGTATCGAAATAGATATTGACAACCTGCCTTTGGACGACGAAAAAACCTACAAACTTTTTCAACGCGGACAAACCGCTACGGTTTTTCAATTTGAATCGGACGGTATGCGAAAACATTTGATGAATTTGCGACCAACCGAATTCGAAGACCTTATTGCCATGGTAGCCCTATACAGACCGGGACCTATGGAAAAAATTCCCAGTTACATCCGACGCAAATACGGACAAGAACCCGTAACTTACGATTTGCCCGAAATGGAAGAATACCTAAAAAATACCTATGGTATAACCATCTATCAGGAACAAGTAATGTTGTTGTCGCAAAAATTGGCAAACTTTACCAAAGGACAAGCCGATATGTTGCGAAAAGCCATGGGAAAGAAAAATCATCAACTTTTGGCGGAAATGTATCCGAAATTTATAGAAGGTGCCGTCAAAAACGGACACCCCAAAGATGTCTTGGAAAAAATATGGGAAGACTGGAAAAGTTTCGCTTCATACGCTTTTAACCGTTCGCACGCAGTAAGTTATGCCTTTATTTCATATCAAACGGCTTACCTCAAAGCCAATTATCCGTCCGAATACATGGCAGCGGTTTTGTCTCACAACCTAAAAGACGCCAAAAAACTTTCATTCTTGATGGAAGAAACCCGCAAAATGGGTATAGAAGTATTGCCTCCCGACATCAACGAATCCAATTATCTTTACACGGTAAACAATGAAGGAAACATACGTTACGGATTGGGAGGTGCTTCGGGAGTGGGACAATCGGCGGTTACCGCCATTATCGAAGAAAGAAGTAACAACGGAAACTATAAAAGTTTCTTTGATTTTATCAAACGGGTCAATTTGCGTGCCGTAAATAAACGAACTATTGAAACACTGGTAAAAGCAGGAGCTTTTGACTGTTTTGAAGGTACTCACAGAGCCCAATATTTTCAAGAAACCGGCGGAACTACATTCATAGAAAAAGCCATCAAATTCGGAAACAATTACAAAAAAAATCAAGAAGCTATGCAAACTTCTCTTTTCGGCAATTCGGAAGAAGTGCAAATACCCGAACCCGAAATACCTCGATGCGAACCTTGGACCTATTTGCAAAAACTCGAAAAAGAAAAAGAAGTTACCGGTATTTATCTCTCCGGGCACCCGTTGGATACTTTACGAATCGAATACAAGTATTATACCCAAAAATCCATTCATTTTGTCAACGAAATGATACAAACTCTTAGCGGTAAAAAAGATGACGAAAACAAACAAGAAGGCGAAGAACTCTTGGAAAGCGAAGAAGAAAAAGCCGAACGAGAACTCGAATACCGCAAATTTGAACAAATGATTAACAAAGATATTTATATAGGCGGTATGGTGGTCGGTGCCAGAAACTTTGAAACTCGCAACGGCAAACAAAAAGGCGAACTGACCATAGAAGATTATACCGACAGCATTACTTTGGACTTGTGGAATGAAGACTATCTTAAATTTGCCCGTTTTTTTGTGCCCAAAATTTTTGTCTTGGTCAAAATGAAAGTATTCAGACCTTATTACAATCCCAATCAAATTAGAGTTAATGTGTCGGAAATTAGTTTGTTAAACGAAGTTTTTGAAAAAACACCCAAAAACTTGGCTATCAATCTTTTTGCCGATACTGTCAACAAAGAATTTACCGATGATTTATACCGCCAAATCGCCCGATTTAAAGGTAAACAAACTTTAAAAATTAATTTAATTGACAGACAAGAGCCCAATTTAAGTATTCCGGTTTCTTCCAAAATGGGCATAAAAGTAACTCCCGAATTGGTTAAACTTTTGGAAGATTTGAACGTGCGGTTTAAATTGAATTAATCCGATAAAATTTTCGTAACTTGAAAAATAACAAAGCCAACATACTAACTCAGGGTTCTATTATAAAAGCGCTTATCAGGCTTTCCATACCATTGATATTGACCAATATATTGCAAACGGCATATAATTTAATCGACACCTTTTGGGTGGGACGCTTGGGCAAAATTTCGGTAGCAGCGGTTTCATTGAGTTTTCCCATTATTTTTATCATTATTTCCTTGGGTTCTGGTTTGGCGGTTGCCGGCTCCATATTGGTTGCCAAACGAAAAGGTGCGCAAGATATGCAAGCGGTTACGCATATTTCTTCGCAAACTTTTTTTAGTGTTTTTTTTGCATCGTTATTATTGGCACTTGCCGGATATGTAACCACCCCCGTTTTGGTGGGCATAATGAAATCGAGCCCCGAGGTTTTTGCCGAAGCGGTTGCTTATCTCAAAATCAGTTTTTTGGGTTTGCCAGCCATGTTTATATATGTAACTTTTCAATCTTTGATGCGTAGTGTAGGTGATGTAATTTTGCCTTTTTACATCGTGTTGGCTACGGTATTGTTAAACCTCGCTTTGGATCCTTTGTTTATATTCGGTTGGAAAGGTATTTTAAACCCTTATGGCGTACGGGGAGCAGCTATTGCAACAATTTTAACCCAATTGTTGGGAGCTGTAATCAGTTTGTATTTTATGCTTAAAGGACACAAAGGTATTCATGTCAAAATCAAAGATTTTTTACCCGATTATACTTTGATTAAGCAAATGTTTCGATTGGGCATGCCCGTTTCCATAGAACAAATAAGCAGGGCTACGGGTATTTTTGTTATGGTAATGTTGGTGGCACATTTCGGAACCTTGGCACTGGCTAGTTACGGAATTGGAAGTCGTATTTTGAGCTTTATTATTATTCCCGCCTTTGGTTTGGGTATGGCTACTTCGACCTTAGTCGGACAAAACATAGGCGCAAAGGAACATGAACGGGTTAAAAAAACCTTAAAATTGAGCTTGTCTATTGCCTTTGGAATATTGAGTTTTTTCGGTATTTTGTTTTATTTGTATGCTCCTGTAATAGCTCGTATTTTTATTCCCGACGACACACTGACCATTGCCGAGAGCAGTATTTTTATCAAACATTTGGCAGTTTCTTTCGGATTTTTGGGTATTTTAATTGTGCTGATAGGAGCGTTTAGAGGTGCCGGCAAAACCCAAATATCCATGTTGTTGGCATTGTTTTCGGTCTGGATATTGCGTTTTCCTTTGGCTTATTATTTGTCGTATCATACCTCGTTGCAAGTCAGGGGTATATGGTTGTCATATCCGGTTACCAATATCGTAACGGCACTGGCAGGTTTGACTATTTTGGTCAAATACAAGTGGCTGTCTCAAACCGATTAATACCTTCAAAATAGTTTTAAATATCTCTAAATGAATAAGTTAAGTTTTTTTGTCAAAAGACTTGACAAAGGCATACAAAAAACACTATCTTTGCACTTCATTAAAAATTAAAGAATTATGCCAACAATTGAATTGACATTGCAAAAATTTAAAGACGAAATTTTTGATTACGAAAACGAAAAAGAATGGAAATACAAAGGTGATGTACCTGCTATCGTAGATTTTTGGGCGGACTGGTGCCAACCTTGTAAAATGGTCGCACCTATTATGGAAAACCTTTCAAACAAATACGAAGGTAAACTAAAAGTTTATAAAGTGGATACCGAAAAAGAACGCGAATTGTCCGGTATGTTCGGAATCAGAAGTATCCCCAGCATATTGTTTATTCCCGTTGAAGGAACTCCCATGATGCAACCCGGTGCTTTGCCCGAAAATATTTATGACGAAATCATTCAAAAAGAACTTTTTAAAGAAGGTAAAGAGCAAACCAAAGAAGAAAACAAATAGTTTTTCTTTATTAACAAATTTTATAAGGGGCTGTCTGTGGACAGCCTTTTTTATATTTTCGGGTATTAGTTAGGCTGTATAACGTGATAATGCCCGATGCCGATTTACCCCCGAAAAAAAAACCTTTATCGAAAACCATCAATTTTTTTGGCATACAGTTTGCCTGTATGATATTGATGAAAAAAATTGTTTTTATATTATTTTTGATAAGTATAACACTTTCGTCATGCCGGTGGGAATACCGCGATGACCGGTTAGACCCCGATTATAACGAAGGTATTTTACTTGCCGATTTGTTGCAATCGTTTGATTTATGGTATGTCGATATTGACAAAACCACCGGAACCGGCGATATTCCTTTTGTTTCAAGAGCCTTTACCATGAGTTTTATGCCAACGGGCGAAGTATATGCCAATAACAACATGGTTGGATTGGGATATACCGGTAACGGATACGGCATAAATATAGGTATATATCGAACATTTGAAAGAACCGCCTCGTTAGAAATCAATGACGATGTTTACGGAACCGCCGTTTTTGAAGTTCAACAAATATCAAGCAACGAAATAACTTTGATAAATCGTGCCAACAATGTGCAATATTTTTTGATCGGATACCAAAAATACAACTTCGACTACGACAAATTGTTCTATGACAATATAGTATATTTTTTACAAGAATACGAAGCCTGGAGCAAAATATCGCAAGATATAGTAGCAACTTCGGGAGTGTTTTTAGCGGAAAATCATTTGCAATTTTTTGTAAGAGGAAACCAAAATGCTTTTGCTTCTTCCGAAAGCATACCCGCTACCCCGACAGGACAAATATATTGGGATTATACCGGTGTGTATGATGTTTTTAATACACACAACGATAATATTAAAAAACTGGTTTTGTATTATGACATCAACAACACCAACGAAAGTTTTAAATTGACCGTATTAGACGATGCACATATCCGCCTATACAATTTAACAAACGGCAATGTATTTGAATTTGAAGGTCATCAATACATTCAGTATAAACAAAAAACCAGACAGAGACATCTCACCGGTCAAAAGCATATTGCAAATTACCATAAAAAAGACACCTTATAGACGGTAATTAATACCAAATCGATTTGGTAAATAAAGATTTCTCTCTGCGTTCAAAATGACACGCTTTGTTATTTAACATATTGATTAACAGTGCGTTGTTATTGCGAGGTGCGAGGCGCGAGCGCCGTGGCAATCTTTTGATTTTGTGTCGGTTCATAGATTTAGATTCTTCACTTCGCTGTTGCTTCGTTCTGAATGATACAATCGCTTTGCTCCGTTTCGAATGACACACTTCGACAGACACTATTACCCGTTTCAACGGGTGTCTTATGAAACATGTTTTGAAGTATTGGCATATCGGTTTATCTCCCGAAGCTTCTGTTCATCACATCATCGATTTATCACATCATCAGTTTATCAAAAATCCACTCGAATAACAGTAGCATCAATTACTTAACAATCAACAAAAAATATTTTTTCTTTCCGCGTTGCAACAAAATATATTTGTCGCTGATTAAGTCTTCGGGCGTTAATTTTTTATCGGCAGTTACTTTTTCTTTGTTTACCGAAACCGAATTTTCTTTTAAAGCTCTACGAGCTTCATTACCCGAGTTTAAAAAACCGGATTCGAACAAGGCGGCGGCAATTTCAATATTTTTTTCTAATTTGGCACGAGATATTTCACCTTGAGGAACGCCTTCAAATACATCTAAAAAGGTTTGTTCATCTAAGGATTTTAAAGCTTCCGACGTAGTTTTTCCAAACAAAATATTACTGGCATCAATAGCTTTTTGAAGTGCATTTTTGCCGTGCACCATTCGGGTTACTTCTTGCGCCAATTTTTTTTGCAAAATCCTATAATGTGGAGATTCTTTATGTTCGGCTATCAATTTTTCGATAGTTTCTTTATCAAGAAATGTAAATATTTTGATATATTTTTCGGCATCTTCATCAGAGGTATTTATCCAAAACTGATAAAACTTGTAAGGAGAGGTATATTTGGCACTAAGCCACACATTGCCTTGTTCGGTTTTTCCGAATTTACCTCCGTCTGCTTTGGTAATCAACGGAACGGTCAAGGCATAAGCTTTGCCGCCGTCCACCCGTCTTATCAATTCGGTTCCGGTGGTCATATTACCCCATTGGTCGCTTCCGCCCATTTGTAATTCGCAGTTGAGATTGCGATACAAATACAAAAAATCATATCCTTGAAAAAGTTGGTAGGTAAATTCGGTAAAAGACATGCCCGAACTATCGTCGTGTGCGGGATTTAGTCGTTTTTTGACCGAATCTTTTGCCATCATATAATTGACCGAAATATGTTTTCCTATATTTCGCACAAAGTCAATCAACGAAATATCTTTAAACCAATCGTAGTTGTTTACCAAAACCGCCGGATTGTCTTCGGCATCAAAATCGATAAACTGAGCCAGTTGTTTTTTTATGGCTTCGACATTTTTATTTAAAGTTTCTTCATCGAGCAAATTTCGTTCTTTGGACTTGCCCGAAGGGTCTCCAATCATACCGGTGGCACCTCCTATCAAAGCAACCGGCTTGTGTCCGGCACGTTGAAAGTGCATCAATATCAAAATAGGAACCAAACTACCTATATGTAACGAATCGGCAGTCGGGTCAAAACCGATATAACCGGTTACTTGTTTACCTTTTAACAAATCTTCGGTTCCGGGCATCATATCGTGTAACAGACCGCGCCATTTCAGTTCTTCGACAAAGTTATTCATAACAAAAAAAATTTAATGGTGCAAAAATAAAAAAGTAATTTGATTAATCGGAGACAGACCCGTATTAATTTAAATGGTCGCCACGCAACTTGCGAAAATGCTTTCGAGCATCGACATACCAAAAACTGGCGGGATATTCAATAACTATTTTTTTAAACAATTTTTTTGCTTGTTCGTCATTGCCCAGCGTTTCATAAATCAAAGCCATACGATATAAGGCATCATCGACATATAAATCTTCGGTTTGATTGTCGATTATGGCTTGATAGTTACGAAGAGCAGCCTCGGTTTTATGAAGTCTTTCATAAAGTTGTGCTTGTGTCCAAAGAGCATCGTCGTATATCAATTGTCCTTTGTAATTTTGTTTTAAACTATCGAGTATTTGCAAAGCAACCGGTATATTTTTTCTAAAAATTTCAAATTTGGCTCGCGCAAACATTTTTAGTCCGGTTTGCAAACTGTCGTTTTCTTCTTTGTTATTGACAATAATCAAATCCAAAGCTATGGCGTCATTGGCAATCAAGTCGTCCGTTACCGATTTAATTACTTTTAGTTGTCCGTGTGCCCAATCGACATCACCTTGAAAAAAAGAAGCTCGTGCTATATCAAAACTTGCTTTGTGTCCGGTAGGGTGGTTGGGAAAATCGAGTTGAACTTGTGTGTATAAAATCAAAGCACGGTTAAATTGTTTGTCGTACAATAAGATATCGGCTTTTTTAAGTTGTACTTCGGCTTTTAGTTTTTTATTAAGCGGTTGTTTATCGAGTTTTGAAAGCAAATCCAAAGCCTGTTGAATTTGTTTTTGGTGAAAGGCTAAAAAATCGGCATACAATATTTGAAGTTTTACCAAATTATTATCCGACCAATTTTCGTGCAAATACCGGTCAAACTGTTGTTGTAATTCGTTTATTTGTTCACCGGACAAAACATGCTTCAAATCCATTTTTATCAATGCCAATTTGCTCAATTCGGCATATTGACCGGCGTTTTTTTGTTCGATTATAAAGTTATACATTCTTCGAGCGGCTTTTGGTTGGCCTTCAAAGTTGGCGGTATTTGCCAGTTGATATATTTCGCTCGGGTCGGTTTCGCCCTTGCGATACAAACTTTTGAGCTGCAAAAAAGCCTTTTTGTATTCTTTTTGTTGCACATATAACCATTGCAACAAACGATACCAAGGTGTAGCATGAGTGGTTTTGATTTTTTCGATCAATTGATTTTTTAGAATAACATTGACTTGATTTTCAGGATCGGAAGTGATGTATTGCGACAAATAATATTTGATACGAGCTTGATACGTAGCAGATGTTTCGGCTAAATTCAAAAAATAGTGCACCATTTTGTCCGGTTCGTTTTTTTCGGCATAAATCAAAGCCATTTGCATATAAAAATTATTTTTTCCGCTTTGCATGGCAGTTTCATAAGTTTGTAACGCATAGTCCAACAAATACAATTTTTTAAAAGCATCGCCAACGGCATAAGCATAATACGAACGTTTTTGAACGGCTTTGACAGCTTTGTTATAATATTTTTGAGCTTTGGCGGTATCTTTTTGAATTTGATAATTGTAGCCCAAATATACCCAATATTGAGGTTTTTGTTTAGGGTGTCGGCTTTTGAGCAGTTTTTCGACCTGTTCAAATTTTGATTGGGCTTGATAGGCTTTAATCAAATTGAAAAGATAATCGTCTTTGTAAGGAAATTTGTCGAGCAACAAACGATATTCGTTTTGAGCTTTGTCAAACGCCCCTTCTTCCAAATATTTTTGAGCCAATTGCGGATTTTGCGCACAAGTAAATTCGTGCAATATGAAAACTAAAAAATATAATATGCAAAATTTAACACACTTCATAGGCAACAAAAATACAAAAAAAAGCCACTCTCAACAGAATGGCTTTTGATATGAACCCAAATGAGTTTATCTAATCCTGTCCACAGATTTTACAAGTCTTTCGTCCCGTTTGATATACTTATTGGCGATAAGCAAAAAAACGATAGAAATGACCGGAACTAATAACTTAATATCCTTCTCGGAAAATTGCTTTTCTCCGGATAAGAACCCGTTTTGATAGATAGATAAACCCAGTAAAACGATTAGTACAAAGATAGAAAAATAATTTAACTTGACTTGCAACATTCTGTTTTTATACAAAAAAATACCGGTCAAAATAATAATTGCGGTCAAACCGCCCAATACCGTATATTTTAAACAATTGGGATAAATCAAACCCAAGTAGCCCATATAAGCATAAAAAGCCGTCAAAATAAAGGCAACAAACATATAAACCGATTGAATTCGTTGTAGCATAACGTTAAATTTTGAACAAAAATAAGATAAAATTGTTACGGAATAAAAAAAAATTACTATTATTGCAAAGTATTTACTACGCTATTACGGCAGTTTGTCGCAATTTTGACCATAAGAATCCCTTTCTTAAAATTATTTCTTTAAATAAAATCAACAAACAAAATACACTTTTATATGTTTGACATTGAAGCTTTAAAACAACTCAAATTGGCAGCGCTACAAGAGATAGCCAAAGCCATAGGTATTAAAAAATACTACCATTTAAAAAAAATGGAACTGATTTACAAAATTTTGGATTTTCAAGCCGACAATCCCGAAGAAGTCAAAAAACGTTCGGCTGCCATAGATTTTGAAAGTTTACAACGCGAAAATACAGTTCAAAAAAGAGGACGACGTCCCAAAAATCAAACACCGCCTTCCGAAAATAATTTGAAAACGGAAAAAAATGAATCCGTTAAAAAGGAAACCGAAAACAAAACCAAAACCGGCAAAAAAAGAGGACGACCGCGTATTAAAAAACAAACCGACGAACCGGTTTTGGAACAAAAAGAAGAAAAACAAACCGAACAAATCCAAGTCGAAGAAAAAAGAGAAAAAACAAGCGGAAATAAACCTCAAAAGAAAAGAAAAAAGAAAACAACCGAAAATCAAGATATTAAATCGGAAGAAAGCGAATTAACAACTCAAATCGAAGAAAAAAAAGATCCCAACAAAACCCAACCGGAACACGTTTCAAACAAAAATAAAAATCAACACAAACAACGTAACAATAAGTATCAAAAAAATCAAAAAGAAGAAGAATTTGAGTTTGACGGCATTATTGAAGCCGAAGGTGTTTTGGAAATTTTACAAGACGGATACGGATTTTTGCGTTCGGCAGACTTTAACTACCTGAGTTCACCCGACGATGTTTACGTATCTCCTTCCCAAATCAGACTTTTCGGATTAAAAACCGGCGACACCGTTTTGGGAGTGGTCAGACCTCCCAAAGAAGGCGAAAAGTATTATCCTTTACTTAAAGTTTTAAAAATAAATAACCAAGATCCTGCCATTGTGCGCGACCGCGTGGCTTTTGAACATTTAACCCCGCTTTTTCCCGACGAAAAACTCAATATTGCCGGTCGGAGAAGTACGTTATCAACTCGTATCGTCGATTTGTTTGCACCTATCGGCAAAGGACAACGTGCCATGATCGTATCCCAACCCAAAACCGGTAAAACCATATTGCTCAAAGACTTGGCAAACGCCATAGCTGCCAACCACCCCGAAGTATATCAAATGATCTTGTTAATTGACGAACGTCCCGAAGAGGTTACCGATATGAAACAGAGTGTAACCGGTGAAGTCATCGCTTCAACTTTTGACGAATCTGCCGACAAACATGTAAAAGTGGCAAATATCGTAATCGAAAAAGCCAAACGTATGGTAGAAAGCGGTATGGACGTCGTTATTTTATTAGACTCCATTACCCGATTGGCTCGTGCCTACAATACCGTGCAACCTATGTCGGGCAGGGTCTTATCCGGTGGTGTCGATTCGAACGCCTTGCACAAACCCAAAAGGTTTTTTGGCGCCGCTCGAAATATCAAAGAAGGAGGATCGCTTACCATTATTGCCACCGCACTGATAGATACCGGATCAAAAATGGACGAAGTTATTTTTGAAGAATTTAAAGGAACCGGCAACATGGAACTGCAATTAGACAGAAACTTGGCAAATAGACGTATTTATCCGGCTATCGATATTAAAAATTCGAGTACGCGCAGAGATGACTTGCTTCACGATGAACGAACCGTACAACGCATGTGGTTGCTTCGTCGCTACTTGGCAGATATGAACCCTATTGAAGCCATGGAATTTGTTAAAGAAAGAATTGAAGAAACCCGAAACAACGAAGAATTTTTATTGTCAATGAACGACTAAAAACCCTTGCTTTGTTTTTTGGGGCAAAATATTATTAGTGCCTGATTATATCTTAGAACACTTTGATTATGAGGGTTGGTAATATCCCATAAAGATGAAAAAAATAGTAGCAAACAAAATAGTTTCAAAAATAGAAAGTGCCGAGAAAGAACAAGACCTGATATTTTCAAACCTACATATCATTGGCAGAATAAGTCTCAACACTAATATTAATTTGTAATATTGTATTTGATAGTTGCTTTATTGAAAATTTAGATATTCCGTTAACCCAATTTTTAGGTACATTTGATATACTGAACTGCGAGATAAAAAGATTGGAATCGCATGCCGCCTACTTTATAGGGGGATTAAATATTATTAATTTAACAATACATTCTCGGTTTGATTTAGCCGAAGGCGGACACAATAAACGTCCTATTGTTATACTAAAAAATGTTTTTCATGATTTTGTATCTTTTATGGATGGTTGGTTTATGGATAAAGTAATTGTTGCTTGCAATGATTTTAATAAAGGTTCCAATATCTTGTTAGAAGGAGATGCGCCTATTCAAGATTACGAAAAAGGCATTATTGCCTTTGATAATAAAGGAGATATGAAAGTGCCTCAATGGTAGCTTCATGCCGGTTACATCGGTTAAAGATTACGGATATACTTTTATTAAATTTCTTACGATATGGAGATAAAAGTAAACAATACACGCATAAATTTAAAAAAATTAGTTTCTTCAATAATTTTGGTAAATAATACAAAATATAGTATTGAAATATTAAATTAAAAAAAAAGAACTTAACAGCATATTTTTCATGGGTGTGCCTGAAAAATTCATATTAGAAAATCATAGAATAAAAAAAGACAATCATTTGAATATGCAGTATTTATTTTCTTTGAAGCAAAAATGAAGAGTTAATATTGGTTTAGCAACAATTTATGCTATAATTAAAAATTTGTATAAGTATGAATATTTTATTATTGATACAGCCGGATTTTCTACAGAAAGTGTAATTTTTTATTAAATTTTGTTCGTCTTTTCATGAAAGAAAAAAAAGCATTTGTGTTAATATCGGCAGATGAAAAAGAATTTAATAATTATGATATGCCGGTAATCAAAACTTATAGCGGACAATATTTTCCTATAAAGTTTAACATAAAACGAAGGTAATAATCTATCAAGTTTTGCCGTTTTCGATAGAAGATACACCGGGCACAGCCTGTCCCGAGAGCAAAGTGATTCGGAATACAACACCCCGCTACCACCAGTTTGAAGCTGGTGGTAAAAATGTTATACAGATATAGCTTGCAAAATAATAGGACATAAAAGTTTATAGTAATAAAATTACATACCGGCAGGAGCGGGAGGAACGAATGAATATTATTGACGCAGAGTAAGAAAAAAAAAACGCCGATAAAGGCGTTTTTTTATAATTAGTATTTTTGTAAAAACTTTTCAAGATGAATAGATTGCAAATCATACCGGTAAATATATATCCGAGATATAAAGAAGCTCAGAAACTTACATTAGTGAAGCATTTTAACAAATTAAAAAGAGCTGATACAGACTTTAGTTTTATAAAAAAAGCATCTGTAGTATATTCATCGATGATAGAAGGTAATCCTATTGACTTGGATACCTATTTCAAATACTTCACTTCAGGAATGAACACAAAGACCAAATCATTTAAAGAAATAACGGATTTGGAAGAAGCTTATACTTATGCGCAAACACACGTAATAAACGAAAAAAACGTATTACACTGTCATAAATTATTAACTAAAACTATGGCTTTAGAAGATCAATATAGAGGTAAATACCGCGATAAAAATGTATTTGTATTGCAAAACGCACAAGAAATTGTTTATACCGGAGCAGAACCCGAGATCATTAAACAAGAAATGTATAAATTATTTCACGATATAGCCATTTTACGAAAAAGGAAGTTAAGTGTGTCCGAAGTTTTTTATTTTGCCTCAATGATACATTTGATTTTTGTAGCGATACATCCGTTTGCCGACGGCAACGGGAGAACCGCCCGGTTGATTGAAAAATGGTTTTTATCCGACAAATTAGGAAAAGAAGCTTGGAGCATCAACTCTGAAAAATTATACTTAAAACGCAGCCGTTCTTATTATAAAAACATAAAAAAAATAGGAGAAAATTATAAAAATATAGATTTAACATATTCGCTTTCTTTTTTATTAATGTTACCCATGGCTTTAAGAATTAAATAAAGAATTATCTTACTACTTTTAAAGAAACAAACGCCCTCGCCGGCGTTTTTTTTTTGAGCATACTCTTAAAAAAAATATTTTTTTAGTGAAATTAACCTTCAACCTTTCAACTTTTAAAGAAAAAACAACGAAAACACTAATAAATACAAGGAGTTTCACGGTTGAAAGATAAACCTGTTTTAACCTTCAACCAAGTTTCAACTACTTTCAACGGTTGAAGGTTGGTTGAAGGTTGGTTGAAAGATAAAAAAATCTGTCTGCTACTGTAAACATTGACGGTTGAAAGGTTGAAAGATAAAATTACATTTTTTAAAACTTTTTAAAATTTAAAAATTTTTTTACATCAGAAATATCAAACTTATACAGAATAAATGTAAGGAATAATTTGTCATCTAAAATAATCTTGTTTTTCTTTGTTTCATCGGTAATCATCATGAAATTGTCATGTTTAATCTTGAAAAATCTTGAAAAATCTTGAAAAAAAATGAAAGCAACACGAAACAACAAGAAAAATCAAAAAACAACAAAAAAACAAAAACTAAAAAACAATCCTGTTTTTAAACGTTACAAAAACAAACCTAAATTGGCTATTAAACATTTAATGAAAATAAAAAAAGGTGAAGCTCTTGAAGCTTTATACAGAGAAGATATAGGCTATGTTGATATAATATGGGGAGATGAAAAACACGGATTATGTCATATAATTAAAAAGCACAAAAATGAAATAAAACAATTAGGTTTTGAAGTGGAAGACTTTATACCTATTATTTTTCAATATGGAGAATTTAATAAAAAGAAAAGCAAAGACAGTAAAATTGTTCTCGACAGCCAAATGTTTAGAATAATTATAAGCACTCATTATTTTGGAGAAGAAAGAAAATGGTTATTGAGTGCTTTTGATTTAAGAAAAAAAGCTCGCAAAAAATAGCGAGCTTTCAAAATTGTCAGAAACTTACAAAACCGTACTCGCTGTAAGTTTTACGTTTAGAACACTGCTCTAAACAACTGACATACAAATATACAAAATTATTAACCCAAAAATCAAGTATTATGACCAAAATTTTTGAAATCATCGGACACAACACATTTACAATCGTTGTAGCCATGCTTGTTTTAGGCTTTCTGGTCTATTCAACCCTAAATCTTTTTGAAAAAGAGATTAAAGCTTTTTTAAAGAAAAAGTTTGATATGTATGACCGGTTCGAAGTCCTTGACTTTGCCCGCCGGTATGCCCGAAAAAAATCAGACGTAAACGCCCATTTAATAGAAGTGGACAAAGAACTTAACGAATATAACAAAACCCGCAATTATGAAAAATAAAAGAAAACACATCTACAATTATCAGAACACCGTACGCCTGTCGGAAGACGAGTTAAACTACATCGGTGAAAATTACGCTTTTTTTTATTTCGTCAAGTTGTATTGGAGAAAATAAAATTGACAAATATTTGACAAAAAATTTCACCCATAAAAACACAAAGAGCTGATTAACAGCTCTTTATAACGTTTTTTGTGCGGGTGAAGGGACTAACACCCCCTTAATTTAAGCACAATAAAAAACGCCTTAAAACACTTGCCCACTATTGCAAACCTTAATATTTTCAGTAGTAAAAGCAAAACAAAAGAATTAAGCTAAATTAAACCGAATTAAAAAAAGTTAAATAATTGTCGGGAATATGTCGGGAATGTATTAAATTTGCAGTATAAAATTTTGCTATGAAAATACGTTACTTTGTAAAAAAGACTAAAAACAAGCCCACAAATATATATTGTCGGGTATGGGTGGGGCGTTCATTTGACAAAACAGCCAAAACGGGCATATATGTAAACTATGACGATTTTAGCAATGCAAAACAAAAGCTAAAACAAAAAGCCGATATAAAGAATAAGGACACGATAAACAACACCCTTACGGACTTGCGGGGTTATCTTATTGACAAATGGAATACCGACTACATAAAAAACAATATTGGGGACAACTGGCTTAAACAAGCCATACAAACGTATTTTAACCCCGATAGCACCCGCAAAGCAAGGGAAATATATTTTATTGACTGGATAAACGACTTTATAAGCAAAGCCGATACCCGAATTTATAAAGGCAAGCAAATAACACACCGCACCAAACAAACATATATCACACTCCGAAACAAGCTACAAGCATACGAAAAACACAAAGGCAAAAGGCTAAAATTCAAAGATATTACTTTGAAATTTTACTATGACTTTATAAACTATTGCAAGGCTATTGAAAAACTAAATAATAACACAATAGGCGGGTATATCAAAAATATAAAGCTATTTGCCCGAAACATTGAATTTGAGGGCTTACCCATAAGCAAGGACTACAAGCACCCCGAATTTATGGTATTACGCAACGAAACCAAAGATGTATATTTAACCGATGACGAAATAAACAGGATATACCAACACGATTTTAGCAACTCCGTAAGGTTAGACAATGCAAGGGACTTGTTTATAATAGGCTTACGCACGGGCTTACGGGTTAGCGACTTTATGAGGCTAAAAGATATAAATATACAAGAGGGCTTTATATCAATAGAAACCAAAAAAACGG
>JAMONO010000010.1 GCA_027065715.1 Flavobacteriales bacterium
GAAGGTTCTCAATGTCAGCTGGGTTCCGGGCTCACCGATTGATTGGGCGGCAACTACCCCGACCGCTTCACCTTTTTCGACCATTTCACCGGTTGCTAAATTTCGCCCGTAACATTTGGCACATATTCCATGCTTGGCTTCACAGGTTAAAGGAGAACGAACTTCAACAGATTCAATTGAAGTTGATTCGATAATTTCAACTTTTTCTTCGGTTATTTCTTCGCCGGCTGCCACAATAATTTCATTGGTTTCGGGGTGATAGATATCGTCCAAAGCCACACGTCCCAAAATACGTTCACCCAATGTTTCAACTATTTCGTTGTTTTTCTTTAAGGGTTTAACTTCGATACCGCGTAGTGTTCCGCAATCTTCTTCACGCACCACAACATCTTGTGACACATCGACCAGACGACGGGTCAAATAACCGGCATCAGCCGTTTTGAGTGCCGTATCGGCCAAACCTTTACGAGCACCGTGAGTTGAAATAAAATATTCTTGAATGGACAAACCTTCTTTAAAGTTTGCCAAAATCGGATTTTCGATAACTTCACCGCCGCCGGCAGTTGATTTTTTGGGTTTTGCCATCAATCCACGCATACCTATTAACTGTCTAATTTGGTCGCGTGAACCCCGTGCACCGGAATCGAGCATCATATAAACCGAATTAAATCCTTCTTCATCATTTTTAATTCTATCCATTAATATTTGGGTTAATTCGGCATTGGCAGAAGTCCAAATATCTACGGTTTTATTATATCTTTCTTTTTGTGAAATGATACCTTCGGCATATTGTTCTTTAATGGCATCTACTTTCTTTTGAGCATCTGCTACTATTTTTTTCTTTTCTTCGGGGACCATAATGTTACTCAATCCGAAAGAAAGTCCGCCTTTAAAGGCATAATAGTATCCCATTTGTTTAATGGCATCTAAAAATTGAGCCGTAGTCGGCACATCGGTTCGTTTTAAGATGTCGGATATAATACCACGCAAGGAGCCTTTGGTCAAAATTTTATTGATAAAAGGCACACCTTCGGGTTTTACTTCGTTAAACAACACCCTGCCTACCGTTGTTTCTATAATATGGTCAAAGGCTTTTCCTTCTTCGTCATAATCGGTGATATTGACATTGATTAGAGCATGCAAATCTACCTTTCCTTCATTTAAAGCTATTTTTACTTCTTCGGGGGAGTAAAAAGTCATACCTTCACCTTTGACACCTTTACGTGACTTGGTGATATAATACAATCCTAACACCATATCTTGTGAAGGAACCGTAATTGGTGATCCGTTGGCCGGATTTAAAATATTTTGCGATGACAACATTAGAAGTTGGGCTTCTAAAATAGCTTGCGGTCCCAAAGGCAAGTGCACCGCCATTTGGTCACCGTCAAAGTCGGCATTAAACGCCGTACACACCAAGGGGTGTAAACGAATGGCTTTGCCTTCGATCAATTTGGGTTGAAAAGCTTGAATACCCAAACGGTGCAAAGTAGGGGCACGGTTGAGCAGTATGGGGTGTCCTTTTAAGACATTTTCCAGAATATCCCAAACAATGGGATCTTTGCGGTCGATTATTTTTTTGGCTGATTTCACGGTTTTAACCACACCTCTTTCAATCAATTTTCTAATAATAAAAGGTTTGTATAGCTCGGCAGCCATATCTTTGGGAATACCAGCTTCATACAATTTGAGGTTGGGTCCTACCACAATAACCGAACGGGCCGAATAATCGACACGTTTACCCAAAAGATTTTGACGAAAGCGTCCTTGTTTTCCTTTGAGCGAATCGGACAATGATTTTAAGGGACGATTCGATTCGGTTTTTACAGCTGATGATTTACGGGTATTATCAAACAACGAATCGACCGATTCTTGCAGCATACGTTTTTCGTTACGCAAAATTACTTCGGGTGCTTTGATGTCCATTAAACGTTTTAAACGATTATTTCTAATAATAACTCTTCGGTATAAATCGTTTAGATCGGAAGTAGCGAAACGACCGCCGTCCAGAGGAACCAAAGGACGTAATTCGGGAGGGATAACGGGAATGATATTCATTACCATCCATTCGGGTTTGTTAGGGCGTCTTTCGTTGGCTTTTCTAAAAGCTTCGACTACTTGCAAACGTTTTAAAGCTTCGGTTTTGCGTTGTTTTGATGTTTCGTGATTGGCTTTGTGTCGCAGTTCGTAAGAAAGTTCGTCCAAATCAATGGCTGCCAACAAATCACGGATAGCTTCGCCTCCCATTTTGGCTACGAATTTATTAGGGTCCGAATCTTCGAGATATTGGTTTTCAGCCGGCAATTTTTCCAATATATCTTGGTATTCTTCTTCGGTCAAAAATTGCATTTTTTGTAAAGGGTTGCCTTCGGCATCGACAGCAGGTCCCGGATTGATAACCACATAACGTTCGTAGTAAACAATCATTTCGAGTTTTTTGGTAGGCAAACCTAACAAATAGCCTATTTTGTTGGGTAACGACCGGAAATACCAGATATGTACTACCGGCACCACCAATTCGATGTGTCCTACGCGTTCGCGTCTTACTTTTTTTTCGGTAACTTCCACGCCGCAACGGTCACAAACAATTCCTTTGTAACGGATACGTTTGTATTTGCCACAAGCACATTCGTAGTCTTTAATAGGTCCGAAAATACGTTCACAAAACAAACCGTCTCGTTCGGGTTTGTGTGTTCGGTAGTTGATGGTTTCGGGTTTTAGCACCTCACCTCTTGAAGCTTTTTTGATACGCTCCGGTGAAGATAAACCAATTGATATTCTATCGAACTTTATAGTGGTATATTTATTTCTTTTTGCCATAATTGTTGCTGGTATTAATATTTATCCGTTTTGTTTTTTTCCAAAACATCGTTTCCTTCTTTATCTTCAAGTCTTACATCGAGACCTAAACCTTTTAGTTCGTGCATCAGCACGTTAAATGACTCGGGAATTCCGGGTTCGGGCATGGTTTCGCCTTTAACAATGGCTTCATAAGCTTTGGCTCTTCCCATAACATCATCGGATTTGATGGTAAGCATTTCTTGCAAGGTATGTGAAGCTCCGTATGCTTCGAGTGCCCAAACTTCCATTTCTCCCAAACGTTGTCCTCCGAATTGTGCTTTACCGCCCAAGGGTTGTTGGGTAATGAGGGAATAAGGACCTATGGAGCGAGCGTGCATTTTATCGTCAATCATGTGTCCCAATTTCAGCATATAAATTACACCTACTGTTGCCGGTTGGTCAAAACGTTCTCCGGTTCCTCCGTCATACAAATATGTTTCACCGAACTCGGGCAAACCGGCTTCTTTGGTCAAAGCGATTATATCGTCTTCGGAAGCTCCGTCAAAGATAGGTGTGGCAAATTTTTTGCCGGTTTTTAATCCTATCCAACCCAAAACGGTTTCGTAAATCTGACCGATATTCATACGCGAAGGTACCCCAAGCGGGTTCAACACGATATCGACCGGTGTTCCGTCTTCTAAGAAAGGCATATCTTCGCGTCGAACGATTTTGGCGACAATCCCTTTGTTACCATGACGCCCTGCCATTTTATCACCGACTTTCAATTTACGTTTTTGAACGATAAATATTTTAGCCAATTTTAAAATACCGGCAGGTAATTCGTCTCCTACGCTAATGGCAAATTTTTCGCGGCGTAGATTACCTTTTAATTGATTAAGTCGAATTTTATAATTATTGATTAACTCCGATATTAATTCGTTGGTGTGTTTGTCGGTTGTCCATGTTCCTTGTGTCAAATGTTCAAAGTCTTGCACCGAATTCAACAATTTAAGGGTAAATTTCTTTCCTTTGGGGAATATATCTTTACCCAAATCGTTTTTAACACCTTGTGCCGTTTTGCCATTAACCAGTGCAAATAGTTTTTCGATTAAACGCTGACGCAAGGCTTCGTATTTGGTTTCAAAGTTTTTTTCGAGTTCTTCAATTTTAACTTTGTCTTGTGCCGTTTTGCGTCTGTCTTTAATGGACCGGGTAAAGAGTTTTTTGTCGATAACCACACCTCTAAGCGATGGAGATGCTTTTAGAGAGGCATCTTTTACATCGCCGGCTTTATCTCCGAAGATAGCTCTAAGCAATTTTTCTTCGGGGGTAGGGTCTGATTCTCCTTTGGGGGTAACTTTACCTATTAGAATATCACCGGGTTTAACTTCGGCACCAATACGTATCATACCGTTTTCGTCCAAATCTTTGGTAGCTTCTTCGCTTACGTTCGGTATATCATTGGTTAGTTCTTCTTGTCCTAATTTGGTATCACGTACTTCCAAAGCATGTTCGACAATATGTAGGGACGTAAAATAGTCGTTACGCACAACGTCTTCCGAAATCACGATGGCGTCCTCAAAATTGTATCCGTTCCAAGGCATGAATGCCACACGCAGATTTCGTCCTAAAGCCAATTCGCCTTTATCGGTAGCATAACCTTCGGTTAGCACTTGTCCTTTGGTTACGCGATCACCTTTTTTTACTATCGGTGTAAGGTTAATGGTGGTATTTTGGTTGGTTTTTCTAAATTTGACCAATTCGTAAACTTTTTCGTCGTCGTCAAAACTCACTAGTTTTTCTTCTTCGCTTCGGTCATATTTGATAATGATTTTTTTGGCATCGACATAAGTAACTATTCCGTCACCTTCGGCATTGATAAGGATTCGAGAATCTTGCACCAATTTGCGTTCCATGCCGGTTCCGACAATGGGAGCTTCGGGTGTTAGCAAGGGTACCGCTTGTCGCATCATGTTGGAGCCCATCAAAGCCCTGTTGGCATCGTTATGTTCCAAGAAAGGAATAAGTGAAGCCGAGATAGAAGCAATTTGATTGGGGGCTACATCCATATAGTTTACTTCCTCTTTATTGACTACGGGAAAATCGCCTTCTTCTCGGGCAACCAAATGTTTGGGAATGATATTTCCTTGTTCGTCGGTAGCGGTTTCGGCTTGGGCTATTTTTTTGCCTTCTTCTTCTTCGGCGGTTAAATATTTGATAGGTTTGTCGTATTGGACTTGTGCATTTTGCACTTCGCGATAAGGGGTTTCGATAAAGCCCATATCATTTATTTTGGCATAAACCGCCAATGAGGATATCAAACCGATATTGGGTCCTTCGGGTGTTTCGATGGGACATAAACGTCCGTAGTGAGTGTAGTGAACGTCTCGTACTTCAAAACCTGCTCTTTCGCGAGATAAACCACCGGGTCCCAGTGCCGACAAACGACGTTTATGTGTAATTTCGGACAAGGGATTGGTTTGATCCATAAATTGAGACAACTGGTTGGTGCCAAAGAAAGATTTAATCACCGAAGATAATGTTTTGGCATTGATTAAATCTATCGGTGTAAATACTTCGTTATCACGAACATTCATACGTTCACGAATGGTTCGCACCATACGTGCCAAACCTACGCCAAATTGTTGAGAAAGTTGTTCGCCTACTGTTTTTACACGTCTATTAGACAAATGGTCTATATCATCCACTTCGGTTTTGGAATTGATAAGTTCTATCAATTGTTTGGTAATGGTAATGATATCTTCACGAGTTAATACTTGAACATCTAAGGGTATGTCCAATCCTAATTTTTTATTGATACGATAACGTCCTACTTCTCCTAAACTATAACGTTGATCGGAAAAGAACAATTTATCGATAATTCCGCGGGCGGTTTCTTCGTCCGGCGGATCTGCATTACGCAATAATCTGTATATGTATTCGACCGCTTCGCTTTCGGAGTTGGTTGAATCTTTTTGTAATGTGTGGTATATGATGGCAAAGTCGGATTGTGATATATCCTCTTTGTGCAATAATATGGTTTTGGCACCCGAATTTAAGATGTCTTCAATATGTTCTTTTTCGATGACGGTATCGCGGTCCAAAATAATTTCATTACGTTCTATGGAAACAACTTCACCGGTATCTTCGTCGACAAAATCTTCGTGCCATGTTTTGAGTAAGCGAGCTGCCAATTTGCGACCGATAACTTTTTTTAATCCTGTTTTTGAAACTTTGACTTCATCGGCAAGGTCAAAAATTTCCAAAATATCTTTATCTCTTTCATATCCAATGGCACGCAAAAGGGTTGTGATAGGTAATTTTTTCTTACGATCGATATAAGCATACATGACATTGTTAATATCTGTAGCAAATTCGATCCAGGAACCTTTGAATGGAATGATACGGGCGGAATACAATTTGGTTCCGTTTGTATGTAAAGATTGCCCGAAGAATACACCGGGAGAACGGTGTAATTGAGAAACAATTACACGCTCGGCACCGTTAATAACAAAAGTTCCGCGGGGTGTCATATAAGGAATATTGCCGAGATAAACATCTTGAACAACGGTTTCAAATTCTTCGTGTTCGGGGTCATTACATTCCAATTTTAAGCGTGCTTTAAGCGGCACGCTGTAAGTAAGTCCGCGTTCGATACATTCGTGTATGGAATAGCGTGGCGGATCGACAAAATAGTCTAAAAAAGATAATTCGAATTGGTTGCGTGTATCGGTAACCGGAAAATTATCTTGAAAAGTTTTGTAAAGTCCTTCGTTGGTTCTGTTTTCGGGTTTGGTTTCGAGTTGGAAAAAATCTTGGAACGATTTTAATTGAATAGCCAATAGATCCGGATACTCTGGAATGTTTTTTACGGAAGAGAAATTGATTCTTTGATCATTCTCTTGTGTGCGTAGGTCTTTTGTATTATTTGTCATATTGGTAGGACAAAATTAAGGGTTATCAAAATTGTTAAAATAGCTGAAAATCAGCCAGTAAGGCACATTACATTTTTTATATGCAAAATGGTTTAGGTCTGCCCCGATGGGTCGGGAAGACCTAAACCAAAAAATATTATATGTTAGAACTATTTAAGCTCTACTTCGGCACCGGCTTCTTCCAAAGATTTTTTGATACCTTCGGCTTCATCTTTGGAAACACCTTCTTTGATAGGAGCGGGAGCGCTATCGACAACTCCTTTTGCTTCTTTAAGTCCCAAACCGGTTAATTCTTTAACTAATTTAACAACTGCCAATTTGGATGAACCGGGGGCTTTAAGAATTACATCAAATTCGGTTTTTTCTTCGGCACCACCGTCAGCACCACCGGCTACGGGTCCCGCTACTGCTACAGCTGCTGCTGCAGGTTCTATGCCGTATTCTTCTTTCATAATATCGGCTAATTCGTTAACTTCTTTTACGGTTAAGTTAACCAATTCTTCTGCTAATTTTTTTAAATCTGCCATTTTCTATCGTTTTTATTGTTTAAATTAAATTTTAGTTAGTATTTATTCAGACTTCTCTGATAAGGTTTTTAAGATGCCTGCCAGTTTGCCACCACCCGATTTAAGAGCGGAAATAACATTTTTGGCAGGAGATTGTAACAATCCTATTAGTTCGCCCAATAACTCTTCTTTGGACTTGATATTGATGAGTGTATCGAGTTGGTTATCGCCGAGGTAAACCGATTCTTCAATCCAAGCACCTTTTAAAACGGGTTTATCGGATTTTTTTCTAAAGTTTTTGATAATTTTAGCCGGTTGGTTTCCTACATTGGATAACATTAAGGCCGAATTTCCAACCAATACATCTTTTAATTCACCAAAATCTTTGTCGGACTTATCCATGGCTTGTTGCAACATGGTATTTTTTACCACTTGCAGTTTGACATCGCTGCCATAACAAGCTCTGCGTAAGTCGGAAGTAATTTGTGCGTTAAGACCTAAGATGTCCACGATATAGATTACTTCGTATTCGGAAAGTTTTTGGGTTAATTCGTCTATTAATTGAGCTTTTTGTTCTCTTGTTCTCATTGTTTGATTTTTTGGGTCAAATTAGACACTTTTGGGATCGACTTTAATACCGGGGCCCATGGTTGAAGACAAGCTTATACTTTTCATATAAGTTCCTTTGGCTGCCGAAGGCTTCAACTTATTAAGGGTTGTGATTAGCTCGACGGCATTTTCTTTAATTTTTTGAGGTTCAAAGGAAACTTTGCCTATGGCGGCATGCACTATTCCGGTTTTATCAACTTTAAAATCGATTTTACCGGCTTTTACTTCTTTTACCGCTTTACCTACTTCCATGGTTACCGTTCCGGTTTTGGGGTTCGGCATTAAACCGCGAGGTCCTAAGATACGACCCAAAGGTCCTAATTTTCGCATTACACTGGGCATGGTAATGATTACATCGACATCTGTCCAGCCTCCTTTGATTTTATCAAGGTAGTCGTCCAGTCCTACGTAATCGGCACCTGCTGCTTTTGCTTCTTCTTCTTTATCGGGAGTTACCAAAGCCAAAACTTTTTTGTCTTTACCGGTTCCGTGTGGCAAAGTAACCACACCTCTAACCATTTGATTGGCTTTACGAGGATCTACTCCAAGTCTTACGGCTATATCAACAGATTCATCAAATTTAGCCGGTGCTATTTCTTTGACTAATTTTGATGCTTCTTCCAAAGTATAAACTTTGTTTTTGTCAATTTTTGATAAAGCCTCTCTTCTTTTTTTACTTAATTTTGCCATTTCTAAAATCGTTTATTAATTAAAAGGATTTTCTCCGTCAATGGTTAGTCCCATTGATCTTGCCGTTCCGGCTACCATTTTCATTGCCGATTCAACGCTAAAAGCGTTTAAGTCGGGCATCTTGTCTTCTGCAATTTGTCTTACTTGTTCCCAAGTAACACTACCTACTTTTTTTCGGTTTGGTTCGCCGGATCCTTTTTTGATTTTAGCCGCTTCCATTAGTTGAACGGCAGCTGGTGGCGTTTTAACGACAAAATCGAAAGATTTGTCTTTATAAACATTAATTGCAACCGGGAGTACTTTGCCTTGTTTGTCTTGTGTTCTGGCATTAAATTGCTTACAAAACTCCATGATATTGACTCCTGCTGCTCCTAATGCGGGTCCAACCGGTGGCGAAGGATTCGCTTGACCTCCCCGAATTTGTAATTTAATTACTTTACTTATTTCTTTTGCCATTTTTGATATTGTTTTTTTACAAAAAAACTATTATTGTGGAAGCTTTAATAGTTTAGTATGCGTAACAGTTTATATTTTTTTTACTTGAAAATATCCTAATTCAAGAGGTGTTTTTCTTCCGAAAAATTTCACCATTACGGTTACTTTTTTTCTTTCTTTATTGACATCTTCTATAACACCGTCAAATCCTTTAAAGGGGCCGTCAGTTACTTGAACGGCGTCACCAACGGTATAAGGGATATGAATATTGTCTTCGTTCATAGCCATTTCATCCATCTTACCCAATATTCTGTTTACTTCGGTTTTGCTCAAAGGCATGGGGTCGCCTCCTTTAACGCCGCTTAAAAATCCCATAACACCCGGTATGGATTTAACGACATGAGGCAATTCGCCCGACAAATTTGCTTCTATATAAATATAACCCGGAAAAAGTGTTTTGTCTTTTTGAACTCTTTTTCCGTTGCGAATTTGCACTACTTTTTCGGTCGGTACCAATATATCGCCGACATAGTCTTCGAGGCGGTTACGTTGCACTTCATTTTCAATGAGTTTTTGTATCTTGGCTTCCTTACCGCTGACCACCTTTACTACATACCATTTTTTTACTTGATCACTCATTGAATTTTAGCTTTTGATAAACTTGTAATAAGCTTGAAGGAAAGTTCTGAATACGTAATCGACTATGGCGATAAACACTGAGAATATAGCCGAAAATACAGCTACTACAATTGTCATTTTATATACTTCATCCCATTTGGGCCATACGACATGGTTTACCAATTCGTCATAAGCGCCTTTTACGTATTCTACAAAACTTTTAAACATTTTATTATTTTTTTTGGTATCAAACTTGTTCAGCACGGGTGGAGAGACTCGAACTCCCGACACCTGGTTTTGGAGACCAGTGCTCTACCAACTGAGCTACACCCGTTTATAGAGAATTTGAAGCCCTTAAATAGGACTTCAAATTCTTCAAAAATTTATAGTAATGAAATTTTAGAATAGAAATTAGTCTAAAATTTCGGTTACTTGTCCTGCTCCAACTGTTCTACCACCTTCACGGATTGCGAAGCGCAAGCCTTTGTTGATGGCAACAGGGTAAATCAATTCAACTTCGATGGTTAAGTTATCGCCCGGCAATACCATTTCTACGCCTTCGGGTAAATGAATTTCACCGGTAACGTCGGTTGTTCTTAAATAGAATTGTGGACGATAGTTATTGTGGAAGGGTGTATGACGACCACCTTCTTCTTTTTTCAAGATATAAACCTCGGCTTTGAATTTTTTGTGAGGAGTAATTGAGCCGGGGGCAGCGATAACCATACCTCTTCGGATTTGGTTTTTGTCGATACCTCTAAGCAACAAACCTACGTTATCACCGGCTTCACCTCTATCCAATATTTTACGGAACATTTCCACTCCGGTTACAACGGAGGTTAATTTTTCGTTACTGATACCAAGTATTTCAACGGGGTCGCCGGTATTGATAACTCCGGTTTCGATACGACCGGTAGCTACGGTTCCACGACCGGTAATTGAAAATACGTCTTCGATAGGCATCAAGAAAGGTTTGTCGGTATCTCTTTCGGGTTCGGGTATCCACTCATCCACGGCGTCCATTAATTCTTCAATGGTTTTAACCCATTTGGGATCTCCGTTTAAGCCACCCAAAGCCGAACCTTGAATAACGGGTGTATTGTCTCCGTCATATTCGTAGAAGCTCAAAAGGTCGCGGATTTCCATATCAACCAATTCCAACAATTCTTCATCATCTACCATATCCACTTTATTCATAAACACTACGATACGAGGCACACCTACTTGACGAGCCAATAAGATGTGTTCACGAGTTTGAGGCATGGGTCCGTCGGTAGCTGCAACCACTAAGATAGCACCGTCCATTTGGGCGGCACCGGTTACCATGTTTTTAACGTAGTCGGCGTGACCGGGACAATCAACGTGTGCATAGTGTCTTTTATCGGTTTCGTACTCAACGTGAGCCGTATTGATCGTAATCCCTCTTTCTTTTTCTTCGGGAGCGTTGTCGATAGCGTCAAAGTCTTTAACTTCTGCAAGACCTTTTTCCGCTAAAACTTTTGTAATCGCAGCGGTCAATGTAGTTTTACCGTGGTCTACGTGACCAATGGTACCTATATTAACGTGCGGTTTGGTTCTTTCGAATTTTTCTTTAGCCATAATACTAATTTTTAATCTTTATATATTTTTATTTAGCCCTCCTTAGAGCCAATGACGGGAATTGAACCCGTGACCTCTTCCTTACCAAGGAAGCGCTCTACCCCTGAGCTACATCGGCCTTGAGTGGAGCGGGAGACGGGATTCGAACCCGCGACATTCAGCTTGGAAGGCTGATGCTCTACCAACTGAGCTACTCCCGCAGTAGTGGTGAGGGAAGGATTCGAACCTCCGAAGCTTGCGCAGCAGATTTACAGTCTGCCCTCGTTGGCCACTTGAGTACCTCACCATAATTATTAGGTTTTAATATTTCAATCTGTCAAAGAGCCGATGGAGGGACTCGAACCCACGACCTGCTGATTACAAATCAGCTGCTCTAGCCAGCTGAGCTACATCGGCTTTTCGCTCTCATAACGGTTTGCAAAGATATAAACTTTCTTTTTAAAACCAAAGAAAAAAATAAATATTTTATACGTGAATTAATCTAAAAAACCCTCATTATGTATAAATAGCTGATTATCAATACGTTAATTTTATTTATAGAGGTTTAAAAGATATATGGACAATTATATTTTTTCATTTATTTTGTGAGGTTATTATGTATTTTTATTGGGTAATAAATTGTTCAAGTTTGTCAGACAAAACATTTTTTTTATTTGTTAATTTTCATTATTTACAATAAAGGAACCGTAACGGCTCCTTATTGTGATTTTTATATATATTTTAATGTATAATTATTTACGTAGTTTTTCTTTATGTTTACGCAACTGTCTTTTCAATACATCGTATGCCAAATCCATGGCTTTTTCAAAAGTTTCGGCATCGCGCGATACCATGATGTCATTGCCCGGAACGGCTATTTTTATTTCAAGTGTTTTGTTTTTTTCTCCTTTGTTGTTTACCTTCATATACACTTCGGCTTCAATAATAGTGTCATTAAAGTTATCCAATTTGTTTAATTTTTTTTGGATAAAATCGATCAACTTTTGATCGGCATCGAAATTGGTAGCTTGAAAAATTGCTTTCATAAGACTTCTTTTTTGGTTATACATCTATTTTCGGCTCCTCGGGTGAGCTTTTTGATAAATTTTTTTTAATTCCATTATACTGCTGTGTGTATAAACTTGGGTGGCAGCCAAACTGCTGTGTCCCAAAAGTTCTTTTATGGAATTTAAATCCGCTCCGTTGTTTAACAAATGCGTGGCAAATGTATGTCTTAGGATATGCGGACTTTTTTTATGTTTGAGACTGACCCTACTAAGATACGAATTTATAATACGATAAACAAGCATTTCATACATTTTTTTTCCTCTTCGGGTCAAAAAAAAGTAAGCGTCGGTTTGTTCGTTATTAAAAAATTCGATTTTGGCTTGCCGGTAAGCATTTAAATATTCGATTACATTGGATAATAACGGTATTATACGTTCTTTATTTCGTTTTCCCAATACTTTTAATTCTTTTTTATGAAAATCAATGTCTTGTTCGCGTATGTGAATTAATTCGGCACGGCGGATACCTGTATAATACAACAAACCAATAAGAGCTTTATCGCGAAATCCTTCATAACTTTCGTCAAAAATATTTTGCTCAAATAAATTTGTCATTTCGTCGGTTGAAAAAGGCAGGGGAATTTTTTTTGACACTTTTAAACCGGATATATGTTGCAAGGGATTGTTTGAAATCGTTCCCGTTTTTAATAGAAACTTATAAAAACTTTTAAGGGAAGCTACTTTGCGATTAATGGTTTTTTCGGACATACCCTTATTGCTCATACTCGCAATCCAAGCTCTGACATCTTGATTTTGAACAACCGTAAAGGATTTTGTTTGTAAAAAAGCACGAAAGTTTTCAATATCACGCAAATAAGCTTTCACCGTAAGGGGCGAATAATTTTTTTCTTTGATTAAATATTGTTTGAATTTTTGCAACATAAAAAAAAGCCTTAGCGAAACGAATTTACGAAAAAATTAATACTTCTATTTTTTTAAGACAAAAATAGGTAAATAAACCAAAATTCCGATAATAGAAAACACCAATCCCCCCATAGTGGCAATTGCCAACGAAAACCAAAATACTTCATTTTGTCCGTCTAAAATAAAAGGCAAAAAACCCAATACAGTGGATAAAATAGTCAACAGTATGGGAAAAATTTTATGGCGAAAAGCTTTTGAATAGGCATTATAATCAGATATTTTTTTGTGTTTTCTATAATAATTATAATCATTTAGCAAGTAATAAACAGCATTGACCGTAATACCACTTACTAATATAAAACCCGCTATACCACCTTGGTCAAAATTAAAATCGAACAGGTAAAAAATTAAAAATATACCGATAAATGAAACAGGTATCAAACTGATAACAATAAAGGATTGTTTAAAACTTTCAAAAAATACGGCACTTATACCCCATATCAAAACAATAACTAAAAATAACAAGTAGTAATAATGTTGTTTGTCTTGCGAAAACAAATATTGTCTGTCTTCTAATTTGAATTTTATTCCCAAGGGCAAACGACTTTGCAGCAAATCAATTTTGTGTTGTATGGCTTTTCGCCCGAATTTGGTGGCACCGGTATATTGGACGTTTATATATTTAATGTATTCTTGGTCTTTCTTATATATTTTAAGAGGTAATTTTTGCAAAGTTACATCCGCCAAATTTTTAATTTTTAAAATCTTATCTTGAATTATTAAGGGGGTATTCATCAATTGCCACATGTCAAAAGATACCGATTGTTGCGATTGTAACCTAACAGGATAGTTATAGCCGTTTATACTAACATATAAAGAAGGGGACAAATTTAAGCTCAAATCATTTATTTCGCTATTTATGTAATCGGAAGTAACACCAAGCATAGCGAGTTTGTCATTGTGAAATTTCAGTTGATAATAGGCGTTTTTCATTTTACGGGGGTATGCCGAACTGCTAATATTTATCTTATTGATACGCGGATGCTTGTATAAAGCTGTTTTGAGCGTATCTATCCAGCGGTTTAAGTGTTCGTAATTGTAGCCCACCGATTCAATTTGAAAGTTATAATTACCTATTGACGAAACAGCATTGTTAAATCCTCTGCCCACTCCATAGATATTCCAATGAATACCTCCCCAATCCAGTGCTTTTCGGATAAGTGCAGATTTTAATTGATAAGCAAATTCTCCGTGTTTATCTTTAAAAGTAATTTCTATTTGAGCAAAACCGGACTGATATACATCGGTCTTGAAGGTTTTTATTTGCGGAAATTGAGATAAATAATTATCTAACGACAAAAATACTTCATTCATCTGATCCAGGTTACTTCCTTTGTCCATTTGTGCCAACACATAAAGTTTGGTTTCTTCGTTGTCGCGGTATGTTGCCGATTCAAAAACGTATTGTGAAAACAATCGCAAACTGCCCCCCAAATATCTATCGATATAAGGTCTGACTTTTTCCAAATACCATCCATTACCCAAAGTTTTATTGTAGGTTTGCGCCCAAAAATTGTCTGCATCTATTTTTTGAGGCAACATAAAAACCGGCAAACCAAATAATAAAATGATAAAGGTAATCCAATATTTTTTATAACGAATATTTGTTCGTATAAAACGATCATAAATATTCTGCCAAAACAATCCTTTTTCTTTTTTCTTTTCTTTTTGTGTGTTGCTCAAATGAAATTTACGCACCAATGCAGGTATCAATAAAAGAGCAACCCACAGAGAAACAAATAGATTGATGATAATCACATAAGCAAAATCTATCAAATTTTTCTTCATTTCGTCTTTTAAAAAGAAAATACCTATCAAAGCCGCCATGGTGGTTAGCGTAGATGCCAAAACGGGCAAAAATATTTTGGAGTTTCGTTTATTTCTCAAATGGTCAATCATTACGATACTGTTATCTATCATCAAACCGAATGAAATGGTAATGCCTGCCAATGAATATAATTGTATTTGAATGTCAAATAAATAATACAGTAAAAAAGCTATACCGAGATTTGCCGATAATGACAAAACGATGATTAAAAAATATTTAAAACTTCTTGAAACTATTAAAACAAACAAAAGCAAAATGACTACGACCCAAAAACTTCTTTTATAGATTTTGTTCAATTCGTTTTGCAAATATTCGGTACTGTCATAAGTTTTAATCAGGTTGAAATCCGGCGGAAATAAATCTGCTTGTCTTTCGATAATTTTTTCGATTTGTTTTTGTAATACAATGGTATTGGCAGATTTGACCGGAAAGATAGAAAGGGACAAACTGGTTTTTCCGTTTATTCTAAAATATGAAGTAACCGGTTGTTCTTGCAGGTTTATTTGTGCAATATCGGTTAAATAAATAATCCGTCCTTGTTTTTTTGCCACAGGTATGTGCCAATCAAAGTTTTTTGAATTATTAATGACAGCGGTAATATAGTTGCCGGAAAACTGCAATTTTCCCAAACTCATTATATCAAAATATTGCCGAACGGCTTGTTGTATTTGTCGGGTAGAAAGCTGATAGTCATTGAGTTGGTTTTTGTCGTACTTAATGACGTATTCCAAAGCTCTGTATCCGTTTATTTCCACTTTATCTACCTGTGGCAAAGCCGTGATAGCCGGCATTAACATACGGTCAATCATTTTTTTGATGTCAAAAGCTTTTCTATCGGCATTGATTTGATAGATTAAAAAAGCGGTTTGAGAATCATCATCCGGATTGTGCAAACTAACTTTCGGATAGGAAGCATTTTGCGGGAATTTGTCTTTGATTTGCCTGATAGCAGTAGCTATTTCCAAGCGCAACAAATCGGCATCGGCATATTTATCCAAACTGATATTGATGTAACCATGGTGGTTAAATGAATGGGTTTGAATTTCATCAATACCATTTAGAAGACTAATTTTTTCTTCAATAGGCGAAGCTATTTTTGTATCGATAATCTCAGGTGAAGCACCTTGTAATGAATAGGATATATAAATATTAGCACCGGAAGTTACGGGATTTAAACGAATATTCAAGCGGGAAATCAAAAAGTAACCCATTATACTAATAAGTACAAATATAATGGTGATTCTAAAATCCGATATTCCGTATTTTTGCATTTTTTTATTAATAATTTATACAAAGTTATAACAATATTCTGAAACGATAGACTAAGGCTTGCCGTTAGAAAAAACCGATAAAATATTCTTTTTAACAACAAAAAAATAATTGTAAATAATTTAACAATCATATAATTTTATTGCATTATCCATAAAAATCAAAAAAACTTTTTTATAATTCATATAATTTTTATATCATATATTCATTGTGTCATTATGACAACTCTACAAGGCGCCAATAGAGCAAAAATAATGACATTCGTTTAAATATTAACCTTATAATTATTTTGTTATGAAAAAAGTAATCTCTTTAATCGTTATTTTGTCAATTACAACATCGGCATTTGTTGTAAAGACTTCGGCAAACAAAGAACCGGGGGACCCTCCCACCTTCAAAATAGTAAAAGCGAAAATTATCAATAATGTAGCTTATTGCCCCGCAAATGGTGATTCGCATTGTGTGATATTTAATGAACCTAAATAAAGCCATAAACAATAAATTTTTATTTTATTTATTCCGGCGTAAATTTGCGCTTTAACCTTTATTAGAAATTTCCTATTTATCATAGACATAAAAAGTAACAAAATACGCCGGAAAAATTTATAAAACATAACCTAATAACAATTTAACAACTATACATGAAAAAAATAATAATCATACTTCTATTCATTACAATTGGCTGTAACGAAAAAGAAAAAAACTACACCAACAACAACACAAAAAACAAAATAGATATTAAAATTATTGATAGTATTAAATTGAACGGAAATAGCAATTTGGTTTTTGATAACTATGATTATAACAAAATATTAACACATAACCCCATAAACAATACTTTATACATATATGACTTGAAAAAAAACAAAACTTTACAGTTTAACAAAATGGGCAATAATCATGACAATTACAGATTTATTCTTTTCAATACCGTTTTTTACAATGACAGCACAATAATGGTTGGATTAGTCAACAAACTACTATTTTATAATTTAAACGGACGTTTTTTGTTTAGCAAAAAGATAAAACGTAAAGCACAAACTTATTACCAAATTGAAAACCCGATATTTATAAATGACTCTATTTTGGTCCTAAATGAAGGTATCAATGGTGATCTGGAAAAACGTGAATATTATCAGCAAAAAGAAAAACTGTTGTCTATTTATAACATCAATTCGGGCAAAATAACAAGGCGGTTTGCTAATTTTCCAGAAAAAAACAGTGCCTATAACGATGAAAAATATTACTACCAATACCCTACTACTTTTTCTATAAACAAATCATCCAATTCGATATATTTGCTAGGCTACAACGACCCGAATATTTATATGTATAATTTAAACGGAAAATTAGAAAACACTTATAAACTCAACCTAAAATACTATACACCGCATAAAAGAAAGTTTGGAGACAATAATAATACAATTGAAAAAATCAAATTAGACATAAAACAAAACAGCGAAATATACAACTTTGACCTCAACGACAGTTTATTTTTTGTAGCCTACAACAAAGCTTTTGACAAAGATGACGCCATTAAAGCCTTGGCAAATGACGAAGAAAAAAGAAATTGTTTGCATATAAGAAACCGGTCGGGCAAAATACTTTATGACGATATTTTACCCGAATATCTCGGAAAATTTATGTTCGAAGAAAACGACACCTTGTATTTTTTGGGTAAAACCACCGAAAAATCCGAAAATGAAAATTATTCAACCCTATATATGGCAAAGTTAATTGAAAATAAATGATGCAAAAATTATTTTATATAAGTTTCCTTTTTGTATTGATAACAGCTTGCAGAAATAATGATAATGAATTACACCAATTACTAACTCATGAAACTGACATACAACAAGTTGAATATGTGGTAGTGGCTACCGACACGGATTGTATCAATTGTGCTTTCGGCATAGCCAAAATCATTGAAAAACAGCCCGAAGTCAAAAGGCTTTATTCAACTTTTTTGCTTGTCCAAAAAAGTAGCAAAAAAGGACACCGTAAGAGAACCTTGCTAAATTTATAGATTTTTTCCACTAAATGCTCTGAACTTGTGCCCTGCGTGCCTTCGGGCACTTCAAACAGCAGAGCCTTTTACGTTCCAAAAATCTTAAATTTAACGCAAGAACCTCTTATGGGTATTACTGCTTCTAACGTGATTGTCGTTATTTATGTTAGCTTCCTTTTTCATATTATTACATATAGAATAGCCTATGCCTATATTTATTAGGTGACCTATTGTTGAATACAGGAGTGGCTACCGACACGGATTGTATCAATTGTGCTTTCGGCATAGCCAAAATCATTGAAAAACAGCCCGAAGTCAAAGGGCTTTACTATTCAAAATACCCAAAAGATGCTTTGATACGCTTAAATA
>JAMONO010000011.1 GCA_027065715.1 Flavobacteriales bacterium
GCCTGTCCCCAATGAAATTGGTGGACGTAAATCTCCGCCAACTTCCCACCAACTCAGTTGGGGGTAAACTGTTGGGAACACGGTGCGAAATCTAATATAAATCTGCGTCAAAAAAAATTCTGCGTCAAAAAAATCTGCTTCTAATACCAAAACGACATATAATTATTTATGCAATTTTCGTCGTTTGCGTTCGGCGGAAAGCAATTCCAATTCGCGATTGGTTTGTCCGGCAACCGAAGTATTTTCTTCGGCACGTCTGATTAAATAAGGCATCACATCTTTAACCGGACCAAACGGAATATATTTACTGGTATTATAAGCTTCCTTAGCCAAATTAAAAGTAATATGATCGCTCATGCCCAAGAGTTGTCCGAACCATACACGTTTGTCATTTTTTTTCAATCCGTGTTTATCTATAAGTTGAGTTAAATACCAAGCACTGTTTTCATTGTGTGTTCCTGAATATATTGCCATATCATTAATATTTTCAATCATATATGCTTGGGTGGCATCGTAGTTTTCGTCGGTAGCTTTTTTATCCACACAAATCGGGTCTTCGTAGCCCAGTTCTTTGGCTCTGGCACGTTCTTTTTCCATATATGCCCCGCGTACGAGTTTCATACCTATTTTGTAACCTTTGTCTTTGGCACGTTTGTGCAGTTCTTTCAAATAAGGCAAACGATCTTTGCGATACAATTGTAAGGTATTAAAAACAATGGCTTTTTCGGTATTGTATTTTTCCATCATTTGTTCGACCAAATCGTCGGCGGCTTTTTGCATCCATGTTTCTTCCGCATCAATCATCAAAGGCACATCGGCTTCTTTTGCCGCTTTTGATAAGGTATCATAACGAGCTACAATTCTATCCCATTCGGCTTGTTCTTCGGTAGATAAATTTTTGCCGGCCGATACTTTTTCATAAATGGCAAAACGACCCATTCCGGTTGGTTTAAAAACGGCAAATGGAATTTCGGGACGATTTTTGGCAAAATCGATTAATTCCAGATTTTTTTGCAATGTAGCATCAAAAGTTGCATCGTTTTCTGCCCCTTCCACCGAATAATCTAAGATAGAATAAACGCCTTTTGCGTATAATTTATCAACCAAAGGCAACGTATCTTTTTCGGTTACACCACCGCAAAAATGATCAAAAACAGTTGTTTTTATCAATCCTTCAACCGGAAAGTGATGTTTTAAGGCAAATTTGGTTACTCCGGTTCCCAACTTTACAAGCGATTCGTTTTTTATCATCTTAAACAACCAATAAGCTTTTTCGAGTTCGGCGTCTGTTTTGATTGAAAAGGCTACTTCGGTATTGTTAAAAATATTTTTATCCATTGTTTTTTTCATTTTTTTCAAAAATAAATATTTTGTGAAAGAAAAATATGATAAATATTAGTATTTTTAGCCTCCCAAATTAATTATAAAATGAAATATTTTTTTAATTCAAACGGTATTGAAGCCCTAAATAAATATATTTTTCAAAAAAATCCGTCAAAAATTTTTGTTTTGACCGATACCAATACCCGTGTTTCTTGTCTGCCGGTATTCAAAAATTACTTTTCTTTTGAGTTTACAAATGTAAACACAAAAAGCGGAGATGAAAATAAAAATATAAACAGTTTGATTGCTATTTGGGAAACGTTGATGAAGAAAGGAGCCGACCGTAAATCATTATTAATAAATTTGGGAGGGGGTGTGGTAACGGACATAGGCGGATTTGCCGCTACCGGTTTTAAAAGAGGGATTGATTTTATACATATTCCTACCACTTTGTTGGGTATGGTTGATGCTGCCATTGGAGGAAAAAACGGGATCAATTTTATGCAAGCAAAAAACCAAATCGGCACTATAGTACAACCTCAATTTGTTTGGATAAATACGGTTTTTCTCGATACGTTACCCCAAACCGAATTGGATTCGGGATTTGCCGAGATGCTTAAACACGGATTGATAGCCGATGAGACTTATTGGAATAAATTAATTGCAAATTACCATTACTTTAACAATCCTCAACAACCAAAAGTATTGAACTTGATAAAAAAATCGGTCGAAATCAAAGATCAAGTGATTAAAGCCGATCCGTATGAAAAAGGTTGGCGCAAGATTCTAAATTTTGGTCATACTTTGGGGCATGCCATTGAAACCCATTTTAATTACAACAAAAAACAAAAGCTTTCGCATGGACATGCAGTAGCGGTCGGTATGATTTTGGCGGCATATTTGTCGGAAAAAATTACCGGCTTATCTATGATCAAAGCCGAAAAAATTAAAAAAAGTTTGCAAGTAATTTATCCCAAATTGGATTTCCGGACAGACGATATACGTATCATTACGGATTTGTTGAACTTTGATAAAAAAAACGAACGGGGAAAAATCAATTTTGTATTATTGGAACAAATAGGAAAGCCCGTTCTCGACCAACAAGTTCCCGATAAATTGATAATAGAAACTTTTGATTTTTATAAATCATAAAAAAAAACCGGAACAAACCGGTTTTTTTTAAAATAATATGGTATAATAAGCTATACTATTTCTTTAAAGATAGTATGCATCAAACGTTTTTTATCATTAATACTTTCTTCAAGCGAAATCATGGTTTCTGTTCTGATAATACCGTCAATATCATCTATTTTAAAGATAATTTCTTTGGCATGTTGTGTATCTTTTGCTCTGATTTTGCAGAAAATATTAAACTTTCCGGTAGTGATATGAGCAACCGAAACATAAGGTATTTCTTCCAAGCGGTTTAAAACAAATCTGGTTTGAGAAGTTTTTGATAAGTAAATACCTACATAAGCGATAAACGAATAACCTAATTTGTCATAATCAAGAATCAAGGTTGAACCTTTTATAATTCCCGATTCTTCCATTTTTCTAACTCTTACATGAACTGTTCCTGCCGAGATTAATAATTTCTTGGCTATTTCGGTAAACGGAGTTCTGGCATTGTCAATCAGCATATCCAAGATTTGCAAATCGACTTCATCTAAATGTATTTTTCCCATTTTCTATATTATTTTTTATTTCTCATGCAAATATATAAACTTTTTTTAATTATTTATAAGTTTTTTCTTTTTTTTCTGTTATATATGTAATTATTAGATAACAAACCTTTACTTTTTTGAGCTTTAACATATATTTTTTCATTTTATCATAAGATATTTTTTGTTGATATAATATAGAAACAGCATCTATTTCGAGCGATAAATTTTATTTATTATTTGCTATTAAAATATTATAAATCAGCTGCTTATAAGTATTTATTAAAGTTTATCTTTAATATCATAAATAAAGAATTTCGTAGCATATAGTCTAATTGTAGAAGTCGGACTAAATTTTTCAAAAAAACAAAAACAAAATTCGAAAAAAAATATTACATTTGTAATCAAATAAATTACATATAGCAATTTCGTATGGAAAATTTAGCTCAAAGATTACAAAAAATAATATCATATTACGGATTAAATGCCGGAGCTTTTGCGCAACAAATGGAAATACAAAAAAGCAGTATTTCACATTTGTTATCGGGGCGAAACAAACCTTCATTTTTATTTCTTAATAAATTAAGTAAAAATTTTCCGGAAATAAATATCAAATGGTTTATTACGGGAACCGGAAACATGATAGAAAATAAAAATGTCAAAAAAGAAATTGAAATACCTCAAAAAAATTCTAATAAAGATACGAAAATAAACCAATTTGAAGAAAATAACAAGTCAATAAACACGACAAAAGAAAACGAACTGCCGCAACAGTTGATTATGGTTTTCGATGACGATACTTTTAAAATATTGAATAACCGAAAAATTTAATCGAATACTAACCGACAATAGTAGCCACTATTTGGCGATTCCCTGCATTATTTCTAAATTCACAAATGTAAACCCCTTGCCATTGTCCCAAGTTTAAACGTCCGTTAGTAACGGGTATGGTTATATCGGTGCCTATCATGGCAGCTTTAATATGTGCCGGCATATCGTCACTTCCTTCTATTGTATGGGTATAATACGGCATATCTTCTTTTACGATGTCATTAAAAGCCGATTCTAAATCGGTTCTGACTGTCGGGTCAAAATTTTCGTTAATCATGATACTTGCCGAGGTATGTTTGATAAACAAATGTAACAAGCCGGTTTGAGGTAACATCGCTCCTACTTCATTTTCAATAATATCGGTTATTAAGTGATAACCGCGTTTATAAGCCGGCAATATGATGG
>JAMONO010000012.1 GCA_027065715.1 Flavobacteriales bacterium
TAGAAAAGTTCGCAAAGAAAAAAACATACCTCAAAAACAAGCGCTCGTTATAAAAGTGCTCGAAAAAGAACCGCTTTTGAATGAGTTTTGGAACATTATAAAAAAATTGACCAATTTGTCCGAAATTTCTCAAACTGACAAGGCAATAGATAATGCCGCTTCGTTTCGTGTCGGTTTTAACGAATACTTTATTCCGCTCGAAGGGTTTATTGATGTAGAAGAAGAAAGAAAAAAAATAACGGAAGAGCTTGTTTATACCGAAGGTTTTTTGAAGAGTGTGCAAAAAAAATTGAGCAATGAACGTTTTGTAAACAATGCACCCGATAAAGTGGTGGCTATGGAAAGAAAAAAAGAAGCCGATGCTTTGGAAAAAATAAAATTGCTCAAAAAACGCTTGAAAAATTTATAAAAGTAGTTTTTGTTGCTGATTTTTGTAAATCATTACCTTAATTTTATCAAAGGTATGGCAAATTAAAATATGTTGTCCAATAATCAGACAATCCGGCATCAAATTATACCAAATCGATTTATAAAATAGTCCAAAATATTTTGAGTTATTTTTGGTTTGGTCAAGGAGAAAAACGCAGTAGTCCCCAAGTATCTTGGGGACAGTCGAGTATTTTCGACGATGAGAAAGCCAAAAAGAAACGAAATATTGGACTATTTTGTATGTCGTTTTGGTATTAATTTATAGGCTTTTGTTTTTTTATAAGAACAACAAATTACTTTATTTTGGTTAAAATAGGGTTTTTTGCTTTAACTTTGCCATAAAAATTATTATATGAAGCCTTACTTTCTTTTAATGTCTGTCGTTTTCTTTATGGTGGCTTGTCGTCAAGAAGTCAAAAAAACTTCTGCCGAAAATTCGGTTAAACCTCTAACTCAAAATCTTCATAAAGGGTGGACCTTCAATAATGATGCTTCGAGTATTGAATGGACGGGTTATAAAACAACCGGAAAAATAGCCGTAAACGGCAGTTTTCAAAATTTTGAGATAAACAGCATCAAAACCATTGACAATTTGTTGAAAGCAATAGCTCATGCACGTGTTCGCATCAATGTTTATTCGATTTTTTCCAATGATGAAACACGTGACAAAAAGTTGATTACTTATTTGTTTGAAACCATGACCGATACCCGATTTATCGAAGCACGTATTGAAAAGATTGATACTTCACAAAATATGGCAATGGTCAATATTAATATGAATGCACATGAAAAAGTAGTGCCGATGTCCGTTCAAATAGATGCACAAAAAGGTATCGTTACTTTGAACGGGACCATTGATTTGATTAAAGATTTTGCCGCCGATTCATCATTACAAGCGCTTCATAAAGCCTGCTACGATTTGCATACAGGCAAAGATGGTGTTAGCAAAACATGGTCGGAGGTGAGTGTTAAAGCTCGTTTGGTTTTTGAAAAAGACAAAAAATAAATTTTGTTGACGCCGTGGCTGTTTTGATAGCCCTAAACTTCGGGAGGTGTTTTGGTAGATGCCAATTGAAACAGGCAACAACACCTATAAAAGCCTGCTATCTTATGTCTGCAAAATAGAAAAAATAATCTAAATTGACAGAATAAGCCAACAGCGGTGTCGCATCATTCCGAACGGAGCAAAGCGAAGTGTGTTGTCATTCAGAACGGAGCGACAGCGAAGTGAAGAATCTAATTCAATAAACCGACACAAAACCAAAGATTGCCACGGTGTTTGTGCCTCGCACCTCGCAATGATAATGTGTTGTTAGTCAAATAATTATGCAATAAATGATGTCATTTCTAACGCAGTGAGAAATCTTTTTCTATTTGAAATGTTATTGTGCCATCTTCGTAGTAAACAGTTTTTCAGATGACAATGTATGTCATTTGGTATTAAATCAAACCTTTGGCTTTGAGTTGCAAATATTTGTTGATGCTTGCTGTTGTCAAATGTTCCGGAGCGGTTAATATGCTTTGTATGTTGTGCAAACGCAACTCTTTGATCATCATACGTTTTTGCCAAGCAAAATCTTCTGCAATAATTTTGTGATACAAACTGTTTCGTTCTTGCGCTTTTTTTCGGATAATTTGATTTAATTCGGTATTTTCAAAAATAATCACAACCAACAGGTGTTTTTTTGCCAATTTTTTTAAAAAAGGTAATTGACGTTTAAGTGAATTGATATGTTCAAAATTAGTATAAAGCATAAGCAAACTTCGGGTAGGCACGTTGTTGCGAACGAATTTATACAAGTGTTCAAAATCGGTCTCATTAAAACGGGTTTGCTGTGCATACAAGTGTTCAAAAATTTGATGTAAGTGCTTACGATTACTATCGGGTTTTAAAAAACTTTCCACTTTTTTTTCAAAAGTTATCAATCCGGGTTTGTCTTTCTTTTTTATGGCAATATTGGCAATAGCCAATGTGGAATTGATAGCATAATCGAGTAGTGTCATTCGGTTAAAGGGCAATTTCATTACGCGTCCCATATCAATAACGCTGTAAATATTTTGCGATTTTTCATCTTGATACTGATTAACCATTAATTTATTGTGTTTGGCGGTAGCTTTCCAGTTAATGGTTCTGTAATCATCGCCTTTGTTGTATTCTTTGATGTGTTCAAACTCCATGGTGTGTCCCAACCGGCGTATTTTTTTTACACCCAAATGGGATTTGTTAGCCAGAGCAATCAGTTCGTATTTGCGCATCTGTATAAAACTCGGATAAACTTTGACATGCTTGGGTTGTTCAAATGATTGGCGACGCATAGCCAAACGCAACGGACTTGCCATAAATACATGCAATTTGCCAAACCGATAAACACCTCTTTTGACCGGACGCAAATAATAAGTCTTGGCGGTTTGTGATGCCCTCATGTTAAATTGTAGTTCAAAATCGCGCTTTTGAAATTGTTCGGGGAGTTCGTCTATCAAATTTAGTTGTAACGGATATCGATAAGTATGTTCCAATAGTATTTGAACGGGATTATGGTCTCCGTTTGACAGTTTTTCGGGCAATATTCTTTCGACTTTTAACTGTCCGCCTTTCCACAGGTAAACAAAATCTATGAGACTTACCGTTACAAATGCCGTAAACAAGAATTTTCCGATGATAAACAAGACCGGAAACCAATATCCTAAAAATAAGATAAGGATAATAACAGCCCAAATACGATAAAAGTTGGGGTGAAAAAAGACCGATTGATATAAATTTTTCAATTTTTGAAACATACGATATCTTTACAAGTTGATAAACAAACTATTTTTTGAGACTGTATTTGAAAAATTTTATTAGCGAGGTACTTCAACACTTTCAACAATCATATTTATAACATCATCTTCGTTTAATCCTTCCATTTCTTGTTCGGGATTGAGGATTATACGGTGTCGCAATACATTGGGTAGCACGGTTTTGACATCGTCGGGTATGACAAAATCACGCCCTTTAATAGCTGCCAATGCTTTGGCGGTATCCATGGTGGCTATGGAAGCACGGGGAGAACCGCCCAAAAACAGATGTGAATGGTTACGTGTTTTTGAAATAATGTCGGCTATATACCGTATGATTTTTTCATCGATAATTACCTCTTGCACTATTTGTTGGTATTTGAGCAAATCTTGTTCGCTTATAACTTTATCAATATTGATTTCGGGGCGGGTGCCTTTGCGGTTATGGTGTGATTGTAATATTTGCACTTCTTCTTCCGGTTTTGGGTAACTTACTTTTATTTTGAACAGGAAACGGTCTAACTGGGCTTCGGGCAAAGCATAGGTGCCTTCTTGTTCAATGGGGTTTTGGGTTGCCAATACAAAAAAGGGTGCTTGCATGGAATAAGTTTGACCGTCAATGGTGATTTGTCTTTCTTCCATGACTTCAAATAGAGCGGCTTGGGTTTTTGCCGGCGAACGGTTGATTTCGTCTATCAATACAAAATTGCTGAAAACAGGTCCTTTGTGAAATTCAAATTCTTGTGTTTTGACATTAAAAATAGAGGTTCCCAAAATATCGGACGGCATCAAATCGGGGGTAAATTGAATTCGACTAAAACCCGTGTCAATGGTTTTTGCCAATAATTTTGCCGTTATGGTTTTGGCTATTCCGGGCACGCCTTCAATCAATACATGACCTTTGGACAGCAAAGCGGTGAGTAACATTTCAATAAAATCGTGTTGTCCCACGATTACTTTTGCCAACTCGTTTTTAATTTTTTCTGTTGCGGCTTGCAATTGTTCTATTTCTATTCTGTTTTGATATTCCATAAACATCAGGTTTTATTTATTGAACTTTCTTTTATTTGATTGATAAGTTTTTCCAAAGTCAGCACTTTTTCGGGTTTGATTTCTGTAACTTGTTGAATATCATTAATTAATTCAAATAAAGCTGTTACCGTTTTTTCTTTTGATTTGGTTTTTTGGGCTATTTGTTGTATCAATTTTTTATCCGGTTTTCGGGTATCCAAGTGCAAACGAGTTCGAAGGTAATCCATAAAATGTTTGATATGTATTTGGGCTATCTTTTTGTTTTCGCCATGTTGTATATACATGTCGGCAATTGTTTTGGTAAAAGAAAGACTTTCGTTTTTGGGTGGTAAAATCACCGGTATGGGACGTTGTTTGCGTTTGCCTTCAAAAATTATGTATAGAAACAATCCGACAAATGTTAAACGATATGCCCACAAGAATGCTTTGTTTTCTAACAGATATTGAAATATATAACCTTTTTCTTCACCTATTTGGGTGTGCACGTCCCAATAAATCGGTTTATTGAGATTGAGGTATGCCAATAGTCCTTCAAAATAGTTTTGGTTTGCCGAATTTTTTAATATGGCGTAATTGGTAAATGCAAACGGAAGGCTATGCAAATAAATATAACCTTTTTGCCATTTGTATTTGATAAAATTTACCAATCTTTGTTTATCTTCTTCTTTTTGAACAAATTCGCCCAAACTTTTAAAAGCCGGATAGTCGGGTAATTTTTTGTCTTCAAATACATAACCAAGTGCTACTTTGTCGTTAATGGCGGTATCTTTTATCGGAAGACGCAAGTGTCTGTATAAGAGTTTTTTTTCTAAATTATCATTGACAAAATATTTGATTTCCAAATTTAAGCTATCCAACAAATCGGTGTCAAAATTTTCGGCACTGATAAATAAACTATTACCTTCGGCTACCCAATTTAGAAGAGTTTTGAGGTTGGTTTTGCCCAATATTACGGTTGGATTGTAAATCAAATAAGTTCCTTTTGCATCGGGATTTTCTTTAAAAAATACATAAGGAGAACTTTTTACATCGATTATACTGTCATGCCATAATTTTTGAGCTTCGCGGTGTGCTATATATGTGCCGAACGGAATTTTGTGTTTAACGGCATACGAAGGAAACCAATTGATATGTTTTTGTTTGCTTTCGCCTATTAGTATAAATACAAAAAGCAAAAACATCAGCAAAATAATAATTCGGTTTTTTGAAGCCATAAACACGGTTGAATAATTGCAAATATAAATTATTTCGATTAAAAAAATTGAAATTTGGATGAAAATTTACATTCTATTAAGTTTTGATAGTTATTGATTTCTAAGCAAAAAGGCTACCAAATGAATGATAGCCTTTTTTTGTTTATGTATATATTTTATTAATAAGCAGGATCTGCCGGGCAGTTGGGGTTATTAGCCCGTTCTTGGTCGGGATAAGGATAGAAATTGTTTACCCGTTCCAAACTACAACGATCTACCGTGTTCCAATCGATATTGTTTAAATAATCGGGGAAGAAACGACGGTGTATCGGAAAGCGTTGTCCTTGCATATACAGTTCAATTGCATAGTTTTTGTATATTTCGTTCAATACTTCTTGTTGGTTGGTGGCATTTCCTGTCCAAGTTCCCAATCCGGCATCCACTCCAAATACATCGGTTAGAGTTCTGACTTCGTTGATTAAAGCTACGGCTTCTGCTAAATTTGCGTTACCCCCCATTCGGGCTTTAGCTTCTGCTTTGATGAGTTTCATTTCGTCGGGCAGATAAACCGGTATATCGGCTGTGTCGGCATTCCAAAATCCATTGGGGTCATCCACACCATATCCGCAGGCTATTTCGTGTTGGCTTGTAAAGGTTAGGTAAAACGGAACACGTTGATCGGCAGGTGCGGGCAAATAAGCACCGCTAACTGTTAGTCCCAATGAATCTAACGGTCGGAATTTTTTGGAAGCTCCGGGTTTGATGGTGTATTTGTAAATGGGATTTGAGATACTTCCGCCGTCATACGACCATACACTTCGATTGTTTAAATTGACGGCATCGGCGGCATCGTAAGCTTCTTGGTAGTTGCCTAATTCAATTTCATAACGAGCTTTAAAAGCATTGATTACATCAACAATTGAAAACTCATTGGAAACCAATCCGTTGATATGGGTTTCGGCATCGGCGTTCGAAGTGATAAGCGACAGAGCTTCATCCAATTTATCAACGGCAAATTGTAAGCCGTCTGTTCTACTGACAAATTTGGCATTGCCTTCGGGATCGTTGTGTGTAGTAACTTTTTCCCAATATTGTGCCATATAACCCGTAGTTATGGCTTGCATCAATTTGGCATAAGCTTTATAAGCTACTTTTTCTTTTTCAAAATCAGCTTCTTCGGCATTGGAACTGTAATTTAGGTTGTCGATATATTCCAAGATTTTTTCGGCAATACCTCTGTTACGATGCAAACTTCTCCACATACCGCCGAGTGATGAATTGACACCGGTAAGTTCGGGACCTCCTTCGGCTAATTGCGATTCGGTTTCATAAGTATTCATATTGCCTAATTCGCGGGCGGTAAATCCGGGACCATGTATAATACGATATAACGAACCGGTAGCAAATTCGTGTGTCATACCCAAAACAATACCTTTGTAAGCTTTGGGGGTGTTGAAAGCCACATCTTCGGATACTTTGTTGTGGTCTTCAAACTCTTTTTTACAACTGAATAATGTCAGACTCAGTATGAATAATATTAATATTTTTTTCATTTTCTTTAATTTTTAAAATTTTAATTGAACACCAAAAGAATATACTTTGGGGATAGGTATGTTGGCATAATCTTGTCCTCTAACCACATTGGATTTTCCCCATGAATTAACTTCGGGATCATAACCCCAATAGTTGTCTATTGACAATAAGTTGGAACCGCTAACGGTAAAATTGGCGCTTTTGATGCCTTTAATGGGTTTTTTCCAGTTGTAAGACAAAGAAACGTTACGAAGTTTGATAAATGATCCGTCTTCGATAAAGGCTTCATAAATTCTAAAGCGGTTTCCGTAATAACCTCTGGTATTGTTTTCGAGTTCTTCTCCTGCAAATTCCCAACCGGTAAAGAGTGAAGTGCTGGATAAAGGTAATGAATAAGCCATACGTTTATCCCAATCCAATACATTATAACCTTGAACCGCTTCGATATTAACGTTTAAACTGAGGTTTTTGTAAGTAAACGTATTGTTCATCGAAATGATGAAATCGGGGCTGGTTTTACCCAATACTTTTTTAAGAGTTGTGCCAATGGGTTGTCCGTTGCTGTCAAAAAGTTGTTTGTAGCTTTCGGGGAAACCGTCGCCGTCGGCGTCAATCATTTCACCTTTGGCTTTTTGCGGATTACCATTGGCGTCCAGTACCCAGTTGCCGTTTTCGTCGGTTGCATAAAAAGTTCCGTAGAAAGTGGTTAAAGGATAACCGTTGGCTACTATGGAGTTGTCGTTTCCAAAAACATTTAAGCTGAGGTATCCGCCGTCAATATTAGATACGACGTTTTTGTTTTTGGAGTAATTGATTGCCATATTCCAATTAAAGTTTTTGGTTTTAACGGGAATGGCTTTTAGGGTTAATTCGATACCATCGTTGGTCAAAGTTCCCACGTTAGAAACACGTTTGGAGTATCCGGTAGAGTAGGCAACGGCTTTGCTCAACAACATATCATATACATCTTGATGATACAAAGTAAATTCAACACCGACTCGGTTGTCTAAGAAAGAAGCGTCGAACCCGAATTCGTATTCACGAGTAACTTCGGGACGAATATCTTTGTTACCATCAACCGAGTTTAATACGTAAGTGGTTTGTCCCAAATAAGACGAAGGGGTATAGGTGCTTCCGTTTTTAACGCTGATTAATGCCGGACTGGTCAAAACACTCATGTTACCGGCTTCACCCCAAGCACCTCTTATTTTGAATGAATTGATATATTTTTCCAAACCGTTTTTCCAAAAATCAAAATCGGAAAGAACGACAGAACCGCTTACTTTGGGGTAGAAAGTTTGCACACCGTCACCAAAAGTGGAAGCTTGATCCCAGCGACCGCCAAGGGTTAAGAAAATTTTGTCGTTGAAAGCAAAATTTTGTTGTACCCATGCACCCCAAATGGCATATTCGTATATGGAACTGTTACTTACTATATCATTGGCACCGTCCATGCCTTCCAAATTGGGGAAAATAGGCAGACTGGGTTTACCTTGATAGTTGTATCGTTTTTTGTCATACATATATTGATAACCGGCTCCGGTGGAAGCTTTGATATTGTCGGTTATTTGATATTTGTAATTGGCTTTTAAGTGTGAATTGAAATTGCCGTAAGTATTTTGGCTGTATTGCAAATCTCCGTCGGTGTTGGCGGTAAAACCGTAGGGTACCAAGAAACGGCTGTTTGATGAGGTGTAATCATATCCGAAAATATAATCGATGCTTAAATTTTTCATGGGTTTGGCTTGAATGGTAAAGTTGCTGATAACCCGATCGACATCTAAGGTTGCATCAATTTTATCAATACTTTCGTAGGGGTTGCCTTGCCAACCCATATAGTTGTATGAGCCGTCTTCATTTACGGGATTGATACTGTTGTCGGCAAATAATAGCGATTGTAAGGGGGCATAACGGAAGTTACTACCGCTGGCATAAGGTATTTCTTTGGTATTGTTATGCGAATACATTACGCCAATATTTAAGTTTAGCCATTCTTTAACTTTTTGGTTGAGTTTTAAATCTATATTTTTACGATCGTAGCTCGAATTTCTGATAATTCCGTCGTTGGAAAGAATGGAGCCGCCTATGGCATAGCTTGTCCAATCGGTACCTCCTGTAATTTTTACGCCGTTGTATGTTCCCATGGTTTTATCAAATACATACGATTGGTAATCATAACGTTTTTCGATTGGAACAGGTTGCACTACGCCGTTTACTTTTTGCCATTTTAACAATGTTTGATTATAAGGTTTGTATTTTCTGATACTGTTAAAATTGACATTGGAAGAAACCGTAACGGTAGGTTCACCGGTTTTGCCTTTTTTGGTAAAAATTTGAATGATACCGTTACTTGCCATAGAACCATACATGGCAGATGCAGCCGGTCCTTTTAAGACTTCTATGTGGTCTATATCATTCATGTCGATATCCGATAACGGGTCGGAACTACCACCCGTACCGATACCTTCACGGGCTTGGTTGTTAATTATGATACCGTCAATCATAATAAGCGGGTCGGAACTACCCAATATGGTGGAAGGACCTCGCAACCGAATGGATATACTGGGTGCTACCGAACCCGAGTTACGCATAATTTGGGCACCGGGCAAAGCACCTTGTAAGGCTTCGGATACATTGCTAACGTTTCGGCTGTTAATTTTGTCCATCTTAACCGTGTGAATGACGGTTCCCAATTGTTTTTTGGTAGTAGCTTCACTTTGTGCGGTAACCACTACTTCGTCCAATCCCAAGGCATCTTCTTTTAGAACAAAGTCCAATACGGAACCGTTTACGGTTTTGACAGCCGGAGACATACCAATAAAAGTCGCTTTGATTTTGTCTCCGTTTTTGGCTTTAATACTATACAATCCATCAAAATCGGTTACGGTGCCCTGTTGGGTACCTACGATAATGATTTCAACGCCCGGCAGCGGTTCACCTTTGGTATCGGTGACTTTTCCACTTACCTTAATCTGTGCATAACTACTTATAAAACCCATCATAAAGAGGGCTACAAGTAATCTTCTGAAATGTTCGTGTGTTTTCATCATAGTTAATTTGATTATAAATTTAACTCGAATTTAACACAAAAAAACCATATAAAAACTGACCTTTTTCAAAAAAATACCAAAGTGTCTTTTTTTTTCTTTATTTTGAAACATCTCTACACAAAAACTATTAAATTCGCAAAAAAGATTTTCTTATGAAACATTTATCACCTACTTTACAGCCTTGTTTCTTTGACTTTTTTGTGAAATTGGCGGCAAACAACAATCGTGATTGGTTTCAAGCGCATAAAAATATGTTTCAAAGACAGGTTTTTGAACCGTTTAAATCTTTGACCGAAGCGGTAATAGAGCGCATGCAAGGTATTCATCCTGATATATACATTAAATACAAAGAGGCGGCTTTTCGTATTTATCGCGATACCCGTTTTAGCAAGGATAAAACGCCGTATAAACTTTGGATGGGAGCAGTTGTAAATCCCGTAGGAAGAAAAAATACCCGTTACCCCGAGTTGTATTTTCAATTTGGTCCGGGTGAAAATTTTATAGCCGTCGGTTTGTATCGACCCGACAAGGAAATTTTAACCCGTATTCGTAATGATATGGCTTTGCGACCCGAAAATTTTGCTTTGATTAATGAAAATCCCGATTTTAGAAATTTTTTTTCCGAAGGTTTTCAAGGACAACGCAATAAACGTTTGCCTCAACAGACGTGGACAAAGGCAGCCGTTAAAAATCCTTTTATTCTGAATAAACAATTTGTTGCCATACGTTATTATTCACCCGAAGAGATTTTACGCCCCGATTTGGTTGATTTTATAGTGGCACATTATCGTGCGGCTCAGCCGTTTAACGAGTGGTTGTATGATTTGATTTGAAACTTTTCGAAGTGATATTTTAGCGGTTTTTTTCAATAATTTTTTGTAATTTCATATCGAAATACCTGTTTGTTTATCTGTATTTGCAAATCATATTTTCCAATGGATTTATTGACCAAATCGATAAAAAAGTAATCTGTTTGTATATCTTCTTGTTCCAAAATCTTATTGTTTTGCAATAATTTGTATTTTATATCGGCACTTGTTTGGTGGATATATACAAAAATATGGTCATAGTAATGATTGGGATACAGACTGATTAGAGGCGTCGCTTTGCCCGATATACTTATGGGTGAAACGGGACTGTCCATTGATGCGATAATCAGTTCGGCTTCTTGATTGTTGACAGGAGGTTGGTTATCGACCATCCACAAATTAATGTGGATTCGGTATTGTTTGTCGTCGGTTAGTGATTTTTGTTGATAAGTCCATTGGTTTATTAAATATTGAGCTTGCGGAAGGGCTATTTTATGTCCGAAATAACTCTCGAATTCTATTTGTTTTTTTTGCCAATTTATGATATGAGTGCTAAAATTTCCTTGAAGTTTGAGGTCAAATTTATAAAGGTTTTCGGGCAATTCGGGTTGCACTACGTATTGGGTATTAGGGGCTTGTTTTTGTTTCCATCGCGAAAATTCAATATCCATTTCGTGTTTGTTGTCTTTATAAATAAATACAGCGGCTACAATATTCCGGTCGAGCAAATCGACCCTGTTGGCGACATAAAAACGGTGTTGTCCGTAAGTGGTCGGGTGCACACTTCTGATTTCGGCGGCATACCACCGGTTACCGACTTTTCTTATTTTTAGATGCAAACGGTTTTGATTATCGACCCAAACGGATTTTTCACTATCCGACCACAGGTTGTTAGCCGGATTACCTGTGCCCGAACGTACATACCAGTCCATACCGGCAAAATTGATAATACGCACGGGACGATCTTGTTGTGCTTGCAACAAATTCATATAAAAAAGTAATAGGAAAAGCAATTTGTGATGTTTCATTTGTATATTTGTGTCAAATAAAGTGCCAAAATTACATATAATTTTAAATTTTAGAAATTAGAATTGAGAGATTAAGCTTATGAATTTATTTTATGCACCCGATTTATTGCCCGATGCAAGTCGATATGTTTTTGATAAAGCCGAAAGTCGTCATATCAGTAAAGTATTGCGGAAACTTCCGGGCGATACATTGCAATTGACTGACGGTAAAGGAGGTTGGTATGAAGCCATAATTATAAAAGCCGACCCCAAAGAAACAATGGTTCAAATCAGGTGGCATGCCCAACTCAAAAGAAGAAATTATCGAATACATGTGGCTATGGCACCAACCAAAAGCAATGATCGTTTTGAATGGTTTTTGGAAAAAGCCACCGAAATGGGTATTGATACCATTACTCCTTTGCTTACCGCTCATTCGGAACGTAAAAAAATAAACAAAGAACGCTATGAAAAAATTATAGTGGCAGCCATGAAACAATCTTTGCAGGCTTTTAAACCCCAATTAAACGATATGACTTCATGGAAAAGTTTTTTGGACCAAATTCGAGATACCGACGACCAAAAAACGATAGCTTATTGTCGTGCCAAACAGCCTTTAAAAGAGGTTTTAACGGGGTCAAATGATATTTTGATACTCATAGGACCCGAAGGCGGATTTTCGAATGAAGAATTGACACAAGCCAAATTGGCGGGTTTTGAACCGGTTTTGTTGTCGCCCAACAGACTGCGAACCGAAACAGCCGGTATGGTAGCTGTAGCATCCGTTCATTTGATTTTGGATTAAACTATTTATAAGTTGTCTGCCGATAGCCGGTGTTAAAAATGATATTGATGCGGATTTTATTGCGTATAAAATGAATTTGTGTAAATCATAATAATCTGCATTGTCTCGAAGTGAGTTTGGTGCAAGTCTGCATCAAAAATACTGTGTGGTATTGTATGTTGTTTTGTAATTCGGCAAATTATATCGGTAGAAATGTCGTTAATATTGTTTTAAAAATTTACCTAAGTTTTTGGTTGTTTTTGTGGCGATTTTTATCACGTTGGGTTCTTTTAAGCATTTTTTGTTCCCAAGCTTTTTGCAAATCTATTCCGGTTTGATTGGCTATGGCGGTTACAACAAATATGACATCAGCCAATTCTTCGCCCAAATCTTTATTTTTATCATTGTCTTTTTCCGATTGTTCGCCGTAGCGACGCGCCATAATTCGGGCTACTTCGCCAACTTCTTCGGTTAAAATAGCCATATTGGTCAGTTCGTCAAAATAACGCACTCCAATTTGTTTAATCCACTGATCCACTTCTTTTTGTAAGTTGTTTAAACTCATTTTGTTAAGATTTATAAGCGTCAAAAATCACACCGCTGCTGTGATCGATGCGACTTCCTGTTACACTTGATAGTACATTGATTTGATTTAGGTCTCGCAATAGTCCGAGTAGTGCAAAAATAAGTGCTTCTTTAAAATTGATGATAACGGGTTCGGGGAGAATTACTTGTGTCAAACTATGATATTGTATGCGTTCGATCAAATACAGGTTATGGGCTCCGCCTCCCGTAATCAATAGTTTTCCTTTGTCGGTTTTTTGAGCAATTTGTATAGCGATATGTTCAACAAATGTATGCAATATATCGGGTATGTGTCGGCTATGTTTGTCAATGAGCGGAATAATTTCACTTTCGACAAATTCCCAACCGAGAGATTTGGGTTGTTTGCCGCGATAAAATTTCATTTGATTGAGGTCGTTCAACAACTCGGGCAGCAATTTGCCCGAACGTGCCGTTTTGCCTTTATCATCATAGGCTTTACCTGTTTTTTGAATATAATGATTTAAGACAATGTTGGCGGGACAAATATCGTAGGCAATTCTTTGTCCGTCATATTCAAAAGAAATATTGGCAAAGCCTCCTATGTTTAAACAATAATCGTATTTGCCGAATAGTAGTCTGTCGCCAATGGGAACCAGAGGAGCGCCTTGTCCGCCTAGGGCAACATCTTGCGTTCGAAAATCACAAATGGTTTTGATACGTGTTACGGCATTTATATGTGCTCCGTTTCCTATTTGAGTTGTATAAGAAGCCGAAGGATTGTGAAAAACGGTTTGACCGTGCGAAGCAATTAAATCGACCTGTTTTATTTGATGTTTGTCTATAAATTCCAGTACTTTTTTTCCCAAATATATTCCGTAGGCGGCATCCAATTCTGCCATATCAACCGCACTGCTTTTGAAAGCTTTGTTGAGTTTTTGATACCATTGAGGGCTATAAGGCAGTGTATCGGCGTGTATGATTTCAAAATCGGATAAATTTTGATCGTCAAAACCGACGTAGGCAATATCCAATCCGTCCAAAGAAGTTCCGCTCATTAATCCGATGACATATTTTTTCATTTGTTTATTAATTGAACTGTGTTAAAAAAATGTTTCGTATCTCCGGTATTGTGCAGGTAAAGCTTGCAACCCGAGAGGCTCGTTTTATATCTGCTAATATACAGCTAAAAAATCGATTTTTTTTATTAAATTTGGACACCTTAACAAAAAAATAATTTGATATATGGATTTTTCACTTACCGAAGAGCAGTTAATGATTAAAGAAGCTGCCAGAGATTTTGCCAATTTGGAATTACTTCCCGGCGTTATTGAAAGAGACGAAAAACAATATTTTCCTGCCGAATTGCGAAAAAAAATGGCTGATTTGGGATTTATGGGAATTATGGTTGACCCCAAATACGGAGGAAGTGGCATGGATACCGTTTCGTATGTAATTATAATGGAAGAACTTTCAAAAGTAGATGCTTCGGCGGGCGTTATTGTAAGTGTTAATAATTCTTTGGTTACCTGGGGACTGGAACACTACGGAACCGAAGAGCAAAAACAAAAATATTTGATACCATTGGCAACCGGCGAAAAATTGGGGGCTTTTGCGTTGAGTGAACCCGAAGCCGGAAGCGATGCCACACACCAGCGAACCACAGCCAAAGATATGGGAGATTATTATTTGCTCAACGGGGTGAAGAACTGGATAACCAATGGAGGAACTGCCGATACTTTTTTGGTTATTGCGCATACACACCCCGAAAAAGGACATCGAGGTATCAATGCTTTTATCGTGGAAAAGGGCTGGGAAGGTTTTGAAATAGGACCCAAAGAACAAAAAATGGGAATCAGAGGTTCCGACACACATTCGCTTATTTTTCAAGATGTTAAAGTGCCCAAAGAAAATCGGATTGGCGAAGATGGTTTTGGATTTAAGTTTGCCATGAAAACCCTTTCGGGCGGTCGTATAGGTATTGCGGCACAAGCCTTGGGTATTGCACAAGGGGCTTATGAACGTGCTTTGCAATATGCCAAAGAACGGGTTGCTTTTGGTAAACCGATTGCACATCATCAAGCAATTGCTTTTAAGTTGGCTGATATGAAAACCGAAATTGATGCTGCCCGTCATTTGATTATGAAAGCCGCTTGGGATAAGGATCAGGGCAATAACTATGATTTGAGTGGTGCCATGGCAAAATATTATGCAGCCGAAATGGCAATGCGTGTTACTACCGAAGCCGTCCAAATTCACGGCGGATACGGTTACGTAAAAGAATATCATGTAGAACGTATGATGCGCGATGCAAAAATAACGCAGATATATGAAGGTACTTCCGAAATTCAACAAATAGTTATTTCAAGAGCAATTACCAAAGAAAAAATACGTTAAATATTATTTGGAAAAATTGCTTCTTGTATAAAGATAACCGTCTCAAAAAAAGCATGTTAATTGACATTTATTGATTTACAAATGTGTCAGGTTTGAAAACGGTTTTTTTGAGGCGGTTTTTTTATTGAATTGTATGATAATACTGTTTGCAATCATTTTTTCATTTGTGCATAACGACAAGGATAGCGACCGATAATTTGTCGTTTAATCCAAGGCAAATTATTATTTTTTCTAATGATTTTGCCATAACGTGCAGTCATTTTTCGGATAAATTCTTTAATTTGTTTTGTTTCTTTCTTATCAAGACTGTGAGTCATACGACACAATCGCACCAAAAACATACCGAAAGAAGCCGGAAAGCCGCTTTGAGGTTCAACGAGTTCTTTTTGCATAAACAGGGCTTGCAATCCGTTTAAAGCGGTCATGTAATCGTGCAAATGTCGGGTTGTTGTTGTTTGTCCGGTGATGCTTTGATTGTGAACAATATAATGATAACCGGGTAACAGAATATTATTGACTCGTTTTGACAAGGCAAAAGCCCGATGCACCATTATCATATCTTCATAATAGCCCGAAGCAAATTGTAGTTGATGCTTATTTATAAACGAAGTTTTCCAAAGTTTTGCCCAGGCTTGCGGTTCAATCATGATACCTTCTCGATAGTATGAAATACCCGAAACAGCTTGTGCAAAAGGTATCATGTTTTTTGGAAAAACCGTTTTGTTATCATTGATATGTTTGATATATTGCGCTTGCAAGATATCCAATTTTTCGCTTTTGGCTTTTTCGTATAAGCTTTCCAAGAAATTGAGATGTAAGTAATCGTCGCTGTCCAAAAAACTTATATATTCGCCTCTTGCCGCTTTAATACCGGAGTTTCGGGCGGCACCCAAGCCTTGATTGGTTTTGTGCGTAATAACTTCTACACGGTTGTCTTGCATTTTGAACTGTTGAAACAAAACGGGTGTTTGGTCGGTTGAACCGTCATCGATCAAAATAATTTGGAGTTCGGTTAAGCTTTGTCGGGTTACACTTTCAAAAGCTTTATTTACAAATTTTTCGCTGTTATATGCAGGGATAATAACCGATACTTTGGGTTGGTGATACATAGACTAAATATAGTTTACTTCGGGGTGTAAATATATGCCAAATTTTTGAAAAATATCTTCGGTTATACGTTCTGCCAAATTTTTAATTTCAATTCCTTTTGCACCACCGTAGTTTACCAATACAAGTGCTTGAGCGGGGTGCACACCGACATTGCCAAATCTTTTTCCTTTCCAACCGGCTTGGTCAATGAGCCAACCGGCAGGAATTTTAAAAATATGGGTGTCTTGGGTGGGATAGAAAGGTATATCGGGATAATATTGTTGCAAATAGTTAAGTTGCGATCTTTTAATAAACGGATTTTTAAAAAAACTTCCGGCATTGCCTGTTTGTTTGGGGTCGGGAAGTTTGGAACGGCGAATTTGCATGACGGCTTCGGCTACATCTTTAATTGTAGGAATATCAATTTTTTTTTCGATTAATACTTGTTGAATGGCACCGTATTTTGTGTTTAATCGATAGCCTTTTTTTTGCAACTTAATTTCAATGGCATTGATAAAATACTTGCCTTTGTTTTCGGGTTTTTTAAATACGGATTGACGGTAACCGAACTCACATGCTTTGTTGTCAAAAGTTTTGGGTGTTCCGTTTTGCATATCTATGGTGTGTACTTTTGTTACGACATCTTTGATTTCGACACCGTAAGCTCCTATATTTTGTATGGGTGCCGTTCCGGTTTTGCCGGGGATTAAAGCTAAATTTTCAATACCGCCATAGTTGTTGTTTACCGTCCACATGACCAAGTCGTGCCAATTTTCGCCTCCTTTTACATACAATCGGATATATTTGTCGTCTTCGTCAATTGTTGAGATACCTTTGATTTCGTTGTGCAAAACAATTCCTTTAAAATCTTGTAAAAATAATACATTGCTTCCGCCGCCCAAGATCAATTTGGGCATATCGGGTAAGTCGTCGATTATGGTAAGCAATTGTTCTTCCGATTCTATCTTTGCCAACCAATCTGCTTTTACGTCAATTCCGAATGTATTGTAGTTTTTTAAAGAAATATTTTTTTGCATGACTTGTTTATTGGTCGCAAATATAACCAAAACTTGTAATAAACTCAGCATAGAGTTTGTCAATTATTGTTTCCGGATTGGAGTAATAAGTCCGAAATTAAATACTCATATTGTGTTAATCAGCGATTGTTGTATTGTATTACGGCTTTTTTGAGTATTTCGGCAGAACGTATTAAATCTTCTTTTTTTAAGACATAAGCTATTCTGATTTCTTTGTTTCCGTAAGCTTTGTTTGAATAAAATCCGCCTGCGGGTGCAACCATAACGGTTTCGTTGTTATCCGAAAAACTTTCGAGGAGCCATTGAGCAAATTGATCGGTATTATCAACCGGCAATTGGGCAATGATGTAAAAAGCACCTTTGGGTTCGGCTACTTTTATACCTTCAATTTCGTTGAGTTTGTTTACCAATGTGTCGCGACGTTCTTTGTATTGGTTTATAACTTCGTCAAAATAACTTTGCGGTGTATCAATGGCGGCTTCGGCTGCTATTTGTCCTAATGTAGGAGGGCTCAAACGAGCTTGTGCAAACTTCATGGCGGTTTGCATAAGTTCTTTGTTTTTGGTGATTAAGGTACCGATGCGTGCCCCACACATACTGTATCGTTTTGAAACCGAATC
>JAMONO010000013.1 GCA_027065715.1 Flavobacteriales bacterium
AGTCGTCAAGTTCGATAGCTTTTTTGAGCAATTCGCTAGCATCGAAATTGCGTTTTTTCATAGCTTCGATAATTGCTTCTTTTTCGGCTCTGATACGGTTGATTTGTAACATGGTATTGGGGGTGTTAAATATTGATTTGCAAACTTACTTCTAAAAATGTTTATTTACAAGTTTAATAAAACGTATGGCTATTTTTGGTTAATTTTTTTGAGTGTATTATTGAAAAGAGTTTGAGCTGATTTTGTTAAAAACGAATATGACAGTTTAATAAACCATACCGCTCATATACCCTACAACGTTTGTCATATCGCCGGTTATGTCGCCGCTGGTTCGGTAATCGAGTATTTTGGTTTTCAGGTATAAATCGGTAGCTGTTTTGATTATACCGGTTAGTCCCAATTTTCCGCAAGCTTCGCACTTTTCGAGACAGAGTTCAATATTTTTATATTCAAAAGCAACCAAACAATAATTGTCTTTTTCATGTGCCATATTTTGAGGATAAAAATGGCTTAAATCGGTTGATATGACCAGCGCATTATTTTTGTCGCGTAAAATATATTCGAATATGTCGGATAAATCGAGGTAATCGGTGTTGCCGTATATCAATTCGACTATTTTGGCTTGCGGGTTGTAATATTTGATGAACGGAAATTGCGTTTCGGTGCTATGTTCCAAATAGTGAGCTTCTTCTTCAAAGGTAAAATTAAAATAGCGACTGAGTTCTTTAAGATAAATTTTGTCGCCTTGTAAGTTTCCGAAAGGAGTTTGATAGGCATCGAAATAACCGGCACTGATGCCGCGAATATATACATGATGCGAAGGACCTACCACCACGATACGTTTAGGGGTTGCTGCTTGTAGTATCCGGTGGGCGTAGTTGGCGGTAAATCCACTGTAAACATAGCCGGCATGCGGCGATACGATTGCCTTGGGTTTAATCTTAAAAGCAGAATGGTCGGTGATATTTTTGTTCATAATACCGTTCCATGTTTTTATCATTTGTTCTATTTCGTAGGATTGTGCGGGATAAAATTTTCCGCTGTTTCCAGTTGGTCTGATTAGTTCCATATTCCCGGGATTTTGGTTTTACAATATACACATTTACCGTCAATAATCCTATTGGATAAAATTTGATAGCCCAAGCGTTCAATTAAGGCTTTATGACAATAGGGGCAATAGGTGATGTTTTTGCGTAGTCCTACATTGCCTATATAGACAAATTGTAAGCCTGTATGTCGGGCTATTTCATAGGCTTTTTCGAGTGTGGTAACCGGTGTGGTGCTTCGGTCTTGCATTTTGTAGTCTGGATGAAAGGCACTCAGGTGCCAAGGTGTTTCGGTGCCGAGTTTTTGGGCTATAAAGTTTGCTATTTTTTTTAAGTGTTCGGGTTGGTCGTTGATGCCGGGGATAATCAAAGTGGTAACTTCGACCCACAAGCCTGTTTTTTTCATTAATTGTAAAGTTTCTCTTACGCTGAAAGGGGCTTTTAGTTCGCGTTTGTAATATTGTTGGTCAAAGGCTTTGAAATCGACATTGGCGGCATCGATGATGTTTTTCATATCTTTGATAACTTCTTCGCTTTCAATTCCGTTGGTAACAAAAATATTTTTGATGCCGTAATGTTTGGCGTATAGTGCAATATCGCGTGCATAAGGATAAAAAACGGTTGGTTCGTTGTAAGTATAAGCTATTGATTTGGCTTTGTATTGTAAAGCCAAATCGACAATTTGAACCGGTGCTACAAAGTCTTTTTGCAAGATGGTTTTTTCTTGTGAGATTTGCCAATTTTGACAGAATGAACATTGCATATTACAACCTACGGTGCCCAATGACAGCGCCGTAGTGCCCGGTAAGAAGTGATATAAAGGTTTTTTTTCGATAGGGTCGATATTGAGTGCCGCAACTCGTCCGTAAACCAAATTGATTAAGTATCCGTTTTCGTTTTTATTGACTCCGCAAATACCGGTTTGTCCTTCCGACAATTCGCAATAATGTCGGCATAACAAACATTTGATTTTGTTGTTTTTAAGTTTGCGAAAAAATTTTGATTGCACTACTTGCTTGTCATCGGTTTTCATGACGATTTGGTTTAAGTTTTTACAACTATTTAAAGTTACGAATTTTTATACCTTTAAAGCAAGTGTTTTATCAGATTTATTTGTTTTTTTTCTTACTGTTTTGTCATAATTTGTATAAAAAGAATGTTAAGTAAACTTTATACTTGCAGTATTGAACCGATTTGGTCTTTGTAATCACTGCCCAATAGGGTTTTTGAAGTCGGAAAATAGAATCGGTAGTAGGCCGGGTTGTTTTCCATGGTTTCAATAATTTGCGAAAATTTAAACAGCGACGTGTCGAAAATAATCAAGTTTTTAGGTTTTATGTCATTTGGTATTCGATCAATATGGGTTGCTTGGGGGAAGTGTTTTTTTATTAAAGCAAAGTGTTTTTTTTGACCAGCAAAACAAATTGAATTGTAAGAGATTTTCATCTTTTTTTTCTTCTTTTTTTTATGAAGTAAAAGCCAGATTTTAAAAAATATTTTCATCAAAAATTCTTGGGGCGGGAAGCTTCTAAAATGTTTGCGGTAAAATTGAAAAGTTGTGTTAAAGAAGTTGGTAAGATAGGCTTTGTCTTTTTGACTGCTTTCACCTTTGAAATGGATAATTTTGGCTTTGGACAAATAATAGTTTTTTTTGCCTGATTGCAGTATGGTGTAAGACAAGTCGATATCTTCGCCATACATAAAATAACGTTCGTCAAACCCGCCGGCATCGATGTAAGTTTTTCGTTTTATAAACATAAAAGCACCTGTCAATATGGGCACTTCGCCACTTTGGTCGGGCGTTAGATGCGGTGCGTAGTATTGATTAAAGGGTTTGAAATTGAGTATTTTGGATAGTTTTGTAAGTTTGCCGAGCGCTGTTAAAGGTGTAGGTATTCCTCGTTTGCTTTCGGGCAAAAAATTTCCGGTTCCATCAATCATTTTACCGCCGATTATACCAAAATCGGGGTGGTTATCGGCAAAATTTTGCAATTTGTCGAGCAAGTTTTCGCTTACCAAGGTGTCCGGATTTAATATGAGCAAATACTTACCTTGTGCATGGGCTACGGCTTTGTTGTAAGCTTTGGCAAATCCGTAATTTTGCTCAAACCAAAGAAATTTGACATTCGGATATTTGTTTTTAAAAAAAGACCGGCTGCCGTCGGTTGAAGCATTGTCGGCAACAATAATTTCGGCATCTTTGCCGGCAATGGTGTCCTGCAAGCTTTGCAAACAAGCATCGACAAAGTGTTTGACGTTATAGTTGAGTATGACAATTGAATATTTCACGAATTAAGGATAAAACCAAATATTTATTGTAACAAATATAATCATTACATTTGATATATTGAAAATCGATAGTTTGTTTGTATATTTATAGCCGAAAAATATAGTAAGTATGCAAAAAATTGAACATATAGGTATAGCGGTCAATAATTTGGAAGAAGCCGAAAAGCGTTTTGCACAATTGTTAAATACGGTTTCTTATAAAAGAGAAGTTGTTGAAAGCGAAGGTGTTATAACTTCATTTTTCAAAATTGGCGAAAGCAAAATTGAATTGTTGGCAGCCACCAAACCCGATAGTCCCATTCAAAAATTTATAGACAAGAAAGGCGAAGGTATTCATCATATTGCTTTTGAAGTGTTTGATATTGAACAAAAACTTAGAGAATTGAAAACGCAAGGCTTTCGATTGATAAATGAAAAACCCAAAGACGGTGCAGACAATAAAAAAATAGCCTTTATTCATCCGAAATCAACCGGTGGCATACTGGTTGAAATTTGTCAAGAAAAAAAATAAATGTTTTGCCGGTTGTAGCAGACAACAATTGTTAGACCGACCGTTATTTATAATAAAAATTTAATGAATTCTATCGACCGGATAATTATCAATTGGGAAAATCCCCGAAATGATGTTTTTTATGATTTTGATAATATTTCGGGTTCTACCACGAATTTAATGGAAATTTCTAAATTAGCAAAAAAAATATCATATGTTTACACATCAATTTTTTGATTTATTATTGAATTTAGATTATAA
>JAMONO010000014.1 GCA_027065715.1 Flavobacteriales bacterium
TAGGCGACAGTATTCGCAAATACTTTGCCGTCGAATTTAACGATTTGCCTCAAGCCGAACCGCTTTTTAGTTTGCAACAAGCGGCTCCCGAATTGTATAACGGTATTTTTAAAACCGTGCGCGATGCCATTATCGTTAAAAAAGGTGATAACAACGGTGTACACTACTATGTCGATAAATATGCCGAACCTCAACTAATTGTGGTTATTGAAGGCAAAGACAAAACTCAAATCAAACAATTAATTCACGACCATGCCGATGAAATAATCAGCCGTTTCAAAGATTTTGAAATAAAAAATTTACAACGCAAACATCGAGTGTCGTTGCGAAACAGTGAAGATGTACAAAAAGAACTCGGTATCGATATCGAAATCCCCGATTTTTTTAGTCTGGTCGATCATCAAAAAAACTTCTTTTGGTTTAGACGCGACCTAAAAAACGGCGAACAAGACATACTGTTATACAGCGTGCCGCTCAAAGACGAAAAAGATCTAAAAGGAGACAGAGTTATCTTTTATAGAGATTCCATAGGAAAAAAATTTATACCCGGACCAACCGATGATACCTATATGAAAACCGAAAAAAATATTTCTCCTTCACAAATTATTATCAAAATAAACGGCAAAAAAGCCATCGAAACGCGCGGACTTTGGAATATGAAAAACGATTTTATGGGAGGTCCTTATGTCAATTACAGTATTGTGGACAAAAAACACAACCGAATAATCGTAGGTGAAGGATTTATATATGCACCGGCAATAGACAAACGAGATTATATGGTGCAATTGGAAGCAATCTTGAAAACAATCAAACTAAAAGATTGATTTTGTCTAAAATATAATAAAAAAAGAGGAAAATTAATTTTCCTCTTTTTTTTGTTCTTTATCAATTTTGTTATCGGTTTCGTCTTGTGTGGCTTTTTTAAATTCTTTGATTCCTTTACCCAAGCCACCCATTAATTCGGGTATCTTTTTACCACCAAATAGTATCAATACTATGATGACAATCAAAATTAATTGTTGGGGACCAATTACACCCAAGGGTAACATAAAAGCTGTCATATCCGTTAGTTTTAATTTTTAACGAAATTAAAGCATATTTTTTAATTAATGAAATAATTTTTGATTTATTTTTGTTCCGATATTTAATTTCTAAAAACGACATTATCATGCAAAATAAAAATTTATTAACTCTGGCGGGCATCTTTATTTTTTTTCAATTTCAACTACATGCACAAAAAATCAAAATTCCCAAATCATATTCCAATATCAAATACAAAAAAGGTATAATGGGTGTCCTAAAAGATAAAAAATTTTATCCCGAAGAAATTACAAATCCTTTATATACTTATTCCAAATTGGTTGAAGCACCGATTACCGGCGACCAAGAAGGTATTACAATCGATTATAAAGATGAAAATATCAACGGAACCGTTGTTTTCGGTTTGATAAAAAAATCAAACATCAAGTATCCGCTTCCGGTTTTTTTTAAACGAACCGCCAAAGTAAACAAAGGCAAAGTTTATTTGAAATTGACCGGATTAGGTGGCAAATACGATTTTATCAATTGGGAAAAAAAACGCAAAATGACTTTGGGCTACCGTTATATCAACGAAAAAGGTCAAATTATTTATGACGGACGTTTAAATTTAAAAATTAATAAAGAAGGCATATTTGAAGAAGACCTTTATTTGATAGAAGGACCTTTTGTCAATAAACTAAATCCGCAAGGTGCCGTTATCAGTTTTAAAACAAACAAAAATGTAGTGGCACAAATTAAAATAGGCGAACAAGTATATTCCGATATTGTTCCTACGCGAGTGCACGAAATAAGTATTGCCGGATTAAAACCTCAAACTTCATACAATTACATATTGATGTATGACGACTATAAAGAATATTACCAATTAACCACAGCTCCCAAAAAAGGCTGTCGAAGCAAATTTGTTTTCGCTTATGCTTCGGACAGTAGAGGCGGAAGCGGTGGTGGAGAACGTAACTTGTTTGGTGTCAATGCCTATGTGTTTAAAAAAATGATGCAATTTGCCGCTTATCAAAAAGCCGCTTTCTTTCAGTTTACAGGTGACATGATTTCGGGTTATAACGGAAGCAACGACAAGCAGAATTTGCAGTTTCTCAATTGGAAAAGAACCGCCGAAAATTATTGGCACTATGCACCGGTGTATGTAGGTATGGGTAATCACGAATCGGTCGAACGTATTTTTAAAAGAACAGGATACAAAGGACATTCGTATTATCTGGGACACTTGTTTGTCGATAAATTTCCTTTTGAAAAATACAGCGCCGAAAAAACCTTTGCAGACAACTTTACACTCCCCGAAACCAACTTGAACTCAGAAGACGGCAGTTCTTATGACCCTTCCCGAAAAACAATTGATTTTCCTTCATACAAAGAAAATGTATATGATTATACTTATGGCAATTTGGCAATGATCGTAATGAATTCAAATTATTGGTACGCTTCTTCAACCGATGATATACCTTTGACTTCGGGCAATGTGCACGGCTATATTATGGATAATCAGTTGAAGTGGCTACAAAAAACCATAGCCAAGTATGAAGCCGATGACGATATTGACCATATAATAGTAACCTTTCATACACCTGCTTTTCCCAATGCCGGACACAAAGGCGACGATATGTGGTATGACGGAAATAACCAAATCAGACCTTATGTGGCTGGTAAACCGGTTGCCAAAGGCATCATCGAACGCAGAGACGAAATATTGGATATTCTGGTCAATCAAAGCAAAAAGTTTGTGGCACTTTTAGCAGGCGACGAACACAATTACAGCCGTTTGATTGTAACCAATAAAACGCCTATATATCCTGAAAACTGGAACGGAAAAAAATTGAAGTTCAAAAGACCTTTTATTCAAATCACCAATGGCAGTGCAGGTGCACCTTATTATTCTTTGGAAAAATTGCCATGGACCCAATCCGTCAAAAAGTTTTCAACTTTGCATGCTTTGATGCTTTTTACCGTTAATGGACAACATATTGATATGCAAGTTATTAATCCCGACACTTTTGAAACTATCGAAAATGTCCGACTGCGATAATTTGCTGATATAATTTTTCATATTAAAGACGATAGGTTTTCTTTTGGCAAAAAAATCTGATTTGCAACATTTTGCCAACGTATTTTTTTTGTTATATTTGTAACAAAACCAATTTAAGTAATTCATTATGTTTAAAAATATTTTTTGGTTTGTTTTGATATTTTCGGGACAATTGTTTGCACAGTTTACCGACGATATGGAAAGCTACACCGACGGCAACACGATATATACCGGTCATTGGACCGACTGGAATCAAAACGGCAATACCGCTTTGTATGCCTCATCGGTACATGCCAACAGTGGCAATTTGGCTGCTTATGTGCCCCCCGACGGCACAACCGATGCCTTATTGGCTTTGGGCAATCAAACCTCGGGTCAGTGGAGTATCAAATTTATGATGTATATACCTTCGGGAAAAGAAGCGGATATAAATTTGCAAAGTCAAGTTCCGGTAGCCGGTGGTTATCATACTGTCGGCGACATATATTTTAACAAGGACAATAACGATCCGGGTACAGGATATGTCAAATACAACAGCGCCGATCCTGCCCAATGGTCATTTTTCCATTTTCCGCACGATCAATGGTTTGAGGTGATTATCAACGTACATATCAATAACAATTGGCAATTGCTCATTAACGGCAATATCGAAATAGATTGGACACCTTACGGGCGATGGGTATCAAACGGAGTTTTTAATTACAGCGATGCCTGGGGCGGTGTAAACTTTTGGTCGCGAAACAGTTTAACCGAATATTGGATTGACGATGTCAATTTTGCACAAGGTTTTCAATCTTCCGATTTGTCGGTTGCAACCGAAAATCCCTCCCAAATTGATTTTTATCCCAATCCGACAAAGAATATGTTAGTTTTTGTCAATGGTTTATCGGCATATCAAATTTTGTCTCAAACAGGTCAATTAATTCGTGCCGAGCAAGGACAATATATTAAACAAGTGAATGTTTCATGGTTGCCCAAAGGTGTTTATTTTATTAAATTTATTGACAAGACAGGCAAGTTTTATTATCGGCAATTCATTAAAAATTAAAATCAACTATTTTATCATTTGCAAATACGTTTTGCAAACCAAAAAAAAATAACAAATCCCTGCCGTTTTGACAGGGATTTTGTATTGTTGTGGAGTCGGAGGGAATCGAACCCTCGTCCACACAAGCCGGTAACTTGCTTTCTACATGTTTAGTCTGTGTGTTTTTTTTCGACTTTGAGCTACCCACAGACAGGCTACTCAAAGCTTAGCTTCTCAAATTTCGGAACAAGCCCGAAGCTTACTTGTTCCTAGACTTACTTTTGCGAAGCCTCTGAACCGGACGCCGTAAGTCAAGGCTTCCGAGAGACTTCTTGCCCCCCGACCTTGTCGGGGCGTTGGCTCAATCCTTACTATGATTCGGGATTAAGCAGCAAGAGCGAAGTTGTTTTCGCCGTTTATTGATCTTGGTGCATGAGATTTACGAGCTGTGCACCAGCGCTCGACATGCTTACAGGCTACCGGATCTTGCTGTCAAATCCAGTCGACCCCATATTTGCGATACAAAATTAAAACAATTTTAAGCTTTGACAAAATGACTTAATCAAAAATTATGCCGTATTCATAACATTTTCCTTTAAAAAAAGGTCAAATTTAAGTCTAAAAAACGTAATTTTGTCGCAAATTATTTGCACTATGAACAATCGATACGGAATAATCATGGCAGGCGGAGTCGGAAGTCGGTTTTGGCCGGAAAGTACCGCCGAAAAACCTAAACAATTTTTGGATTTGACAGGAACCGGCAAATCTTTTATACGGCAAACTTTTGACCGATTGATAAAAATCATACCCGCTCATCAAATTTTTATATTAACCAACGAACGCTACCGTGAATTAATCAAACAACAATTGCCGCAAATATCCGATAACCAAATTATTGCCGAACCGGTTATGCGTAATACGGCACCGGCTATTTTGTATGCCGCCAAAAAAATAAAAAACTTAAATCCCGATGCCTTAATGTTGGTGGCTCCTTCCGATCATTATATTGCAAACGAAGAAAAATTTATCGAAAACGTTCAAACGGCTTTCGATTATGTAGCTCGTCATGACCATTTATTAACTTTGGGAATTGTGCCCAACAGCCCCAACACAGGTTACGGCTATATCCAATACGATAAACAGGACGATAAGCGTGTAAAAAAAGTATTGAAATTTACCGAAAAACCCGACTTGGTTACGGCACAAAAATTTTTAGCCGAAGGCAACTATTTGTGGAATGCCGGTATTTTTGTTTGGAATGTGAAAACCATTTTATTTGCTTTTCAAAGATATTTACCCCGAATGTTCAACCTGATGTCGCCTCGCGGAAAGTATTACAATACACCTGCCGAAAAAGATTTTATTGAAATGGCCTTTCCTCGATTGAAAAATATCTCAATCGATTACGGAATTTTGGAAAAATCCAATAATGTATATGTATTGCCGGCTGATTTTGTATGGAACGATTTGGGAGCTTGGAATGCCATATATGAACAACTCAAAACACAAAACGACGAAAATGTAACTATCAATTCAAAATTGTGGTCGGATAACAGCCGCGGCAACCTGATCAAAACAAATAACAAAAAGGTTGTTTTGAAAGATTTGAACAATTATGCAATTATCGATACACCGGAAGTTTTAATGATTATTCCTCGCAAAGACGACCAAAAAGTCAAAGAATATGTAGATAAATTTTAAAGTTTACAACCATTTTACAAAACGATTACTCATGAATTTAAAACTCATTTTTTTAACCTTGTTGATATTGGCAATAGCCGTAATGGGTATAGCCGTCAAAATCATATTAAAAAAAGACGGTCGTATCGAAGGGACTTGCGCCAGTTTAAATCCCGAAACCAATCCCGATAACAAACCGTGTTCTTTTTGCGGTCGCACGCGTGAAGAATATGAAGGTAATTGTGACCACGAACTGCACCGCAAAATCGCCGAAGAAAAGAAAAAAGGCGATTTAACCAAATTTTTTGAAATGATGCAAAACGGAAAAATAACTTCCAAATAATAATTTCTTTTGTAGTCATGCTCATTGTTTTGTATGTGTTTTTTGTAATAGCGACATTAATTTTAATATGTTACAATTTGTGTCTTTTTTACCGATTTGTCCGATATGAAGAACCAAAGCAGGCGGTATATAAGCCCCCGGTATCCGTTTTGATTTGTGCCAAAGATGAAGCCGAAAACTTAAAAAGTTTTTTACCCGATGTTTATAATCAAGATTACCCTAATTTTGAAGTAGTTCTAATCAATGACCGTTCCATTGACGACACTTTGGAAGTGATGCAAATGTATCGAGACCAACACCCCGAGCAAACCGTTTTGGTCAATGTGCCGCACAGCAATGACAACCGATTAACCGGCAATAAAAAATATGCACTCACCTTGGGTATCAAAGCGGCACGATACAACCACCTTTTATTTACCGATGCCGATTGTAAGCCCGTATCGAACAGTTGGATACAAATAATGGCCGAGAAGTTCAATAATAACAAACAAATTGTATTGGGTTATGGCAAATATCAAATAATAACCGGTTGGCTCAATAAATTGATACGTTTTGAAACCTTGCAGACCGCCGTTCAATATTTTTCTTATGCCTTAGCCGGAATGCCATATATGGGAGTAGGACGTAATTTGGCTTACACCAAAGATTTGTTTATGCAAAATAACGGTTTTTATAATCATTTGGACGTGCTTTCGGGCGATGACGATTTGTTTGTCAATGAAACCGCTACGGTTCAAAACACAGCAGTTGCCATAAATTCTCAATGTTTTACCCTTTCTGTTCCAAAAACAAGTTGGAAAAAATATTTTTATCAAAAAAGACGACATATATCATCGGCAAATTATTACCAAACCAAACACAAATTTTGGTTGGGACTTTACAGTTTATCCCTTTTTATTTTTTGGGGGGCGGGTTTGTTACTTTTGTTTTTGTCGAACTATAAAATGTGGGTGCTTGTTCTGATGTCGGTTCGTTTGTCTGTTTCTTGGTTTATTTTACATCGTTCGGCACAAAAATTAAAAGAAAATCACTTGATATTTTGGTTTCCTTTGCTCGAAATAAGTCTTTTGTGCTTACATTTGCTTATATTTGTATTCAATCTGTATAAAAAACCTTTGCGTTGGACGAGCTAAAAATCAAAATACAAGAAGCAATCAAAGGCAGACAAGCGGCTTATAAATATCTGTTGGACAGATATTGGGACGACGTTTACAGGTTTCAAAAATCACGTATTAACAATCAGAATGATGCCGAAGATATAAGTATTCAAACATTTGCCAAAGCTTTTGACAATTTGAGACAATACAATCCGTCATATAGTTTTAAAAATTGGCTTTTGATGATGTCAAAACAGGTTTATATCGATTTTCAACGCAAAAAAAAACACAATTTAATTTCGATTGATAAAGAAAAAAACGAAGTTTTTCAACTACCCGACAAAGAATTGACCGCAGAAGACAAAATGATATTGGAGCAAAACCTGTTGCAACTAAAAAAGGCCATTAATCAATTAAAACCCCATTACAAAGAAGTGATTGAATTGCGTTACTTTCACGATTTGAGTTATAAAGAAATTGCGGCACGCATAGGAGAGCCTTTAAATAACGTAAAGATCAAATTGATGCGGGCACGTAAACTGTTAAGTGATTTGCTTAAACCTCAAAAATCATAATTCCACCGTTATGAATATGCCTCAAATACCTTTGGCGGAACGGGTTCGTCCCAAAGATTTATCCGGTTATATCGGTCAAGAACATCTTATGGGCAAAGAAGCCGTATTACGCACTCAAATTGAAAGCAACTTGTTGTCTTCCATTATCTTGTGGGGACCACCCGGAACAGGCAAAACTACTTTGGCTCAAATAATAGCCGTTGAAACACAAAGACCTTTTTATAAACTCAGTGCCATCAATTCGGGTGTCAAAGACATACGCAATGTTTTGGATAAGGTAAAAAATCAAAACGGTTTGTTTGCTCAAAAAACACCTATACTATTTATTGACGAAATACATCGTTTTAACAAATCGCAACAAGACAGTTTGCTCGAAGCGGTTGAAAAAGCTTGGGTTACATTGATAGGTGCTACTACCGAAAATCCCAGTTTTGAAATAAATAATGCACTTTTGTCCCGTTGTCAGGTTTATACTTTACGACCTTTATCAAAAACAGCCATGCAACAAATTATACAGAGGGCTTTGCAAACGGACGATTGGCTCAAAAACAATAAAATTGAAGTTGAAGAAACCGAAGCCCTTATTCATTATGCCGACGGCGATGCCCGAAAATTACTCAATATACTGGAACAAACCGTTTTGCAACAGTTACCGCAACAACCCGTTGTTATAACCGATAAACGTGTTAAAGAAAGTGTTAAAAACAATGCCTTTTTGTATGATAAAAAAGGAGATATGCACTACGATATCGTATCGGCTTTTATCAAATCGGTGCGCGGTAGTGATCCGCATGCCGCCGTTTATTGGTTGGCTCGTATGATTGAAGGAGGCGAAGATCCGATATTTATTGCCCGCAGGCTGATTATTTTGGCATCGGAAGATATTGGGCTTGCCAATCCCAATGCTTTGCTTATAGCCAATGCCGCTTTTGATGCTGTTGCCAAAATAGGTTGGCCCGAAGCTCGGATAAGTTTGGCGGAAGCAACCATTTATTTAGCCAATGCCCCCAAGAGTAATTCGGCTTATATGACTATTAACAAAGCGCAACAATTGGTCAAACAAACCGGTAATTTGCCGGTACCCTTGTCCTTGCGAAATGCTCCAACTCAATTGATGAAACAACAAGGTTACGGCAAAGATTACAAATATGCACACAATTATAACGGAAATTTTGTTGATATGGAATTTATGCCCGATCAAATAAAGGGGTATAGTTTATATCAACCGGCTGATAATCCTATGGAACTAAAATACAAAGAAAATTTGCTTAAAAAATGGGGCGACAAATACCACCAAGACAAGTCCAAATAATACCAAATAGATTTATAAAAAAGTCCAAAATATTTTGGATTTGGTCAAGGAAAAAAACGCAGTAGTCGCCAAGATACTTTGGGACTAGCGAGTATTTTTGTAGCAGAGTAAGTGAAAAAAACCGAAGTTTCGGCACGAAATATTGGACTATTTTGTACGTCGTTCTGTCATAATATCAAACAAAAAAAAGCTGTCTCAAAAGACAGCTTTTTTTTGTAAATGTGCTTATTTTTATTGATAAATCATAGCTCTATTGTCTTCTATGTCGGCTTTATCTTTCAAGGCATTTACCACTTTACTGCCAATGGCGGTTTCTTGTTGTTTTTTGAGTTTTTCGACATAAGGCATGTAGTTTTTTATATCCGGTGCTTTGGTTATTTTAAGCGTTTTGACTACATAAACTCCTTTGTTTCCGTCAATCGGATTAGAAATTTCGTCGGGTTTTAAAACAAAAGCCTTGGCAACTACCTTTGGTTCTTTGCCGTAGCCGGGAATTATGGGATTTTTTAAAGTAACACCGGTAGCTACTCCAATTTTGGCATCGGCATTTTTTGCCATTTCTTCCAAATTGTTACCGGTAAATTTCTTTTTGATGATTTCGGCTTTCTTTTGCTTTATTAAAATAGGTTTAACACGCGGAGAAGCTTCTTCGGGGGTCATCAAACCTTTGTCTCTCATACCGGTTAAATAAACGATGACGTGTCCGTTTTCGGTATCAAATTTGGTTACGTCGCCTATTTTTCGGTCTTTGTTGTAAGCCCAGCGAATAATTTCTCTGTTTTGTCCCAATCCGGGTATATTGTCTTCAAAACGTCCCAATTTCATGACGGGTTTGGCTGTATAACCTTTTTCTTTGGCAAATTTTTCAAAGTCTTTGGTACCGATGGCTTCACCGGCAAATTTTGAGGCTTCGGTGAAAATTTCGGTTTCGGTTTCTTGACTGGGTTCTACATTACGCACAATCGAAACTATTTTAACGGCTTTTTCGGGTTGGGTTAAATCGTCTATTTTGATAACATGAAAACCAAAAGAAGTTTCTACCAAACCTATTTTTCCTTTACTTCCGTTAAAAACAAAATCGTTAAACTCAGGTACCATTTGTCCGTAGGTAAACCAGCCTAAATCGCCTCCTTTGGTTTTGGTAGGACCGTCGGATAATTTTTTGGCATAATCGGCAAATTTAGCCGGATTTTTTTTCACGACTTTCAAGATACTGTCGGCTTTTTTGCGGGCGGCTTCTTTGCTTCGATTGATAGCCGGATTGGCTCTCATGGCGCCTTTGTATGCTACCAATATGTGAGCTGCTTTGGCAGAATCGGGAAGCATTTTGGTTTCCAATACTTTGCTCAGATAAATTTGATTGTTGAACTCATAAGGTCCAAAAACATCACCGGCATTTAATTTGATTAAGGTATCGGCATAAGATTTGGGTAATTGGTTTTTAAACATAAATCGAGCCGGTTGCTTGATGTCGGAGTGCAGTTGTGCAAAAGCTTCGGAATCATCTGTATTTTTAAAACCTTTGACAATTTTCTTTTTGTCGGGGGCATTGGCATCAAATTCTTCGCTATCGTCAATTAATTTTTTCAGGTCTTCAATAACACGTTGTTTGTCTTTTGCAGAGGCTTTGATAGGAATAAATACATATTCGATATCACGTGCTTCGGCAGCTTCAAATTCATCTTTGTGTTTGTCGATGTAAGATTGTATATCGGACTTGGTTACTTTTACCAGTGAATCGGGGATACTGGTGTAAGGTACCGCAGCATATTTAAAATCTACGGCGTCATTTTCGTAATGATACAGCCATTCACCTTCTTTAAGTGTAGGATTAACGGCAGCTTTAATTAAGTCGGTATAAATTTTTTCTTTTTCGGCTTCCAAAAGGTCATCTTCAAAATTTTTCCATTGGGCGAAAGCTTCGGGGTTGGATTTTTGGGCTTTGTATATACCGTCTATATATTCGTTGAGGGCATTTTCGTCAAAAACACCTTGATCGTTGGTAAAATATTGTTTAATTGACGGATTTTGAACTACCAATTGATGTACGCGGTCTTGGGGCACATCAATTCCGAGTTTGTCGTATTCGTTGTTTAGAACCGCTACTTTGGTAACCTGATTCCATACCGAATTTACCGCTTGCATGGTAGATAATCGTTGGTTTCTTTTTTGTAGTAAAGCTACTTTTTGTTGAAAATCTTTACGGGAGATTTTACGTCCGTCCACTTCTGCTACCACATTAACGTTTCCTTTTCCCAAAGAAGATGAGTTTTTGATTAATCCTTGAATGATAAAAGCAAATAATGCCAAAGCGATAATCATAATCAGCACACTCGATCTTCTTTGTATTTGTCCTAATATTGCCATTTTTTTCTAATTTATTTTGAGTTAATTTACATTAGTTTGCGAAAATACAAACTATTACCAAAAAATGAAAATCTTTTTTGAGTTTTATGTCAAAAAAATAGAGATAACCGGTTTGGCTATCTCTATCTAGGCTTTAATTTTCATTTATTTTATTACAATTTGGCTGCATAAGCAATCATTTCAATTACTTTGGTAGCATAACCGTATTCGTTGTCGTACCAACTGATGAGTTTAAAAAAGGTTTCATTTAAAGCGATACCGGCTTTGACATCGAGTGACGAGGTGTGGGTTTCGCTGACAAAATCTTGCGATACGACTTCGTCGTCCACTACTTGCAAGACGCCTTTCATTTCGCCGTTAGCGGCTTCTTTCATGGCTTCAATTATGGCATCGTAGGTAGTGGGTTTAGCCAGTTTGACCGTTAAGTCCACAACCGATACATCGGCGGTAGGCACTCTAAACGACATACCGGTTAGTTTTCCGTTTAAATCGGGGATAACTTTACCGACGGCTTTGGCAGCACCGGTTGATGTGGGAATAATATTGTTGATGGCAGCTCGTCCGCGACGCCAGTTTTTTGAAGGGGCATCAATAACTTTTTGGGTTGATGTCGCGGCGTGGATAGTTGTCATCAAACCTTCGACAATTCCAAACTTGTCATGTAATACTTTGGAGATGGGAGCCAAACAGTTGGTTGTGCATGAAGCATTGGAAAATACCTTGATGTCTTTGGTCAATTCGGTGTGATTGACTCCTTTGACAAACATAGGGGCGTCTTTGGAAGGGGCTGAGATAATTACTTTTTTGGCTCCGGCTTTTAAATGTTTTTCCGCCAAAGCTTTTTCGGTGAAAAATCCGGTAGATTCAACCACAAATTCGACATCGACAGCGCCCCAATTGATATTTTCGGGATCGCGTTCTTTGGTTACACGGATTTTTTCGCCGTTTACTACCAAGTAATTTCCATCGACTGATACATCACCGTCAAAACGTCCGTGTACCGAGTCGTATTTGAGCAAGTATGCCAAATAATCGGTATCTAATAAGTCGTTAATGGCAACCACTTTTACATCCGGATTTTTTATGGCGGCTCTAAAAGCCAGTCTTCCGATACGTCCAAATCCGTTTATTCCTATTTTTGTAACACTCATAATTTTGTATTTTTAGTTTGTTATGTAGTTAATATTTCACTGATATTCAGCATTTCTTTGTTGATGGTTCGGGTAAATTGAATGGCGTCATTCAAGGGGGTATATTGCACGCTGTTGTTTTTTAGTCCGACCATGATGTTGCGTTGTCCGTCGAGCAGGGCTTCTACGGCTTTTACACCGAGGCGACTGGCTAAAACACGGTCAAAAGTTGTGGGACAGCCACCTCGTTGAATATGTCCTACAATAACCACCCGCGATTCGTATTCTTTGAGGTTATTTTCGACATATTTGGCAAGTTCAAAAACATTTTTACCGGTTTGGTCGCCTTCTGCAACTACAACTATACTACTGGTTTTTCCGGCTCGTTTGCTTCGTCGCAACGATTCGACCAGTTTGTCTATACCTATATTTTCTTCGGGTATTAATATTTCTTCGGCACCACCGGCAATTCCGCTGTAAAGTGCCAAAAATCCGGCATTGCGTCCCATTACTTCGATAAAGAACAATCGGTTGTGCGAACTTGCCGTATCTCTTATTTTGTCAATGGCTTCGGTTGCCGTATTGCTGGCTGTGTCAAAACCTATGGTAAAATCGGTTCCGAATATATCATTGTCAATAGTGCCCGGAATTCCTATAACGGGAAAATCGAATTCTTCGGCAAAAATTTTGGCACCGGTAAATGAGCCGTCTCCGCCTATTACGATAAGTGCATCAATATTGTTTTTGATAAGTTGGTCGTAAGCTTTTTTGCGTCCTTCGACCGTTCTGAATTCTTGTGAACGGGCGGTTTTGAGTATGGTGCCGCCTCTGTTTATAATGTTACTGACTTTGCGGGCTGTAAATCGTTCTATATCTCCTTCGATTAGTCCTTCATATCCTCGATAAATTCCATACGGATCCAGTTTGTAATATACAGCTGTTCGGATTACGGCTCTTATTGCGGCATTCATGCCCGGAGCGTCGCCTCCCGAAGTCATGACGGCTATGTTTTGTATCTGTTTCTTCATATTTCCTCTTGGTTCAAAAATGAAATACAAATGTAAGTATCTTTTTGGTAAGTAGCAATTTGAATGTGTAAAAATTTAGTTAAGAAAAAGCTTGTTCTAACTGTGGTTTAAGGCTGGTTATATATAATTTTTTAAAATCAGTGTATATCAAGTTTCTGGTTTTTCTAAATTCATTTAGTATGTATTCTTTACTTCCTTGTGCAAGAGCGGGGTCGGAAAATCCGATGTGCAAACGTGTTTTTACTTTGCCGGTAAACCATGGACATGTTTCTTTGGCATCATCGCATACGGTGATGACGTAGTCAAAGTTTTGTTGTAAAAAATTTTGAACGGATTGGGGTTTTTTACGGGTTAAATCAAAACCTTTTTCCGCCATTACTTTTACGGTTGCGGGGTGGACTTTGGCAGCCGGTTGTGTTCCGGCGGAAACGACGTGTAATCGTTTGTCAAAAGATTGTAAGAAAACTTCTGCCATTTGACTTCGGCACGAATTTCCGGTGCATAAGATAAGTATTTTCACGGTTTTTATTGTTTTTGTGCTATGATCTTTTATCGAATAATTTTTTTGGATTGGTTGTTTTTATGAATTTATTATTGTTCTTTGTAAGGTTTTCTTCCGGGTGTCCACGGGGCATCGAGTTGATCCAATTGTTGTAAAACGGGTTGCAAGTCTTTTCGGGCTATGTCTTTTATTTTTTGAATAAATGATTGCAGTTGTTCATCTGTCAGTTGCAATTGTTCTTTTTCGGTTTGTGTAATAGGAGCTGTTGAATTGATGTGTCTCCAAGCGATTTCCGATAATCGTTTGTTAAGCGGCATTTTGTGAGGTGGAATTTCTTCGTAACTGGCAGGCGGTTCGATACCATACATTTCAAAATACAGATTGTTTATTTTCTGTTCGGTATTTTGGATTTGTTGCATGAGTTTGATACCTGCGCCGGGTGTTTTTAATAGAGTTTGTTTGGCTGTAAGTGTTTGCTTATGAAGTTCTTCTAATGTATTTTTGGTTGCAGATAATCGTTTTAATGTTTTTTGCAAATGTTCAAAATAGGTTTGATATTCGTTATTTGATGCCGGTTCAAATGTGGTATTTTGCAATCTTTTTACCTTAAACGACACCGGCTTGGAAAGAGGTGTATATTTACCTTTGTCGTATAAGCCCATTTGCACATAATAAGTTCCGGGCAATACCGGTATGCCGAATTCTTGTTTGCGTAAAGGTTCAAATTTTTCAAGATTGTAATCTACGCTATACGGATTGGCATACGTTAAGTTCCAACTGACTCGATGTATTCCTTTTTGAGGTTGGGCTGTGATTTTGTTAATTACTTGTCCGTTTTCATCGGTTATGGTAAAGAGCAGATAGGAGGGTTCTTCGAGTTTTTCGTCGGCTAATTTTTTTAAGCCGGGTTGTGGAATTTTACCCCCTTTTTTAAACAGTTCTTTTTCTTTTTTGCGACGTGCTTCGGTTGTTGATACGGGTTTGTTTTTTAAGTAGTAGGTAAAGATTGCACCGTAAGGTGGATTTTTGCCGTAAAAATCGGTATCACCTTGTCCGTATTTTTTATGAGTTTGGACGTATTGCAGCGCATCTTGGACGGGAAATAAATAGGATTTTTTTTGGGTAAAATCGGAATTGATTTTTCGCAATGGACTATAGTCGTCCAATATATAAAAACCGCGTCCGAAAGTTGCCAATACCAAATCGTTTTCTTCTTTTTGTATGGCAATATCTCTAACGGCTATATCGGGTATGCCCGATTTTAAAGCTATCCATTTTTTTCCTCCGTCGGGACTAAAAAATAGACCGAATTCGGTTCCTGCAAAAAGCAAATCGGGAGAAATAAAATCTTGAACAATGGTATGTACGGTTCCGTTTTGGGGCAGGTTGCCACTGATATTAGTCCAAGTTTTGCCGCGGTCGGTACTTTTGAGAATATAGGGTTTAAAATCGTCGCGTTTTCGATTGTCAAAAGAGGCATATACGGTATTGGCATCAAAACGGTCGGTAAAAATATCGCTTACATACGTATTTGGCGGAATACCCGGAAATTGGTCGTATTTTTTCCATGATTTTCCACCGTTTTCGGTTACTTGTATTACACCGTCATCCGAACCGGTATATATTAAGCCTTCTTGTACGGTTGATTCGTCGAGTGAAACCAAAGTGCCGTATAGTGATGTGGAAACGTCTTTGCGAACCGCTTCTTGTGACCAATATTTTCCCATAACTTTCCACGAGTTTCGGTCTATGTGTGCGGTTAAATCGGGGCTGATAATTTGCCATGAATTGCCTTGGTCTTCACTTTTGAATAAACGTTCGGCTGCTATATACAAACGTTTGTGTTGATGCGGACTTATGATAAACGGGGTATTCCAGTTCCAACGGTAAGTTAATTCGTTTTTACCGGGCATGGGTTTTATTTTGATTTTTTGTCCGCTTTTTTTGTCATAGCGGTAGATATTGCCGTATTGGTATTCGGAATAAACTATATTCGGGTTGATCGGATCAACAGCACCCCAAAAACCGTCTCCTCCTATTGTTACCGTCCAGTCACCGGCATTGGTTCCTTCGGCTCTGATACTTTGCGAGGGTCCTCCGTAGCTGTTGTTGTCTTGTGTGCCACCGTAAATATTGTAAAAGGGTTTGGCATTGTCAAGATAAACTCTGTAAAACTGCACAACGGGCAAATTTGAAATGTGTCGATACGATTTGCCGCCATCGTAGGTTACGTAGATACCTCCGTCGCCACCTATCAATAAATGTTTGGGGTTGTCGGGGTCAATCCACATGGCATGATCATCGACATGCTTATTTTTTATACCCAAATTTTTCCAAGTTTTACCACCGTCAATTGTATATTTGGTGTAAGTTTGAGGTGAATATACTTTGTTTACGTCTATGGGGTCGGCATATATTTCGTTATAATATTGTCCGCTGGCATGATAATCGCTCATCTTTTGCCAAGATTCACCTTTATCGGTTGAACGAAAAAATCCGCTTTGTTCTTGCGCTGCTTCCAAGATGAGATAAACAACATTGCTATCGACCGGGGATACGGCTATCCCCATACCTCCTATATCGACTTTTGGTAAACCGTTCATTATTTCGCGCCATGTATCGCCTCCGTCTTCCGATTTGAATACTTTTGATTCGGGACCGCCACTGATATGTGTAAAAACATGACGGCGTCTTTGTTCAGATGTAGCATATAATATATTTGGATTGGAAGGGTCGCGAATGACATTATTTATACCCGTATTTTCACTTATTTCAATTACTTTTTTCCATGTTTTACCTCCATTGGTGGTTTTGTATAAACCGCGGTCTCCTCCGGGTCCCCAAATAGAACCTTCGGCGGCAACCAAAACTACATTAGAATCACGCGGATCTATGTTTATCATTCCGATTTGACGAGATTGTTTTAATCCCATGTTTTGCCATGATTTTCCTCCGTCCAAAGATTTATACACACCGTTTCCGTAACCAATAGCTCGCTGGTGATTGTTTTCGCCTGTTCCCGCCCAAACAATATTCGGATTATTCGGGTCAAGACTTATGCAACCTATGGAATAGGCTCCGTATTTTTCAAAAACAGGTTGAAAACTTATGCCGTTATTTACGGTTTTCCATATATGACCGCTTGCTGTTGCCACATAATATTCGGAAGGGTTTTTAGGATTAACGGCAAAATCGGCAATACGTCCCGATGAAAAGGCAGGACCAATGCTGCGAAATGTCAATCCGTTGACTATTTCTTGCAAATTGTCTGTTTTGTTTTTTTTCTTTTTTTGTCCGTAAACAATTGCGGTAAAAAAGAATATATTAATCAGAACGATAATAAAAGTTTTTTTCATGGCAAAATCGTTTTACTTCCATACAATATTAATGTTTTTTGGTAGAAGCTGAGATAATTTAAGTTTTGTTTAACAAGATTTTAACCATTTGTAAGGGGGGTGTTGGGTATAATTGTAATTGAAGGTTGTTTTTCAAACCGGTACAAAAAAAAGCCGCTTCACAAAAAAAGCGGCTTTTTCGGTTTGAGTATATTTTGGTTAATTGGAGGGTAATATATCAA
>JAMONO010000015.1 GCA_027065715.1 Flavobacteriales bacterium
GAAGCACCGCACAACAAGACAATACTATTGTTGTTATAGGCGAGTTACACGATGACTATTTCTATTTTAATACAATGAAAACCGATGATCCGGCTAATACCGGAGCTACACAAAACTATGTAGATTATATGGTGGTAAAATTATAACCAAAATGGGGGTATAAAAAAGCCCCCGACACTCTCCTTTAAGTTACCACACAAAAAGAAATAGGAATACTCCTACAAGTGTCGAGGACAAAGTCTTCGGTTCGGGTAGGAGTATTCCTATTTGTGTGGTAGAGCAAAATTAAAACAAAATAAAGATATGACAAAGAAAAAATATCAATACAAGCCACAATGGGGTGACATTGAGATTTGAGAAAGCGAGGCACGGAAGTATCCACATTTGAGCCAAGTACAAACACAAAAGATATATTTAAACCAGATTTACTAATGTTAGAACAATATTATGAAAACACAAACAATCAAACCAAAAATGAAAACGCCGATTAGTTACTATGGTGGTAAACAATCGATGTTGAAACACATATTACCGATGATACCTGAACATCGCGTATATGTGGAGCCGTTTTTTGGCGGTGGAGCCGTTTACTTTGCCAAAGAACCGGCAAAGGTTGAGATTATCAATGACCATAATGCCATGGTCGTGAATTTTTTTGAGCAACTAAAGTCAAACTTTGATGAGCTTAAAAAGATGATAGACGCTACACCTTACTCACGGACGGTGTATAAAAAGGCAATGACCATTTATGAAGTGCCGGTAATTTTTAGCCCGAAATACAGGGCTTGGGCGTTTTGGGTAGTCACATTGCAGGGATTTGCCAACCAGATAGGTAGTTGGCACAGCTCTAACAAACACGGCAAAGAAGCGGGGAATATAGCTAACAGGCGTTTAGCTTTTACACGTGAGCTTGCCGATAGGATGTCCCGGACACAGATTTAGCAAAAGGATGCTGTGAAGCTCATTCAGTCATTGGACAGTCCGGAAACGTTCTTTTATATAGATCCTCCGTATGTAGGCGCACATCAAGGGCATTACGGAGGCTATACACAGGAGCATTTTAATCAACTGTTAGATACTCTTTCCCGGTTACAAGGAAAGTTTATTTTGTCCAGTTATCCGAATGATATACTTGACAAGTATAGGAAAAAGTACGGATGGAGTATCAACGATATACAGGTGAGAAAATCCGGAAAAGCAAAGGTTGAAGCGCTGACGTATAATTACACCATTTAAAAGCAAATTAAAAGCCGTTTAAACATTTTTGATTAAACGGCTTATTTGTGGTCATTTTGTTTTAAATTTGTGGTCGTTTTGTTTTGGTGATTATAAAAAGAACTTAATTTAAGGCTTGGATATTTTTATTTTGTCTCCCGGTTTTAATTTTTTGCTCACCAGATTGTAAGGTCCTGTAATTATTTCATCACCTTCGTGTAAACCTTTGCGTATTTCGATATAACGGTCGTCTTGAATACCGGTTTCAACCACTTTGAGGCGAGCTTTTCCACGGTCGTTGACAAAAACCACTTCGTATTGTTTACCGTTGTCTTTTTTAAGTTTATGTTTGGAAGCAACCGTATCGGAACGGACTGTTACGGCGCTGATAGGGACACCTATTACATTTTTTTTGACGCGGGTTATGATATCAACCGATGCGGTCATACCGGGACGAAAAGGCGAATAATCAGCCGGTTTGTTTTGTATCAAATGTCGATATGACTCGGGAAGTATGCGTATTTTGACTTTAAAATTGGTAATTTGGTCTCCCGAATTTAAGGTGTTTGCCGCCGAATTGGCTATTTCGGTAATAATTCCTTTAAATTGTTCTTTGAGATAAGCATCTACATCAATACGGGCAGAATCACCGATTTTTATTTTGACAATATCGTTTTCATTGATATCAACTTCGGCTTCCATATTGTTAAGATTGGCAATACGCATAATTTCTGTTCCGGTCATTTGTTTGGTACCTACAACCCGTTCTCCCATTTCAACATTCAATCTTGAAATAGTGCCCGAAATTGGTGCATATATGGTTGTTCGTGCCAAATTGTCTTTGGCTTCATTGAGATTAGCTATTGCCGATTGTACCGAAAAACGGGCGGCATCGCGGGTTGCCAAAGCAACTTTGTAATTGGTTTCGGCTTTGTCAAAATCAGCTTTTGAAATAATACCTTTGGCAAACAACTGTTTGTTTCGTTTATAGTCTTGTGTAGCACTTAACAATCGGGCTTCGGCTTGTGATAAATTGGCACGGGCATTTTGCAATGAAGCTTTTGCACGTTTTAAACCCGATTGGTATAAATCGGGGTTTATTTTTACCAGCAAATCGCCTTTTTTGACCTGTTGTCCTTCTTTTACGGGCAAAGCAATAATTTCTCCCGAAACATCCGACGATATTTTTACTTCTTTTTCGGGTTGAATTTTGCCCGAACCGGTAACGGTTTCAATAATGTCGGTTTTTTTTACTTTTTGCGTAAAAACTTTTTTACCTGTTTCCGATTTTCCGAAAACACCTTTTGCCGAGGCAATTGTAAGGGCTATGACTAAAAGAATTCCGCCTATGATAATGTATTTTAGTTTCATTTTATTAATGTTTAACTGAAAAAATTATTAACTTTTTATTGTTTCCTTTTGCCGTTTGCAACTTAAAATGAATATGGCAACAGATTTCAATTTACCGTAAACTCCAAGATTTTTGCTTTTAAAAAATATTGATATTTGGCATTGATATATTGCGTTTCGGCTTTGACATATTTGGTTTTAATATTGTTTAAATCAAAAATATTCAACAAACCTACCTTAAATTTTTCCATGGCATAATCATACGATTTTCGTTGCGCTTTGAGGTTGGCTTCTGCCGCTTTCATACTTTGAAAAGCCGCTTGTGCATCTTGTTTCATTTTGTATATATCGTTGCGTAGATTTTTTCGAGTTATATCGGTGGAAATTTCCATTTGTTTTTTGGATAATCGGGCTTTTTTGACTTGATTTCGCACGCTAAAACCGTTAAAAATCGGTATTTTCAAATTTAATCCATAGGTAACTCCTTTATTGTCTTTGACTTGATTCCAAAACGGGTCGGCAGGGGTAATCATTCCTCCAAAACCAATGTTGTCGCGGTCGGAATATCGGGTGTTGATATTGGCAAAAGCATTTAATGAAGGCATGTAGCCCGATTGTGCCATTTTTATTTGATAAGCGGCAATTCGGGTTTGTGTTTGTTGTTGCAAAAGTTTTTGATTGTGTTGCAAGGCTTGTTGATATAAATTTTCGGGATTCTTTTGCAACAAATTTTCGGCTATTTGCAGTTGTTCAATATTTTCATCAATTTCAAAAGTTGAAAAATCATTTAATTCTAAAAGTTGTGCCAGATTGATTTTGGACAATCGGTAAGCATTTTCAGCTTGGATAACTTGCCAATGATCGTTGGTAATTTGGGCTTCGACATCGGCTATATCGCCTTGGGGCAAAACGCCGGCTTGTATCATTTCGATAGTTCGTTCCTTTTGTTTGATACTATTTTCGAGTTGTGCACGAGTACTTTGCAGATTTTCTTTGTTGAGTAAAATTTGCATAAAAGCCGATGCTATTTTAAGGTCGATGTTTTTTTGCAGGTCGGCATATCGGTATTGGGCGGAAAGAATTTCTAACAAAGATTTTTTGTATTGATAATGATTACGCATTCCGTTAAACAACATCAAACCGGTTGATACCGAACCGCTTCCGCCAAAAGTAGTTTGATTTTCTAATATACCGGTCGTAAAATTTTGGGTTAAACCGCTGTTCCAACTTGCCGAAGCATTGGCGTTCAAATTGGGCAAAAAAGCACCGGTTGCTCCGGTTTTATTGATTTTGGCTTGTTCAACTTCAAGTTGGCTTTGTTTGAGTTGTAAATTGTGCCGATGTGCATGATCCAAACATTCTTGCAAAGTCCATTTTTTTTGTTGAGCAAATGTAGTCGCTGTAAACAATATAAATAATATGTATAGAAGTT
>JAMONO010000016.1 GCA_027065715.1 Flavobacteriales bacterium
GTGGTATTTCTATCCAAACGTCCTACCGGATAAATCCGAACCGGAGCCGATTTTTCAACCAATTCCATCACTGTTTTACGACCTTTTTCATCTTCGGTAGTGGTTATAAAATTTTTAGGTTTGTTCAGCAATACATAAACCTTTTTCTCGGGTTTGATGGTTTCGCCGTTAAACTGAACTTTATCGTCGAGCTTTACTTTGTATCCCATTTCGGTCACAATTTGCCCGTTTACACTTACCGCTCCTATTTTGATTAACTCATCCGCTTCGCGACGCGAAGCTATTCCGGCATGTGCCAAATATTTGTTTAAACGCATACTACCGTCGGTTTTGGTAGCCGGCTGCTTGGTTGGATTATTTTTCGACTTAAATTTTCGGGGTGATGAAATTTTGACTTTTTTCGATACTCCTTTTCTGTTTCCTTTCTTGTTCATGATTCTTTTTATTTAGTTGTATTATTTTCAACAACTATTCCGAAGCAAAGATATGACATTTTGACATATAAAATTCTCTGTTATAAAGAAAAAAATATCTGGCATGTTTATTGTAAATTTGACGATGAAAATAAAGAAATTTATGCAATTGATACCGGTAAACTCATACGATGACATAGTACAAAACGCTGATGATAAAAAGTTTATATTGATTTTTAAAAAAGGAACCGCCCATTCGGATTGCGCCTTTAATAATTTATCTAAAATTGAAGACGTAAAAATTCTGTCAGTTGATGTAAATCATGTCAGAGATGTGCATACTCATTTTGGAGTTAATTCGGTTCCTTCCTTAGTGATTGTTAAAAATAACAAAGTTGAAAATATTGTCAAAGGTTGTCAAACAACCAATTATTACGACCAAATTATACACGAACGAAAAATCAGTTATACAACCAACGACGGTAAACCGCAAAAACGGGTAACCGTTTATTCGACACCAACTTGTACGTTTTGCAACAAACTGAAAAAATATTTTAACAAACACGGTATCAAATATACCGATATCGATGTATCGCGTAACCAACAAGCCGCTATGGAAATGGCACGCAAAAGTGGACAACGCGGAGTGCCGCAAACCGAAATAGACGGACAAATTATCGTTGGTTTCGATACAGCAAAGTTAAGCAGATTATTAAATATACCAACCGAATAAATAACTAAAAATCAATAAGATATGAGAGAGTTACAACCCTTAAACGAAAATGTATTGTTAGAACTTACAGACGAATTTACCGAAGAAAAGACCCCTTCGGGCATCATAATACCCGATAGTGCCAAAGAAAAACCATCGTTAGGTCGTGTTTTGGCTTTGGGCAATATTGAAGATGCCGCCGTTCAACCCGGCGATGTGGTAATGTATAAAAAATTTGCCGGCAATAAAGTCGAATTGGACGGCAAAGAATATTTAATATTACCTTACGCCGATATTTTGGCAAAAATATCAGAAGTTGACAGTATTTAACTAACTTGTAAATAACAAAACAAAAAGAGGTTGCCAAATTGTATGGCAACCTCTTTTTGAATCATAACAAAAGCTTAATTCTTATTGCCAAGCATCACCAATTCATTAATTTGTACTTCGGTAATATACCGCTTGGTGCCGTCTTGCGCATCATAAGTGCGATTGACCAATTTACCTTCAATAGCTATTTCTTTGCCTTTATCGACATAGTTCTCTATGATTTCGGCAGTCTTTCCCCATGCAATCAAATTGTGCCAATAGGTTTGAGTTATTTTTTCGCCTTCTTTAAAATAAACTTCGTTGGTGGCAATACTCAATTTTGCCAATTTACGTCCGTTCTCCAAATTTTTGATTTCGGGAGTTTGTCCTACATGTCCGATTAATCTTACTGAATTTCTTAAAGTTGTCATAATAATAAAATTTTAATGGTTAATAAATAAAACTAATTTTTACGTGCGTCGATTTGTTTTTAAATGACACTGCAAACATACGACAAGCTCCAAATATTATTCGGTTAATAAATATTTACTTTCGTTTAAATTCGTTTATAAGTATTTGTTGTCGTTTATGTAGTTGTTAATCAAATATTTATAGATATTATTAATTCAATAGGAAACAAAAATTTATCGAATATCGGGTGTCAAACGATTTTCAATCAACCTGTTTTTGTATTGTTGAATAAAGGCTTTGAGTTTGCGTTCCATAGGTTTTATATCTACGGGCGATTGGAACAAAATATTATTTTGTAATAAACGGTCTTTATTGTAATTGTATAATCCAATGGTTTTTTCGTTTCTAAAACGCAATAAATAATCACCTTGCATAAATTCCCAAGTTCCGCCTGAATAATTGACAACAAACGGATTTTTTTCTGTCTTCGGATCATTGCCAAAACTCAAAATACTGCCTGTATAATTTAGTTTTCGTAACAATCGCGGCATTATATCAATTTGCTGTGTAAGCGTGCTGTCGAGTTTTATATCGTTTTTGTTTCCGGGTTCATAAAATATGATGGGAATGGCATGACTGCCTACGGTCGAATTGTATTGTGGCAAAATACTCTGATTGCAATGGTCTGCCGTAATAACAAAAATTGTGTTCTGATACCAGGAACTTTGACTTGCCAATTCAAAAAAATGTTTTAGAGCATAATCGGTATATTGAACGACTTTGTGTATGGGCAAAGGTCCGCCTTTAAATTTTCCTTCAAAACCTTTGGGCAATTTAAAAGGGTGATGTGATGAAAGTGTAAAAACCGTTGCAACAAAAGGTTGTGTAAAAGTATCTAAGGTTTTTGCCATAAAAGGTAAAAATTTGTCGTCGGGTATGCCCCAATGTCCGTCAAAATCGGCATCGTTGTTATACTCGGTCATTCCGTAATATTCGTCAAATCCGGCTAAGTTGACAAAAGCATCAAATCCCATGGAACCGTTGGGTGCTCCGTGAAAAAAAGCGGTTTTATAAGCTTGTTGTTTCAATATTTTTCCCAACCCCAAGAGTTTGTTAGTGCCATAAGGCGATAAAACATAAGGTTGCACCAACGATGGTACCGATGTCAATATGGAAGGCATGGCATCAATAGATTTTCGTCCGTTGGCGTAAGCATTGGTAAAAGTATGACTTTGTTGCATCAAACTGTCAAGAAAAGGGGTGTATCCTTTGTATCGGGGTATGTCGCGATTAAGTAAACCTGTATATTCACGTGCCAAACTTTCAACTATAATGATAACAACGTTTTTGTTTTGAAAACTCGAATCGGCTTCAAAGTGCTTTACCGGATTAAAAATTTGTTTTACTTCTGTTTCACTAAAATACTGCACCGGCTTAAAAGCTTGTTTTTTCAAAGTTCGAATAATGGTAAAGGGTGTATTCAAAACTATTGCCATTTCCAAAGGCTTGTTGATATAAGCACCGGCATTGTTCATGTTTATAGGACGTGTGTCGCGTGTAAAACCGCCTCTGATACCTACAATTGAAAAATATAAAACCAACAACAATACCGAAAAAGCCGATAAAAAATTTTTTAAATTAAATTGTTTTTGATACATGGGTGTGTCAAATAATCGATACCAACGAAATAATATCCAAATAAAGAAACCGAACAATAAAAATCCCCACCAAAAATCTTGTAAAAATTGCACAAACAAAACACCTATGTTGCCTTCACCGGCAAACATAAACAATTCAATCGTAGAACGTTTTAATATGTAATCAAAATAAAAAATATCCATCAAATTAAAAGCTATCCCCAAAGAATTGGTCAATATAAACAAACCGAATAAAAATTTGCGATAAATCAAGTTGTCGGTAAAGGGATAAGGAAATAAGTATAAAACAATATACAACAGATTTAGATATAAAAGTGCCGTCAAGTCAAAACGTAAACCGCCCCACATCATTCGCAAATAAGCCCCCCCATCAACTTGTTGAAAATGATGGTGGTTATAGATAAAGAATATCAACCGCATCAATTGATACAAAACAAACAAGATGCTCAAACGCTTGATCAAAACCGATAATTTGTTGATAATATACTTCATATTGTAAGTTTTGCCTTTTTTTATTACCTATAAAAAACATACACAAATGTTCGATATTTATCGTGTTTTTTTCGAAAGCTTTACAGGTATGATTTTTTGTTCTGTCAAACCTTATTTTATCATTTTTACCACTTCGGGAGGCACTAAACTCGACACATCGCCGCCGTTACGATAAATATCTCTTACAATACTGCTACTGATATATGAAGTATCGGGACCGGTCAGCAAAAAAACCGTTTCAACACCCCCCAATTTACGGTTGGTTTGTGCTATGGCTTTTTCAAATTCAAAATCTGCCGGATTACGTAATCCGCGTAAGATAAATTTCAAATGGTGTTTGTGGCAAAAATCCACTGTCAAACCGGTATAATCGGTAACCGTTATTTTCGGTTCGTTTTGATAAACGGCTTGTATCATTTGTTTTCGTTTATCTACATCAAACATATATTTTTTATCAACATTAATTCCAATGGCAATGATTAATTGGTCAAAAAGCGGTAAGGCTCTGTTGATAATATCGGTATGTCCCAAAGTAATGGGGTCAAAAGAACCCGGAAAAACAGCTATTTTCATATTTACTAGAATTTTACGGGTAAAGGTATAAAATTTTAACTTAAAAAGAATGTCATGTAAGTCCTTGTTTCAATCTCTTGTCAAAACCAATAATTATTAAGTTATTGATTATCAAACAAAAATATACCAATAAAAATTACCCTTTAAAATTTATTTTTCGCATACGTAAGTTTTTCGGTGTTATTTCCAGGTATTCATCGTCGCGAATATATTCCATTGCTTCTTCGAGTGAAAAACGAACTTTGGGAGCAATTTTCATATTTTCGTCCGAGCCCGATGCTCGCATATTGGTTATTTTTTTGCCTTTGGTCAAATTAGCCGTTATATCTTTGTCTCGTGTATTTTCACCAACCACTTGACCTACATAAACTTCTTCTTGCGGTTCAACAAAAAAACGACCTCTGTCTTGCAAACGGTCTAACGAATAAGCCGAAACTTTTCCGGCTTCCATTGAAACTATGGCTCCTTTATTTCGTTCGGGTATATCACCTTTGTAAGGTGCATATTCTCTAAAACGGTGATTCATAACAGCCGTGCCGGCAGTTGCCGTCAAAATACTGTTTCTCAATCCGATAAGACCTCTCGAAGTAATATCAAATTCCAGATGCATAACATCACCTTTGGGTTCCATTGCCAGTAAGTCGCCTTTACGGTTTGAAACCAATTCAATGACTTTACCGCTGTAAGTTTCGGGCACATCAATTATCAAAGTTTCGTATGGTTCGTGTTTTTTTCCGTCAATTTCTTTGTATAAAACTCGGGGTTTGCCTACTTGCAGTTCGTAGCCTTCGCGTCGCATGGTCTCAATAAGAACGGACAAATGCAATATACCGCGTCCAAAGACATTAAATTTATCTTCGGTATCGGTAGGTTCAACTCGCAGAGCCAGATTTTTTTCGGTTTCTTTTATCAAACGGTCTCGCAAATGTCGCGAAGTTACATATTTGCCTTCTTTTCCAAAAAAGGGTGAATTGTTAATGGTAAACAACATACTCATAGTAGGCTCGTCAATGGCAATTCGTTCCAAAGCTTCGGGGTGTTCTACATCGGTAATGGTATCTCCTATTTCAAAATTATCCATACCCACAATGGCACAAATGTCTCCGCTTTGCACTTCGGTTACTTTTTCTTTTCCTAAACCGGTAAAAACATAAAGCTCTTTAACTCTTGATTTTTGGGGCGGGTGTTCTCTGCCGAGCAATAACACATCTTCACCTTGTTTGATTACACCTCTAAAAATACGTCCAATAGCAATACGACCGACAAAATTGGAATAATCCAACGAAGTAATTTGCATTTGCAAAGGTCCTTCATTATGCGGAGCTTCGGGAATATGTTCAACTATGGTATCTAACAAAGGTTTGACGGTTCCTGTTGGTTGTGTCCAGCCTTCGGTACTCATCCAGCCTTGTTTTGCCGAACCGTAAACCGTAGGAAAGTCCAGTTGCTCTTCGGTAGCCCCCAAATTATACATCAGGTCAAAGATTTGTTCTTGCACTTCATCGGGTTTGCAATTTTCTTTATCAACTTTGTTGATAACCACTATGGGCTTTAACCCCAATGAAATGGCTTTGCTCAAAACAAAACGGGTTTGTGGCATGGCTCCTTCAAAAGCATCGACCAGCAACAATACACCGTCAGCCATTTTTAATACCCGTTCGACTTCACCCCCGAAATCGGCGTGACCGGGTGTGTCTATTATATTAATTTTTACGCCGTCATAATCGACCGATACGTTTTTTGACAAAATGGTTATACCTCTTTCGCGTTCCAAATCATTGGAATCGAGCAACAAGTCTTTGTGTTCTTTTCGCTCGTCGAGCAGGTTGCTTTCTTGAATAATTTTGTCCACCAAAGTTGTTTTACCGTGATCGACATGCGCTATAATGGCAATGTTTCTAATGGATTTCATAAATATTTTTATAATCGATTGTCCGTAAGACATTTTAAGCGGCAAATATACACTATTTTTTTAGACACCTATGATTGTTAATAAGGCATAATAACTTCAAAATAACATACAAATTAGACCAAATCGATTTATAAAATGATTTGTTATAACAATCGGTTGTTAATATTTATCCTTATTTTATGAACAACATTAAAATTTGTATTTTTACCAAAATTTTTATCATGTTTTTACAAGAAAACGATTGGGTGGCTTTGGTTAGTCCGGCAGGATTTTTACCGGATGATACCGTTGTTAAACATGCCGTTAAGTTATTGAAAAAATGGCATTTGCGTGCCTATGTAGCGCCTCATGCTTTGGAAAGATACGGACATTTTGCAGGCACCGACACACAGCGTCTCTCCGATTTGCAAGAGGTATTTGACAATCCCGAAATCAAAATGATCTGGGCACTGAGAGGTGGTTACGGAAGTATAAGGATTGTAGATAAACTCGATTTCACTCATTTTAATAAGCAACCTAAATTGTTAGTCGGATTTTCGGACATAACCATTTTGCACAATAAAATACAATTGCAAAACCATTATGGCTTGCATGCCTTCATGCCTGTGCAACTCAAAGATAAAATAAGTAAAGAAGTAGTAAAACAAACCAAAAGGGCTATCCGTGGCAATGAGATTTTATACAGGTTTAAAAAATCTGCTTACAACACTGATTTTAAGCAAGTTGAAGGAGTTGTTACCGGAGGTAATTTGGCAAATTTGTATAGTGTTTTGGGTACAAATTTGGATATTGACACTCAACAAAAAATATTATTTATTGAAGACGTAGGCGAACAATTGTATCAAATAGATCGCATGATGATTGCCTTAAAAAAAGCCGGAAAATTCAATAAGTTGAAAGCCTTGTTAGTAGGACAGTTTACCGATATACCGGACAATAAACCTTCGTTTGCAAAATCTTATCAACAAATTATTTTGGAACACACCCGCAAATTTGATTTTCCTGTTATATTTGATGCACCCATAGGACATATCACCAACAATTATCCGTTGATGCTCGGACATCAATTATTGTTAAAAGATGAAAACAACCGGATTTTGCTCCGACAACCCGCTTTAAAAGTTTAGTTTTATGCCAGTCAATCAAATCATCTATTACCAAGATTTGGGAATTACCGATTATCAAACGGCTTTTACACAACAAAATATATTGTTTGAACAATTAAAGCAATCGAAAATAGACAATAAATATCGTCAAATACCGCAACCAACCGATAATTATTTTTTGTTTACCGAACATCCGCACGTTTATACCTTGGGCAAAAGCGGCAAAGAAGAACATTTATTGATTGACGAAAAACAACGAAGTGAAAAATCGGTGCAATTTATTAAAACCGACAGAGGAGGAGACATTACCTATCACGGTCCGGGACAGATAGTCGGATATCCCATTATTGATTTGGATAATTTTGGTTTGGATATATTGGCTTATATGCGACTGATGGAAGAAATTATCATCGATTTATTAAAAAAATATGACATACAAGGCGAACGCAGCCAAGGAGAAACCGGTGTTTGGATTGATGCAGGCAAACCGACCGCCCGAAAAATTTGTGCCATGGGCGTAAAAACCAGCCGCTGGATTACCATGCACGGATTTGCTTTGAACGTAAGTCCCGATTTAAGTTATTTTAATCATATTATACCTTGCGGTATTCATAACAAAGGTGTTACATCTATGCAAAAGGAACTGGGTTATATCCCAAACCAAGAGGTATTGAAACAAGAAATACGGGATTTGTTTGCTTTGCTATTACCGGCAAAGTTTGTTGCCAAAAAATTATTTTAATTCGTTTTTTTATAAATCCATGCCGTATTGTCCGTAGTGCGTATTTCTTTTAATTTGGTTTTGGCATCGTTAATATTGTCAAAACCTTCATACGCCACTATGTATAAACCGTTTGAATTTTGTCCTACGATAACCGCTTTATAACCCGAAGTGGTCAGTTGGTCTAATTTTTTTTGTGCATTGCTTTCTTCTTTAAAGGCACCGCTTACAATAAAATAAACCATTTCGGAACTGTTATTTGAAGTTGCAACTGACTGTTCTTGTGAAGAGTTTTCGGTAGTATTTTCCATATTTCCACCGGTTGTCGTTTCGGTTTCGGAAGATTCGCTCGAAGTTTCGGGAGTGGCTTGTTCCTCATTAGTTTGTTCGGCAGAATTATCACCCGCCTCATCACCTGCTTGATATGTATCTTGTGTATCGGTCGTTGTTTCCATATCGGTTTCTTGTTCTGTTACTTCAACTGCTTCGGACTCTTCGTTGTTTTTGTTTGACACCCAGTAGTAAATGCCACCGCCGATAAGCAATAACAACAAAATAATCGCTCCTATACGTATATAATTGGGACCGGTCTTTTCTTCGACTACATCATTGTCTTCCAAAAAATTAAAATCATATTCATTTTGATTGTTTGTGTCAGTCATGGTTGTAAATTTTATAAAACAAATATATAAAAAAATGACATAAAAAAACGGCAACTGTTAAAAAGTTACCGTTTTATTGCTCAAAATATATAAAGACTTTACTCTGCCAAGACAATAACTTTGTTATTTTTCATTTCGACAGTTCCCGAATGAATGGGCAAAACGGCTTCTCCCGTAGTAACTTTAAACTTGTCTTGCACCTCTTCGTCTATTAAAATTTGAGGAGCTTTGATTCGTATTTCTCCTTCGGTCAATATAGCTACAATGGGGGCGTGATTGTTCAACATTTCAAAAGTACCGTTTACGCCGGGAACTACTATTGAATCAACCTCGCCGGAAAATAAAGCACCTTCGGGGGTTACAATGTCTAATTTCATATTATGTTTTTTTTCAATTAAGCAAATGAAAAACAGATAGTTGTTTGAATTGTAATGAAATAATTCATTTTAACATCACATGTATATCTGTTTTACAATTATTTTTTATTTTGATTCGGCTAACATTTTTTCACCGGCTTCAATTGCATCTTCAATGGTTCCTTTAAGGTTAAATGCCGCTTCGGGCAAGTGATCCAATTCACCGTCCATAATCATGTTAAAGCCTTTGATAGTATCTTTGATATCTACCAAAACACCGGGGATACCCGTAAACTGTTCGGCAACATGGAAGGGTTGCGACAAGAAACGTTGCACACGGCGGGCACGGTGTACAACCAATTTATCTTCTTCGCTTAGTTCTTCCATACCCAAAATAGCGATGATATCTTGCAATTCTTTATATCGTTGTAAAATTTCGATTACTCTTTGAGCTGTATCATAATGTTCTTTGCCAACAATTTCGGGTGTCAAGATACGTGAAGTCGAATCTAATGGATCGACTGCGGGATAAATACCCAACTCTGCAATTTTACGAGACAATACCGTAGTGGCGTCCAAGTGTGCAAAGGTAGTTGCCGGAGCGGGGTCTGTCAAGTCATCGGCAGGCACGTAAACCGCTTGTACCGAAGTAATTGAACCGTTTTTAACCGAAGTAATACGCTCTTGCAGAGCTCCCATTTCGGTAGCCAAAGTAGGTTGATAACCTACTGCCGAAGGCATACGTCCCAATAGTGCGGATACTTCGGAACCTGCTTGTGTAAAACGGAATATATTATCGATAAAGAACAAAACGTCTTTGCCTTTGCCGGTTCCGGCACCGTCACGAAAATACTCGGCGATGGTCAAGCCTGACAAAGCAACACGGGCACGAGCTCCGGGAGGTTCATTCATTTGTCCGAAAACAAAGGTAGCTTTTGAATCTTCCAATTCTTTACGGTCAATTTTGCTGATGTCCCAGTCGCCTTCTTCCATTGATTTCATAAATGCTTCACCGTATTTGATAATACCCGATTCAAGCATCTCGCGTAACAAATCGTTTCCTTCGCGAGTTCGTTCTCCTACACCGGCAAAAACAGACAATCCACCGTGTCCTTTGGCAATATTGTTAATCAATTCTTGAATCAATACGGTTTTGCCTACACCGGCACCACCAAACAAACCGATTTTACCTCCTTTGGAATACGGCTCGATTAGGTCAATAACCTTGATACCGGTATAAAGAGGTTCGGTTGAGGTGGACAGGTCTTCAAATTTGGGAGCCGGTTTATGTATGGGACTACCGTTATCGCCGTCTTTGGGCATAGGTTCCATACCGTCAATCGGATCACCAATTACGTTAAACAAGCGTCCGAATACCTTTCCTTTGGGCATTTTGATAGGTGCCCCCAACAAAGTTACTTCTTGACCTCTTTGCAAACCGTCAGTCGAATCCATTGCTATGGTTCGAACGGTATTTTCACCGGTATGTTGTTGTACTTCCAATACGACTTCCTGACCGTCGGGACGAACCACAGTCATGGAATCATAAATTTTTGGGAGACTGATATTTTCACCTTCAAAAACCACATCGATTACAGGACCGATGATTTGAGATATTTTACCTTTTTGCATTATATTTTATTTTAATTTAATCCGTTTTATATTATTATCTAAGCCTTATGCTCGGTGCCATGTGCAATATGCGGCACACATCATTTTCAGCTTTTTATCCTTTTAAAGCTTCTGCACCACTTACAATTTCGAGTATTTCGCCGGTAATAACCGCTTGACGAGCCTTGTTGTATTGCAAGGTTAATTCGTCTTTCATTTCTTTGGCATTATCGGTAGCTTTGTGCATTGATGTCATACGTGCACCGTGTTCCGAAGCCCAAGCATCGCGAATAGTCTTATAAAATTGTGTTTTAAGCGATTTGGGTATCAATTCCAAAACAATTTCTTTTTGCGAAGGTTCATAGATATAATCCAAAACCACATTGCTTTCGTTTTGATCGGTTTTGATGGGCAAAAATTGTTCTGTTTTAACAATTTGTGTAGCGGCATTTTTAAAACTGTTATATATCAATACAACTTTGTCGTATTTTTTTTCTGCAAAGTCGTCCATAACACTTTGGGCTACGGCGGCTATATTTTCATAAGTCAAACTGTCAAACAAATCGCTTTTGTTGGCTATTACTTCGTATTTTTTGGACAATTGATCATAAGCTTTTTTACCGATGGTCAGTATTTGCACATTTTTATCGGCATATTCATTTTCAATCAAACGCTGGGTTTGTTTGATAATATTGGTATTTAAAGCTCCGCATAGTCCTCTGTTTGAAGTAACGGGTATCAATAATACATTTTTTATTTCGCGTTCGTCGGCATACACACCGCCCATATCGCTGTCCAGCGAGGCACTCAAACCGGCTAAGAGTTCGGTAAGTTTTTCGGCATACGGACGCATTTTTTCAATCGCATCTTGGGCTTTTTTCAATTTGGCGGCAGATACCATTTTCATAGCATTGGTAATTTGCATGGTGCTACCAACCGATTGAATACGTGTGCGTATATCTTTTAAATTTGCCATGTTAATTATTTTAATCGTTTAAATTTACTAGCCTCTTTATCGTTTTGTTTCTCTGCAATGACGTTGGTTCTGCTTTTTTACCACTTCATTTGATTGTCATTATGAGTTTCAAAACCAATTTGCAAACTAATTATTGTATTTTGCGGCTACTTCCAAAGCGGCTTGGGTCAAAACCTCGGCAATTTCATCATTCCATTTTCCGTTTTTAATGGCATCGAGTGTATCTCTGTTTTTGGCATTGAGATAGTCAATGTAATCTCTTTCAAACTCTTTGACTTTGTCAACCGGCACATTTTTAAGCAGGTTTTTGGTTCCTGCAAAAATAATGGCTACTTGATCTTCGACGGTCATGGGATCGTGTTGTCCTTGTTTTAAGATTTCGACATTGCGACGTCCTTTTTCGATTACACCCAATGTAACGGGGTCAAGGTCGGAACCGAATTTGGCAAAAGCTTCCAGTTCGCGAAATTGAGCTTGGTCGAGTTTGAGGGTTCCCGCTACTTTTTTCATAGGTTTAATTTGTGCCGAACCACCTACACGCGATACCGAAATACCTACGTTAATGGCGGGACGTACGCCTGAGTTAAACAAATCGGATTCTAAAAATATTTGTCCGTCGGTAATAGAAATTACATTGGTAGGGATATAAGCCGAAACATCACCGGCTTGGGTTTCGATAATGGGAAGTGCCGTTAATGAACCGCCTCCTTTCAACATGGGTTTTAGAGCTTCGGGTACATCGTTCATATTTTTGGCTACGGCATCGTTATCGATAACTTTGGCGGCACGTTCCAATAAGCGTGAGTGCAAGTAGAAAACATCGCCGGGGTAAGCTTCACGACCGGGTGGACGACGTAAAAGCAACGAGATTTCGCGGTATGCTACGGCTTGTTTGGACAAATCGTCATAAACAATAAGTGCCGAACGTCCCGTATCTCGAAAGTATTCGCCAATGGCAGCTCCGGCATAAGGAGCATATACTTGCATAGGTGCCGGGTCGGAAGCATTGGCGGCTACAATGGTTGTATAAGCCATTGCACCTGCATCTTCCAAAGTTTTATAGATTTGAGCTACGGTAGAAGCCTTTTGTCCGATAGCTACATAAATGGCATAAACAGGCTCACCTTTGTCATAAAATTCTTTTTGATTGATAATGGTATCGATGGCAACGGTTGTTTTACCGGTTTGACGGTCGCCGATAATCAATTCACGTTGTCCGCGTCCAATGGGTATCATGGCGTCGATTGCTTTGATACCGGTTTGTAACGGTTGATTTACGGGCTGACGGTAAATAACCCCGGGAGCTTTGCGTTCCAAAGGCAAATCAATAGTATCACCTTTGATGGGTCCTTTTCCGTCAATGGGTTGTCCCAAGGTATTTACCACACGACCTATTATGCCTTCACCTACCGGAATAGACAAGATACGGTTGAGGCGTTTAACGTGTGAACCTTCTTTGATGTCGGTGTAGGGACCTAAGATAACAATCCCGACATTGTCTTCTTCCAAGTTAAGCACAACTCCTTCCGAACCGTTGTCAAATTCAACCAATTCGCCGTATTGTGCATTGTTTAAGCCATATACCAAGGCAATCCCGTCTCCTACTTGAAGCACCGAACCGGTTTCTTCGAGTGAAGCGGCAGATGATACACCTGCCAATTGTTCTTTAATGATTGCCGAAATTTCTGATGGTTTTATTTCTGCCATAATTTATGTAAATTTTTATGCTAACAATTTTTGTTTGATTTTTGCCAGTTTGCCCGAAACGCTGGCATCGTAACGAAGGTCATCTAAATTGAGAATGAAACCTCCGATGATATCGGGATTGACCGTATTGGTCAATTTGATTTGATGACTACCGGTCAATTCTTTTATTTTGGTTAATATTTTATTTTTTAAATCGTCGGTAAGCGGCACAGCAGTAACTACTTGTGCTTCTTTGAGACCTTTTGATTGTTTATACAATTGTTCAAAAGCCGTACTGATACCTAGCAATAAAGCCAAACGGTCTTTTTGACCCAAAAGTTCGATTAATTTTTGGGTTTCGATTGTCAAACCGTTAAAAACTTTTTGAATGATTTGCAATTTTTTTGAACTTGCTACGGTCGGGTCTTTTACGACTTTAACCAATTGCGGATTGGTTTCAAAAGTATGTCGTATCAATTGCATATCATTTTGAACGGTATCCAAATTATTTACAGCCGTTTCAAACAGGGCTTTGGCATAGCGTTTTGCTGCTTTCATAGTTTAGTTTAATTTGATGTCGGAAACTAATTTTTCAACTTGTTTTAATTGAGCTTCTTTGTTTTTTAGTTGTTCGCCCAAAACTTTTTCGGCGATACTTACCGACAATTCGGATACTTGATTTTTTAGTTCTTTGATAGCCGCTTGTTTTTCGCTTTCAATTACAAGTTTGGCTTTTTCAATTTCTTTATTGGCTTCCAACTGAGCTTCTTCGCGCGCTTTGTTAATAATTTGTTCTTTAAGCGCTTTGGCTTCTTTGAGCATTTGGTCTCTTTCGGCACGTGCTTCGTTTAATATTTTTTGATTGTCGGCTTTGAGGCGTGCCATTTCTTCACGTGCTTTATCGGCTTCCAAAAGAGCATTTTCGATAGATTCTTCTCTTTCTTTAACGGCATTCAAAATAGGTTTCCAAGCAAACTTTTTTAAAAGAATGAAGAATATCAAGAAAAATAAGGTCATCCAAAAAATGAGGGTTTCGGGTGATGTTAAGTTCATATCAGTTGATTTTAAATTTTTGTTTTTTACAGATTTAAAGAAAGAAAATCTTAAACCAACCGTTTAAGATTTTCTTTCGCAAAAATTCGGATTACTTAATCATCGCAACTACTACGGCAAAAAGAGCAACACCTTCTACCAGTGCAGCTGCAATAAGCATAGCGGTTTGAATTTTGTTTGCGAACTCAGGTTGGCGAGCCATAGCTTCTGTGGCTGAACCGCCAATTCGTCCGATTCCGATTCCGGCTCCGATTGCTGCCAATCCTGCGCCGATTCCTGCTAATGATCCCATAATTTATTGTTTTTAAGGGTTAATAATCTTTTTTATATCGTGTGTTCCACGTGTTTCGCTTCATGTTCATGTCCGTGCTCTTCAATGGCTAAGCCTATAAACAGTGCTGATAATATAGTAAAAATATAAGCTTGAATAAAGGCAACCATTAATTCGATAAAACTCATAAAAATTACAAAAAATCCCGACACGGGTGCTACCATCAAAGTGCCGCCTATAAAAATTAGTGCCACCAAACTGATCATTATGGTATGTCCTGCCAGAATATTGGCAAATAAACGAACCATAAGCGCAAAGGGTTTGGTAAACATGCTCAATATTTCGATAGGTATCATTATAGGCCACAACAATTTGGGAACGTCGGGGGTTAAAATGTGTTTCCAATAATGTTTATTACCACTCAGCGTAGTGATAATAAATGTAAATATAGCCAATACAAAAGTAATGTATATGTTTCCGGTCAAATTGTATCCGAATGGCGAAAACGGAATTAATCCTATTAAATTACTAAATAAGATAAAGAAAAATACCGTTAATAAATAAGGCATATATTTTTCGTATTTGGCTTTGCCGATATTGGGAATGGCCACATCGTCTCTGATAAAAATAATGATGGGTTCTACAAAACCGGCTATACCTTTGGGTAATTTTTTGGGATTTTGATAAACTTTTGCCGTTAAATACATTACCAAAAATAAAAGTATAAAACTAAAAAAGATGCCGGTTACATTTTTGGTAACGGAAAAATTTAAGGGTCTTTTGTCAAAATCAAAAGCCGAAGGGTGTTCATGTTCGCCCAATTTATCGGCATAGTAGATAACTTCGTGTAAACGAACGTATTTGTTTCCTTTGTCGTCGGTTACGATTACTTTGCCTTGATTATCGCCTTTAAATTTACTCGAAGGGAAAACACTTAAACCTTTGTTTGTCCATAAAATAACGGGCAAATGAATGGTTTTGTGTAAAAAAGGCAATTCAAATTGATAGTCGTGCGAGTCGGCTAAGTGGTGAGAAACCAATTCGCCTACATCAAAGCCTTCGTCATGTTCTGTATTTTCGGTTTGATGCTCCGATTTTTCGGCATGTTGTCCTGCTGTTTCGTGATGTTGAGAAATCGCTTTAAAACTAACAAGTAAAAAAGCGGCTAACAGGTATCTAAACAGTTTATTTGTCATATCCCTTCAAAGATTTTTGCAAAAGTAAGATTTTTTTTCTTTATGGCAATTTTTTTTGCAAAAAATGATTTTTGTTTGATTTATTTAGCCCAAAGCGGAAAATCATTAAGATTGATGTCAAAGATCCAACTCATATAAAAATAAGCCGTCAAAGTCAAAATACTTATTCCGATAATATTGAGCCAAAATCCGGTTTTGACCATATCGTTTATCGTCAATTTTTTAGAGCCGAATACAATGGCATTGGGCGGAGTTGCCACCGGCAACATAAAAGCAAAACTGGCGGCTATGGTTGCCGGTATCATTAAAAACAAGGGATTGACCCGAACCGCCACGGACATGGCAGCCAATATCGGCAAAAAGGTTTCGACCGTAGCGGTATTGGAGGTTAGTTCGGTCAAGAAAGTTATGGTTATAACTATAATTAATACTATCAATATCGGGTGTAAGTTTTGTAAACCGGTGAGTTCTTGTCCTATAAACTGTGACAAACCCGATTCTTTGAATCCGCTTGCCAAAGCAAAACCGCCGCCAAACAACAAAATTATGCCCCAAGGTATGCGTTCTGCGGTATGCCAATCCATCAAAAAAGTTGATTTTCGGGTATTTTTGGCGGGTATCAAGAACAAGAGTATGCCTATGGCTATGGCAATATTGCCGTCGGTTATCCACTTGGGATTGGCAAACAATTCGGACCAACCGTGCAGATGCACAAATCCTAAATTGACAGGACGACGAAACAGCCACAACAACGCCAAACTGACAAACAGAAATAACACCCAGCGTTCTTCATAAGACATTTTTCCTAAGGAATGATATTCGGTTTCAACAATTTTTTTTCCCATATTAAAATCGTTGGTTACATTTTTAAAAAACACATTGTATAAATAAATGTATGTTATGAGCAGCAAAACAGCAGACAAAGGCAGCGCAAAAACCAGCCACAGGGCAAAAGAAATGTCGGGAGCCTGAGGAAAATATATTTTAAAAATTCGCACAAATGACAGATTGGGTGGTGTTCCTATTAAGGTGGCGATTCCGCCTATCGAAGCGGCATAAGCAATACCCAATAACAAGCCTTTTTCCATTTTACGGGTTTGAGTCGTATTGTTTACTTCTTCTATTTTGGCTATAATTGAAAGCAAAATAGGCACCATCATCATAGTGGTTGCCGTATTGGAAATCCACATGGACAAAAAGGCCGATGTAAACATAAAACCTAATAAAATACGTGCCGGACTCAATCCTATCCACAATAACAACCGCAAAGCAATACGTCTGTGCAGATGCCATTTTTCCATAGCCAAAGCTATCAAAAATCCGCCTATAAACAAGAATATCAAATGATTGAAATAGGTTTCGGCTACAGCTTTGCCGTTCATTATCCCTAATAAGGGAAATAAAGCCACAGGCAAAAGAGCCGTTACCGCCAACGGAATTACTTCGGTCATCCACCAAATTGCCATCAGCACGGCAATCCCGGCGGTATAAGCTATAACGGGGTTTTGTGGATCAAGCCATTGTGGAAACAACAACAACAGCACAAATAATAAAGGAGCGATTAAAAACAAAATTTTTTTTATCAAAGATATTTCTTGCAACATAAGATAAAAGTTTTAATCTTTTTGTAATACCAAATTGACGCGTGAAGGTGCCCATGTTTGAGGATCACCGGTTAGTCCGCTCGCAATACTGATAACTTCCAAATACCGGGGCATAAATTTTATCAGCATATAATCATTGTCGCGGTTTTTATAAAAACGTTCCCAACCCGGTTTCCACAAAGTTTTTTTCAAGCTGTCATCGGTAACGATAAAAGCTTTGCCATAAAACGAAACATATCCCAAATTACGTTTATCAAAATAATGTAAGCTTGCCATGTTGTTGTTTTTAATTTCGGAGACTTTGCGACTGTGCGGATTGGTTGCCAAATAAATTTCAAAATGTTTATCGGGATGAAACGGTTCCATAATACGTGCTTTGGGTTGCCCGTTGCCGTCTATGGTTATCAAAGTGCCATAGTAAGCACTATCGACTATTTGACGAGCCACTTGCATAATTTTTTGTTCTTCGTTAGTAAAATTATCGCGATAAACCAAAGGTTTATTCGTATGAGACTTTGCAGTATATTGAAGCAAATAAATACCGGTTATAAAGATAAAGAACAGCGTAATTAAAATTTTTTTTATCATAACAATGGAGGTTTAATTTGACACCCCGAAATTTAGAGATGTCCCGATTTTTTTGTATAAAATTACAAAATTTTTGTCGTGTTCAATACGGTTAAGGGTGTTTTTTGGAAATATTGAAAGAATTAAAATAATTTTTTTGGCAAAAAAGCATAACTTTGTTACTTAAATCAAGCGTATATGAAACACATTATAATTGTTTTTGTCATCAGTATGTCATTGCAAACTGTTACCGCACAAGTTCCCGACCAAATGCCCGTTTATCCGGGGTGCGAAAAAGCAGAAGCAAAAATGCCTTGTTTTAAAGAAAAACTTTTGAATTTTATTGCCGAAAATTTTAATTCCGATTTACTTCAAAAAATCAAAGGACAATCCGAAGTTCAAATGATGGTTTCGTTTGTCATTGATACGAACGGTAAACCGGTTCAGGTTAAAATCAGTTCGGCATACGAATTTTTAAACAATGAGATGCAAAAAGTTATAAACCGGTTACCTCAATTGGTTCCCGCATACTCACAAGGGATTGCGATTCGTATGCAATATGAATTGCCGGTGGTTTTTGAGGTTGAAGAATCAACCAATTAAAAAAAATAGACTTTATAATGAATTTTAATGTGGTTTAGTCTGTCCTTTTGATTATCATTTTAAAATTTTGATGCGGATTTGTTCGGCACACGTTTTGAAACAAGGCAGTTTTGTCGCATTTACGTCCACCGATTAATATTGGAAATTGCCAAAAAATAAAGATTTCTCACTGCGTTCGAAATGAACACTTTGTTGTTTAATATGTTGATTAACAGTATGTTGCTATTGTGAGGGGCGAGACACGAGCGCCGTGGCAATCTTTGGTTTTTGTGTCGGTTTATTGAATTAGATTCTTCACTTCGCTTTGCTCCGTTCAGGATGACAGCACTTCGATAGGCGTTATTAGTCGTTTCAATGGGTATCTTATGAAACATGTCTTGAAGTATCGGCATATCTCCCGAAGTATCGGGACATCGATTTATCAGTTTATCATCAATTACCTACTAAAATAATAGTAAACCAAAAATATTAATCTCTTCCCAAAAGTTTTTTTAGTTCGCTAAAAACGACTTTTTTGTCGGAAAAATAAGCTTTTGCTCGCCTCCTTTCTTCGGGATTGGCTTCAATCAAATTTAATAAATTGTTGAGATGCATTTTCATGTGCCCTTTTTGTATGCCGCTTGTTATTAACGAGTTAATAGCAGCAAAATTTTGTGCCAATCCCACCGAAGCAACAATTCGCATCAATTGTCGTGCAGAAGGTTTTTGTAATAACTGTAACGAAAATTTGACCAATGGGTGTAAACGTGTCAAACCTCCGACCGTTCCGACTGCCAAAGGCAAATCCAACCAAAAAATCAGTTGGTCATTTTCAATTCGAGCATGGCTCAAACTACTGTATTTGCCGTTTTTTGAAGCATAGGCATGTACGCCGGCTTCCACGGCTCTAAAATCGTTTCCGGTAGCTATAACAACAGCATCAACACCGTTCATAATCCCTTTGTTGTGCGTTACTGCCCTATAAGGTTCTTTTTCGGCAATAGCTACCGCTGTCAAAAATTTTTGGGCATATTCATAACCCGATAAACGGGGTGTTTGTAATTGTTCCAATGGACACGAAACACTTGCTCTCACCAAACTTTCGGGGGTATAGTTGGATAAAATACTCATAACTGTTTGCCATTGTCCCGACAACATTTTTTCGGCTTTGACATTTAAATAATCGGCTGCTTCTTCCAATATGCTGTTGATAAAATTGGCACCCATGGCATCTACCGTATCAAATTTGAATTCTATTTGATAATAATCGGGCAATTCGGTGGTTTTGTCTATCAAATTGACATCTTTTATTCCACCGCCTCTTTGCTGCATATTTTGTTGCAAATGTGCAACGGCGTCAAGCAAATCTCTACGTATGTTTCTAAAAAAAACTATTAATTCGGAAGTAGCACCGGTATAAGTAAAGTGTATGTGTCCAACTTTAATCGTACCTGCTATTTCGGTTTTAAATCCACCTTTATTAGACCAAAATTTTGCCGATTTGGCTGCCGCCGCAACCACCGAACTTTCCTCAGTAACCATAGGAACGGCATAAATTTTTTTGTCTATAACAAAATTGGGAGCTATTCCGTATGGCAAATAAAAATTGCTGATACTGTTTTCGATAAATCCGTCGTGCAACTCTTGTAAAGCCTTATCGGTATGCCAATATTGTTCCAATATTTGCCGAGCTTCGTTACTGTCGGATAAATAATGTTGCAACAACCAATCGATTTTGTCTTTTTTTGATAACTTTGAAAATCCGTTTATTTGCATGTATCCGCCTTTTGGTTTGGGCTTGCAAGATACTTAAAGATTTACAAAATATGAACTTAATTGTCGATATTGGAAACACACGTATCAAAATAGCTGTTTTTGATAACCGAAACCAAATGATTTTTTATACTCCGGTTACACCCGAAAATTTTATAAAAACCGTTCAAAATTTAGAACAAAAATATAAGTTGACGCATGCGGGTATTTCACAAGTGGGAAAAAAACCGAAAGGTTTTGATGAATTTTTTAAAACTCGAAAAATATTTTCCGTTTACATTAATTCAAATATTCATTTACCCTTTCAGTTAAACTATCAAACCCCTCACAGTTTGGGTGCCGATCGGTTGGCTTTGGTGGCGGGTGCCGTATCCAAACAACCCGAACACAATACATTGATAATTGATGCAGGCACTTGTGTAACCTACGATTTTATCGATAAAGACAACATTTATCACGGAGGTGCCATTTCTCCCGGATTACAATTGCGTTATCAATCATTAAATAATTATACTGCCAAACTACCTTTGCTCACGCCCCCCGAGAACGAAATTTTGCCCGTAGGAAACAATACGCAAAACGCTATTCACAGCGGAGTTATTTTCGGATTGGTTCACGAAATAGAAGGTTTTATTGTTAAATATAACTTAAAATTTAAGGATTTAACAGTTTATTTAACAGGTGGCGACCAGAAACTTTTGGATAGATACATAAAAAATAAGATATTTGTGAGCTCAAAATTTCTTTTATTGGAAGGAATTAACCATTTATTAAATTTGAATAAATAATTTATGAAAATATATCGTTTTTTTGCAATAGTTGTTTTATTTGGCTCCATTTTTTCACTACAAGCCCAAGACGGTTCGCCGTCGGTTTACTCGTTTTTCGGTTTGGGTGATCCGGGGTTTAAAGGCAATATAGAAAGTTTGAGTATGGGAGGTATTCATTCCTATACCGACAGCATACACTATCAAATTAATACGCCGGCAGCTTTGTCTCAAATTAAATATGTCAATTTGAGCTTGGGATTTGCCAATAAATTTTTCAATGCTGCCGATCAAAATTCCGAAACATGGCTGTCGTCACACAATATATCATATTTTTCGCTGGCTCTTCCTATCGGAAAAAAAATAGGAATTGGATTTGGGTTGGCTCCGGTCAATTCAAGCGGTTATCAAATTTTTAAAAAAGACGATTTAGGCACTTATACTTCCAAAGGAGACGGTGGTAATACCCGTTTCTTTTTGGCAAGCGCTTATCAAATAAACAAAAATCTTTCATTCGGATTAGAATACCAATATTATTTCGGCTATCTAACTCATGAAAATTATTGGATACCCTCGGGAGTATTTACTTATACCCGCGAAAACAATACGGTCAATTTTAATGGTTCTACGTTCAAATTCTCAGGTTTATTCCATCAAAAACTTACCAAAGACCATTATATTAATATATCGGCAAACTATCGTTTGGCTTCAAAACTCGGTGCCGAATACAACCGATTGGTGCGTATTGTTACCGTTGCCAACGGAACCGAACAAACCGTTACGACCATTGAAAAAGCTAACGAAACCGGAACAATCGATTTTCCTTATGCCGCCGATTTCGGAATAGGCTATGGACTCAAACACAAATGGTATATCGGAACCGGCTTTGAATACAGCGACCTGTCCGGTTTCAAAAATCCTTATTACGACCCTTCATATACTTCTTACAACCAAGCCTTTGGTTTTAAACTGGGTGGAACTTATACCCCCCAATATAATTCCATTTCAAAATATCATAAACGAATAACTTACAGAGCCGGAGCTTATTTTAAGAATACCGGAATGAACCTATACGGAACCGACATAACCGACTTTGGCATAACTTTTGGATTAAGTTTGCCGGCTATCAGAGGTATTTCGAATATGAATATAGGAATAGAAACGGGACAACGAGGTAAAATAACCTCTCATTTGGTCAAAGAACAATATATCAACCTACATATCAGTGTATCACTCAACGATAAATGGTTCATAAAACGTAAAATAAATTAAACAAATATATTATGAAAAGGATTTACACATTATTAGGAATTATGTTTTTCAGTTCTTTGGGTTTGTTTGCTCAAGAAGCCAATGATTGTGATGTAAACTTAAGCTTGGAACACGACTATATCGTCGCACGTAAGTATGACGAAGCTTTAAAATATTGGGATAAATTAATCAAAGATTGTCCCAAACACAGCGAAGCTATTTATGCCGACGGAACCAAAATTTTTAAATCCAAGCTCAAAAAAGCCAAAAAAGCCAAAGACGAAGCCGGCAAAAAAGCATATTTGGACAAATTAATGCAATTGTATGACCAATGGATCGCTTATTTTCCCAATTCAAAAAACTTGGCAAAAATTTACCACGACAAAGGATTGTTAATGGTAGATAACAAAATAGGAACCGCCGAAGAAAAGTATAATATTTTTACCAAAGGCTATCAATTGGACAAAAACAAATTTACCAACCCGAAAGCCATATACGGATTTTTCGATGCAGCAGTAGATATGTATAAAAACCAAAAATTAACTTTTGAAGACCTTATCAATCGGTATGACGAATTATCGGCATCAATCGAAAAACTTAACGAAAAATACACCATGGAAATGGAACGTTTGCAAAAAAAAGAAGATGCCGGCGAATTGATGAAAAAAGAAGAAAAAAGATTAAAAGCCATTCGAAAAAATTTACCCGTATATGCCATTGTAGCCAATAATATGGACAAAATTTTAGGCGAACTGGGCGATTGCAAACACTTGGTTCCCTTATACAAGCGAACATTTGAAGCCAACAAAAACAATGCAACTTGGTTGCGAAAAGCCGCTCAAAACCTAAGTAAAAAAGATTGTTCAAACGACCCTATTTTTGAAAAATTGGTAGTGCAATTGGATAATTTGGAACCCACTTTCAGTTCTAAATACTTTTTGGGCATACTCAATGAAAAGAAAGGAAGAATTAACACGGCTATTAAATATTATAAAGAAGCTATCAGTTTAGCCGACAAAGCGTACGACAAAGCCAAAATATATTTTAAACTGGCTCGCTTATCCGAAAAGAAAGGACAAAAATCACAAGCACGAAGTTATGCTTACAAAGCTTTGGAATACAAACCTTCAATGGGATCTGCATATTTGTTAATCGGTCGTTTGTATGCCTCTAGTGCCAATCAGTGTGGTAACGACGAATTTACCAAACTTTCTACCTACTGGTTAGCCGCTTCCATGGCGGACAAAGCCGCCCGTGTCGATCCGGCTATTGCCAAAAGAGCCCGTAAAAAAGCCGCTTATTATAGAGCCAAAGCCCCCGGAAAAACCGAAATTTTTATGAAAAACATGGCCGGCAAAAAAGTTCCTATGAAATGTTGGATAGGGGGAAGCGTTACCGTTCCAAACAAATAAAAATGTTATTTCGTATTAAAAATATACAACTTGTAAAAAGCATTGCTGTCATTCTTTTGACCGCAGTGCTTTTTTCTTGTGCCAAAAAAATAGAACAAGTCAAACGTTTGTATAGCGAAAACGAAAGCATACCCATATCCGAAACCAAAGATTTTAGTCTTACTTACAGCTTGTCAGGAAGCCGCGTTTTAACACTTACGGCTCCGCTTATGCTCGATTTCAGCCACCAAAAAAAACTGGCTTATCAATATTTTCCCGAGCACATTCGTATTGAAATTACCAATCAAAATAGAAACGAAAAAACCATTATAACCGCCGACAGGGCTTTCTTATATAAAAATCCCGATTTATCCGAGCTGATAGGACATGTAGTCATAACCGGAGCAGATGGCAGTAGTCTGCATACAAGTCATTTGTTTTGGGACGCTTCCAATCAACATATTTTTGGCGACCAAAAAACCATTTTGCGTCAAAAAGACGAACGTATTACCGGTACCGGTTTTGACTCAAGTATCGATTTTAAAAACGTTCGACTCAATCAAATAAACGGTTTGCTAAAAGTAACAAACAATACCCAATAACAAAACTCATGTTTATAAAAAAAACAATTGTATTATTGCTTTTATCCGTTTTCTATTACACCTGTCAATCATCTCAAAATATGTTGCAAAAGCCTTATCTGCATACTTCAAGAAACGATAGTTCGTCGTATGTAATAACAAAAAAAATAGAAATTTTACCCCGCCAAAATCTTCACCTCGAAAAAGACGAAACAGGCAAAAAATATATCAAAATTTTGCCCGGCAACAAAATTGTTTTTAAGTATCTTTACAAAAAATATCCGAAAAACCAAAACCTAATGGATGTCGCATATATGCAAAGCATATATTTTGAAACCGACAATTTGGGTGAAATGAAATTAACAGACCGACAATTAACCCGAATAAAATTGACCGTCGAAACTGCCGGTTATAGAAATCGACAGTTAAATACTATTGATAAAGGCAGTTTGCAATGGAAACAAACCGCAATCGGAACCTACATTTTGCATCTAAAAATAGATTCGACCTATACACATATTTTGATTAAAGAAATTACACAAACCCTAAACTTAACACCATGAAAAAATTCTTATTGTTACTGACAATCATAGCCGCGCTGCAAATGACGGCACAACAAAAAAAAGCTTACCAAATATTTAAAGCAAACGGCAAAAAAACCAACTATAAAAAACTATTGAAAGCCGCTCGAAAAGCCGATATCGTTTTTTTTGGCGAAGAACACGACAATCCCATAGCCCATTGGCTCGAACTTGAACTTACCAAAGATTTATACCAAAAATCAAACAAACCCCTTATTATCGGAGCCGAAATGATGGAAACCGATAACCAAAAACAAGTTGATCAATATTTACAAAACCAAATAGACTACAAAACCTTTAAAAAAGAAGCTCGTTTATGGCCCAATTTTAAAACCGATTACAAACCTTTGTTAGATTTTGCCAAACAAAAAAAAATACCATTTGTAGCAACTAATGTGCCCCGCAGGTATGCCAGTAAAGTATATCACGGCGGATTTAAAGTATTGGACAGTTTACCCGAAAACGAAAAACAATGGTTGGCACCGCTACCTATCAAATATGACAAAAATTTGTCGCAATACCAAAAAATGCTCAAAATGATGGGTGGACACGGAGGCGAAAACCTCCCCAAAGCACAAGCCGTAAAAGATGCAACCATGGCACACAATATTCTAAAAAATTACAAACCCGGACATTTGTTTATTCATTACAACGGTAGTTTTCATTCTAATTTTTATCAAGGAATTATATGGTATATCAAACAACAAAAACCCGATTTAAAAATTTTAACCATCAGTGTCGAAACCCAAGACAACATGAAGAAAATCGATAAAAAAAATTCGGGTAAAGCCGATTTTATCATTGTAGTAAACAAAAATATACCCCGCTCTTACTGATGAAACCAGCCACCAAAATATTGATATATACAGACGGTTCGGCTCTGGGAAACCCCGGACCGGGCGGTTACGGCATAATTTTAAAAACCGATGACGGACAATACAAAAAAGAATTTTCGCAAGGATACCGACTTACCACCAATAACCGCATGGAACTGAAAGCCGTAATCGAAGCCCTCAAAAAAATAAAAAACAAAACAATACCCATCGAAATATATACCGACTCCAAATATGTAGTCGATGCCATAAACCAAAAATGGATAAACAAATGGCAAGCACAACGATTTGACAAAACCAAAAATCCGGACCTTTGGAAAGAGTTTGTCAAAGCCGGTAACGGCTTAAACTACAAAATTTTTTGGGTAAAAGGGCATAACAATCACCCCGAAAACGAACGCTGTGACCAACTTGCCGTGCAAGCGGCAAATAGCGACAAACTCTTAATCGACGAAGGCTACGAAAACAACCGAAAACAACCACCCGGATTGTTTGACTAATCCGGTATCTCAGTTATCAAGAAGAAAAAAAATTAATGTAAATTTGCAACACCAATTTAAAAAAACAAATAAAAATGGCAAATACAAAATTAGTTTGGAAAAGAGGTATGCAGTTTGATGCTTATACCGACGGTTTGGAACAACCCATACCTATTGAAGCCGAAGAAAAATTTGGAGGAATAGGCTACGGTTACCAACCCAAACCCCTTATGTTAGTTTCATTGGCAGGTTGCACTGCACTTGATGTAGCTTCATTGATGAAAAAAATGCGTATAGACGACGATGTAACAGACTTTACCGTTGATGTCGATGCACACATGACCGAAGAACACCCCAAATTTTATGACAAAGTACATGTCATATACAATTTTAAGGGCAATAATTTAAACCGCGAAAAATTAACCAAATGTGTAACACTGTCCGAAAGTCGTTATTGTGGAGTTTACAAAATGTTTAGAACCTTTGCCGAAGTAAGCTACGAGATCAATTTTATCGAAGAATAAACAACTTGGATAAATTGCATAATATATTTTAAACATTTATACGAAAACAATACCTAAAAACATATCTATCACTTACAAACAGGCTCGTCTCAAAAGAATAAAATTTTTGTCACTTCAAACTTCAATTTATTGAAGAATAAAATTTTATATTGATAATCAGTAATTTAACTATTTGTTTTTTATCAATATATTTTAAAAGACATCTTTGAGACAGCCTTTTTTGTATCTGACACACAACCAACAGCCAATTTTCAGTCGGTCAAATAAAAAAATTAATGTAAATTTGTTGAAACAAAAAAACCGACCATGAACAATATCAAATTAAAACTCACCATACTCAACTTTTTAGAATTTTTTGTATTCGGAGCATGGCTGTTATCTTTTGCCAAATATATGTTTGCTATCGGATTTACAGGCAGCCAAGTAGGAAGTGTATTTATGACATTAGGATTTGCTTCATTAATCATGCCGGGTATATTCGGAATGATAGCAGACCGATATATATCACCCAATAAGTTATTTGCTCTACTGCATATTGCAGGTGCCGTGATGCTATACCTTATGGCTCAACAACACAATTATAACGGTTTGTGGATTTTTACACTACTATATTTAATGTTATACATGCCGTCAATAGGTTTGGATAATACCGTATCATATTGCATCTTGGAAAAAAACGGATTTGACGTAGTCAAAACCTTTCCACCCATACGTGTTTGGGGAACCGTCGGTTTTATTATCGCTACATGGATTACCGATTGGTTCGGTTGGGGTGTAAACGAAGGACAATTTTATTTTGCGGCGGTTGCTTCATTGATTTTAGGACTTTTCACCTTTGCCTTACCCGATTGCCCCATTGATAAAACAGGCGAAAAAAAATCATTGGCTCAAGCCATGGGTTTAGATGCCTTCAAACTATTTGCCGATTATAAAATGGCAGTCTTTTTTATCTTTTCAATGTTGCTGGGTGCAGCCCTTCAAATAACCAATATGTATGGCGAAGCTTATCTGCATGATTTTAAAAACATACCCGAATATGCCGACAGTATTATAGTCAAATATAACGGTATTGTAATGTCATTGTCTCAAATATCCGAAACCCTGTTTATTATAACCATTCCTTTCTTTTTAAAACGATATGGTATCAAAAAAGTGATGCTGATGAGTATGTTTGCATGGGTGTTGCGTTTCGGATTATTTGGTATCGGTAGCCCCGTAGGAATAGGCGCACTTGCTCTTATCCTGTCAATGATTGTTTACGGTATGGCTTTTGATTTTTTCAACATATCGGGCTCTTTGTTTGTAGAACAAGAAGCCGACCCCAAAATCAGAGCTTCGGCACAAGGACTTTTTATTATGATGACCAATGGCTTTGGAGCCATCATCGGTGCTTACGGTAGCGGTTTGGTTATTGATATGTTTACACAAAACGGCGTAAAAGATTGGCATACCATTTGGTTAATTTTTGCCGGATACGCTTTGATAGTAGCTGTTTTGTTTGCTATTCTGTTTAAATATAAACACAATCCCGAAAAAATCGGTGAGATTAAACATTAATTAAATTTATAACTTTATATCGATAAATATGGGAAGAGCATTCGAATTTAGAAAAGCCCGCAAATTCAAACGTTGGGCAACCATGGCAAAAACCTTTACCAAAATAGGTCGCGAAATATCAATGGCAGTAAAAGAAGGCGGTCCAAATCCCGAAACAAACGCCCGACTGCGCGCCGCTATTCAAAACGCCAAAGCGGCAAACATGCCCAAAGACAATGTCGAAAGAGCTATCAAAAAAGCCTCCGAAAAAGATACAGCCGGTTACAAAACCGTTTTGTTTGAAGGATATGCACCACACGGTATTGCCCTCTTGGTCGAAACAGCAACCGATAACAATAACCGGACAGTAGGCAATGTCCGTAGTTATTTTAATAAATACAACGGAACTTTAGGCACCTCCGGATCGGTTATTTTTATGTTTGACCATGTGTGTAATTTTCGTATCAATAAAGAAAATTTACCCATGGACCTGGAAGAACTCGAATTGGAACTCATCGATTTTAACGTAGAAGAAATATTTGAAGACGAAGACGGTATTTTAATATATGCCCCCTTCGAAGAATACGGAAAAATCCAAAAATATTTGGAAGAAAACAAACTCGAAATTCTTTCTTCGGGCTTTGAATACATACCACAAGTAACCAAAAAATTAACACCCGAACAACAAGCCGAAGTAGAAAAATTGCTGGAAAAAATGGAAGAAGACGACGATGTGCAAAACGTATATCATACCATGGATACTTCCGAAACAAACTAAGGTGCATCAACAAATCTATAACCAAATGACTTCTGCACAAAAAATTGATAATAAATAAACCCAATGCACCAATCAACTTTTAAAAAAAACTTATGTCTCGGCATAAAATCAAACGCTTGTTGCACTTTAAATTTTTTTTAAAAAACCTTAATATAGCAATAAAATATTATAAATCAGCAAATTATATAAAAAACGAGGTGTAAAAAAACAAACTCGAAAAAACAAAAATATTCCGTATATTTGCCGTTCAGAAAAACATATATTAACCGGGGTCGGGAACCCCACAAAATCAAACAGTTATGCCTGTAAAAATCAGATTACAAAGACACGGAAAAAAAGGAAAACCCTTTTATTGGATTGTAGCCGCAGATTCGCGCACCAAAAGAGACGGTAAATTTTTAGAAAAACTCGGCACCTATAATCCGACCGTTGTACCTGCCGAAATAACCTTAAAAGTAGATAGAGCGGTTGAATGGTTATTCAACGGTGCACAACCTACCAATACGGCTCGCGCAATTTTAAAATACAAAGGCGCTTTGCTCAAAAAACACTTGTTGGTAGGAGTAAAAAAAGGTGCCTTTAGCGAAGAAGAAGCCGAAAAAAGATTTCAAGCTTGGCTAACCGAAAAAGAAGCTAAAATTGAAGCACACAAAAAAGAAGTAGAAGCTCAAAGAGCCAAAGAAAAAGCCGAGCGTTTGGAAAAAGAAAAAGCCATTAATCAAGCAAGAGCCGCCGCACACAAAGCTGCCAATGCCGAAATTGTTGCCGAAGCCGAAGCCTCCGAAACAGCCACAGCCGGTAACGAACCGGTCGATGCCGTCGAAGAAGCTTTGCAATCGGAACAAACCATTGAAGAAGCTGCCGGAACAGCTCCTGCCGAAGAAAAAACCGAAGAATAAGCACTTTTTTTGCTTATGAAAAAAGAAGACGCTTATTATTTGGGAAAAATCGTCAAAAAATACGGCTTAAAAGGTGAACTTTTAGCCAAAATAGATACCGACGAACCCGAAAATTACGAAAATATGGAATCGGTTTTCCTTGACATCAAAGGAAAACTGGTTCCTTTTTTTTTAAATAAATCTTCATTGCACAAAGCAGCTACGCTACGTCTTCACTTTGAAGACATCAATACCATCGAAGAAGCTGACAGCCTCATCGGCAAAGAAATATACTTGCCGCTTGCCCAACTGCCCGAACTTACCGGAAACAAATTTTATTTTCACGAAATTATAGGTTTTGACGCCATTGACAAACAACACGGATTGGTAGGAACCATCAAAGCCGTAAACGATACGGCACCCCAAGCTTTTTTTATTATTGAAGACGATAAACAAAACGAAATACTGATTCCCGTATCGGATAATTTTATTGAAAAAGTCGATAGAAACAACCGACAAATTATTTTTAATACCCCGGAAGGCTTAATTGATATATACCGTTGAAATTGCATGTCTGTTTCTTGCCAACAAGTTTTTAAGTTTAAACAATTTAAGGTTTGTCAAAACCAACAAGTAATGAAAGTCGGAACCGACGGTGTATTGCTGGGTGCATGGGCACATAACAACCCAATCAATCGTATTCTGGACGTAGGAACCGGAACCGGATTAATAGCCTTAATGCTGGCACAAAAATTTCAAAAGGCACTTATCGATGCCATCGATATAAACCCCTATGCCGTTCGTTTAGCCCAAAGTAATTTTTTACGTTCACCATGGCATAACCGTTTACAAGCCTATTTAACCGACTTTAACCGTTTTACAACCAAAGTCAAATATGACTTAATCGTCAGCAATCCGCCTTATTTTGACGAAAATATCCTCGCAAAAAACAAATACAGAAACAAAGCTCGTCATACCGGTTCACTCTTGACCGAACAATTGATTAAAAAAGCTGCCGAACTTTTACAACCATACGGCTCCATTCAATTGATTTTACCCTATGCCAAAACAGAACTCATACAAAATATTTCAAAAGATAATAATTTGTATATCAATAAATTGACTAATGTAAAAGGCAACAAAAATACAGAATTTAAAAGAATACTGGTCAAATTGTCTTTCGAAAAAAAATCGCCGACCGACATCAATCATCTGGTCATTGAAAAGCAACGCCACGTTTATACCGATTCATACATCAAATTAACCCGCGATTTTTATTTAAAAATGTAATTTATATTTGTTCAAAATATCGTAACTTTAAGCCATAAAACATTTTAAATCTAAAGTTATGAGATACGAACCGCTACCAGCCGATTTATATAAAAGAAACCGCAATAAATTCATGAAAAAAATGAAACCCAAATCTTTGGCGGTTTTCAATTCTAACGATATTTACCCCGTTAGTGCCGACAGCACACTGCCTTTTGCCCAACACCGCGATATTTTTTATCTGACCGGTGTGGATCAAGAAGAAAGCATTTTGTTGTTGTTTCCCGATGCCATTGACAAAAACGATCGTGAAATTTTGTTTTTACGCGAAACAAACGACCATATCAAAGTATGGGAAGGAGAAAAATTGACCAAAGAAAAAGCTCGTGAACTGACAGGAATAAAAAACGTACAATGGTTGCAAAATTTTGAACCGACCCTAAAAAGACTGGCTTATCAAGCCAAACGAATTTATATCAACACCAATGAACATTACAGAGCTTCTACCGAAGTGGAAACACGCGAAGACCGGTTTATAAAAAAAGCCAAAGCCATGTTTCCCGGACATAAATTTGAACGAAGCAATCCTATTTTGCAACGTTTGAGAAGCATAAAAGAACCCGAAGAAATTGCACAAATTCAAAAAGCCTGCGATATAACCGAAGCCGGTTTTAGACGTATCTTGGACAAAGTCAAACCCGGTATGAAAGAATATGAATTGGAAGCCGAATTTGCTCACGAATTTTTACGTCGCGGTTCACGCGGATTTGCATACACACCTATTATAGCCAGTGGAGCCAATGCCAACGTATTGCACTATATTCAAAACGATGCCGAAATCAAAAACGGCGACTTGATTTTGCTCGATGTAGGTGCCGAATATGGCAATTGGGCTTCGGATATGACCCGCTGTGTACCTGCAAACGGCAAATTTACACCCCGTCAAAAAGAAGTTTACGAAGCAGTCTTACGCGTTAAAAACGCCGCAGCCAAAATGTTAAAACCCGGAGTTATTTGGAAAGAATACCAAGAAAAAGTAGGACGAATAATGGAAAAAGAACTCATAAAACTCGGATTACTCACCGAAGAAGACATCAAAAACGAAAACCCCGATTGGCCCGCTTACAAAAAATATTTTATGCACGGCACATCACACCACCTGGGACTGGATACCCACGACTACGGCATATTGGAAGAACCCATGAAAGCCGGAATGGTATTTACCGTTGAACCCGGTATATACATACCCGAAGAAGGAATAGGCGTGCGTATTGAAGACGACTATGTTATTCAAGAAAAAGGCGAACCCCTAAACTTGATGAAAAACATACCCATAACCGTTGAAGAAATAGAAGCTTTAATGGCTAAATAAACGAAAAATTCAAAATCGACTTTAATAAAATACGATGCCGATACTTTTAAAAAAATCTTGATCTTTTAATCGTGTATCGGCATCATTTTTGGCATAACAACCAACCTCTTTAATATTTTGAATTGAACCCCATTGATAAAGCTTAAATTCTTTTCAAATAATGAAAAAAACAGGTTTATTTTTCGGTAGCTTTAATCCGGTTCACATCGGTCATATAATTATTGCCAATTATATAGTTGAACACAGCGACCTGGACGAAGTTTGGTTTGTGGTAACCCCCCACAATCCGCACAAACAAAAAAAAACACTATTAAACGATATCCAACGTTTGATGATGGTGCGTATGGCAACCGAAACTTACCCTAAATTAAAAGCCTGTAATATCGAATTCGGTTTGCCGCAACCCAATTATACTATCAATACTTTGACCTTATTGCAAGAAAAATATCCCGACCGGAAATTTGTGCTGCTAATGGGAAAAGACAATTTGGCAAGTTTACACAAATGGAAAAACTACCAAGCCATATTGCAATATTATATGATATATGTTTATCCGCGTATTACTTCAAAAATACCTCAAAAAGCCATAGTAAATCACAAAAACATACATCAAATAAAAGCACCCGTAATCGAATTGTCGTCTTCACAAATAAGAAAAGATATTGCCGAAGGCAAAAATATACGCCCTATGCTGCCCCCCGAAGTTTATCAATACATTGATGAAATGAATTTTTACAAGTAACCAATTTCAATATTTATTCGTATTTTCGTAAACGGAAAAAACAACAACAGCATGAGTTTAGTAGAATTGAAAATAGATCGCATACAATACAGCGAAACCCAAACCGGTGCTTATGTATTATTTTTGAGTGAAACACTCACCCACAAAAAACTCCCTATTGTTATAGGAGGTTTGGAAGCTCATGCCATAACCTTAGGCTTGGAAAAAAATATCAAACCACAACGTCCGCTTACACACGATTTAATGAAATCGGTAATGGAAACTTATGATATTAAACTTAAAAAAGTCGTAATCAATAAATTTGACCAAGGTATTTTTTATGCCCTGTTGGTTACCGAAAAAGACGGTAAAGAAAAAACCATTGATTCTCGCACTTCCGATGCGGTTGCCATGGCCGTTCGATTTGATGCACCCATTTTTTGCGAAAGAAATATTTTGGAAGAAGCCGGTATTTTTCTGCCCGACCACACTCCCGAACCATTGAGCCGAAAAGAAGAAGAAGATTTGGAAACCGACTTGGAAGAACTATTAAAAAAAATCGACGAAATAACCGATGAAAATAAAACCACCGAAAAATCTAAGCAAGAATTATCCGAATTGGAACAATTGGCTTTGGCACTTTTTGGAAAAAAAACCGTAATGTTTACCAGCCACGAAATAAAACAAATGTTGCAAGAAGCCATCGAAGACGAACAATATGAAAGAGCGGCAAAACTCAAACGTTTTTTGGAATTAATGCAATAAGAAATGGTTCTATTGTTATTTTTTTGATAAATCGATACCCCGATATTTAAGGAGATGTATTGTGAAATACCCATTGAAACGGACGAACGACACCTATCGAAGTGTGTTATTCAAAACGGAGTAACAGCGGTGTCGTATTCAGAACGGAGCAAAGCGAAGAGAAGATTCTAATTCAATAAACCGACACAAAAACAAAGATTGCCACGGTGCTCGTTCCTCGCACCTCGCAATGACAATAAACAGTTAATCAGTATATTAGATAACAAAGCGTGTCATTTCGAACGCAGTGAGAAATCTTTATTAAAATCAGTTATTTTTTGTAGCACCCTTAGAACGTTATTTTTTTGTTTCTTTTTGTTGCTCCAAAAGCAAAACTACAAAACCGATTTTATAACATCGGCTACTCTAAAACTATTGGCATAAATAGTCCACGTATAAGTAAGACTACCACCGGTAGGCATAAAACTACCGTCGGTAATATACAGGTTGTTTACTTCGTGTGCCTTACAATATTTGTCCAATACACTTGTTGCCGGATCATTTCCAAAACGGCACCCGCCGGCTTGCAAGTTGTTGGGGGGGGCTCCGCTTATACCGGCATACACATTTCGGGCACCGATTTTTGATAGTATTTGTTTGGCTTTTTCGGATATAATACCGGCAACTTTTAAATCGTGCGGGTGGTAACCAACTCGTATCCGAGCCACCGGATCGTTCCATTTGTCTTTGATATTGCAGTCTAAACTTACAAAACAATTATCGGTGGGCAACCAATCGACAAAAATTTCAAATTTGAGTTTTCGCAGTCCGGTAAAATAATTTTTCAAATGTTTTTTTAAAGTTTCACCGTAACGCAAATTGCCCTTATCATTCCATTTTTGTCTTATGGCTTTTGAAACAGGATTGGCATGTTCAAACAAAAAATCAACTGTGCCGCCTTTTATTTTTTTTCCGGTATCGGGGTCGGTCAATTCATAATAATCTTGAACGGTTCTATTGACAAATACCCCGGGTCGAGCAAGTTCACGGGCTATATCGGGCGATAAATCATCGTAATATAAATCACCTCCGCCTACACCACCGGCAGAAAAAATTAGATTTTTGCCTACTTGTTTGTTATTGTTGGCAAGTCCTTGTTCAAATTCTTTGTTTTTGCTCATCAACAGCAGTCGTGAGGTTTCAACGGCTTGTGCCGCTACTACAAATATTTTGGCTTTGATATATTGTTTTTGTCCGATGGCATTGTAATACCAAGCTTTTTTGACGGTAAACTTTCCATTGGTTTCCAAATGATAAACTTTGGCATTGGGTATAACGGCACAATTACCGGTTTTCAGTGCTTCGTGAATCAACGAAACGCGAGAACTTCCTTTGGCGTCGGAAGAACAACCGTAACTACCGCAAAAATTGGAATAATAACAGGCATTACGGTCTCCTTTTTTTTGCGACAAAATGGCACGTGGCATTGGTATGGTTTGCACCCCCAAACTTTTTGCCGCTTGATCGATCCATTTTGAAACGATATTTTCTTGCAAAGGAGGATAAGGAAAATCGGGCGTAGAACGCGGTTCGGCAAAACGATGTTTTATCACTTTGCCCGATATACCTACGATACGTTCCACTTTTTCGTAATAAGGCTCCAAATCGTAATAATCGATAGGCCAATCGGCTATATTGGCACCTTTAATTTCGCCGTAGGTAGAGAGCAACTTAAAATCGACGGGTTTAAACCGTGCAAAATAGCCACTCATAAAATTGGAAGAACCGCCAACGCAATTGCCGTTCCAAAAATCGCGACCGGTTTCGTAGGTTGAACGGGCTTCCCAATTGCCTTGTTCATTCAAATCTTCTATTACCTGTGGTTCGTCTTTCAAATTGGGCGTATAGACACTGCGTCGGGTGGCAGTCATTTCGTCTTTGCTGAAATCTTTGGTTCGATACCAAGGACCTTTTTCCAACACAACTACTTTATAACCGGCTTTTGACAGTTCATAAATTACAGGACCGGCTCCGGCGCCGCTTCCTACCACACATACATCAAATATTTTGTCGGACAACTTCATAGTTGTTTTAAGTCGGTTATAATGATATTTTCGTTTTTTCTTTGCAAAATTTCGGGATATTTATTATAATTTTCGGGACGTGGTTTGCCCGGAACATGATGCAAAAATCTCCAACCGATTTCGTGTGTATTAATACCGTAAACAGGGTCTAACAACATGGCTTCAAACAATATGGTTAGTAATTTTGAAACCCAATTTTCGCCCCAAGGTTTGGACAAGATAAACTTAATTAGCTTTTCTTGTTGCTTTCGACTGAGCAATAAAAAATCGTTCTCAAATTTTTCTTGTGCCGTTTCGCGTATCCAACCGATACCGTTTATTATAAATTGTTGTTCGTCGGGGTCTATTAACGGGTCGGTTAAATAGTTGTTTAAATGTTTTTCAACTTTGATGTCATAGATGTCGGGACCGGGTTTGGAAGGAAATAATATTTGCAAAACATTGTTTATAACAAACTGGTTATCAGCCGATAATATACCTTTGTAAATTGTGGGTTTGCAAGATTGCCAGACCGGAAGTTGTAACAAAACTGCTGTTGCTCCAACTCCTTTTATAAATTGTCTTCTGTTGAATGGAACCCGATTTTTCATATCCAAATTTAATAAAAATATGCTTTTGCAATAATTTGAAAGTGGTCAAAGAGCAAATTTGATGCATAATACAGCAAAACAGGGTGAGAAATCTTATCTTTTAAGACTTAATGATTTCTCACCCTCAATGCCGTAGAGATTTTATTTCGGAATAAAATTTTTTTTTGGGGGATTAACTATTTACCGCATTTTCCTTCGCCACATTTTCCTTCGCCGCACTTCATTTTTTTGGTTTCTTTTTTCATTGCTTCACCGCACTTTCCTTCGCCGCACTTCATTTGTTTTTTTGAAGCTTTGCCTTTAAAATCCATAAGTTCTTTTTCGGTCATATTGCCGTCTTTGTCGGCATCAATCATATCAAAAATAGCTTCATGTCCTTTTACAAATTCGTCTTTATCGACAAAATCATTACCGTCTTTGTTCAATTTATCAAACATACCACATTCGTCTTTGGTTATTTTGCCGTCTTTATTTTTGTCTTTTGCGGCAAATTCGGTTTCATGAAATTTTACAAACTCGTCTTTGCTTACGGTTCCGTTTTTATCCAAATCCATTTGGGCATAAGTTTCTTCCTTTTCTTCAAACATTTCTTTATCGGCAGCCTCTTCTTCTTTTGCCGCTTCTTTTTGAGCCGGACTTTCTTGTACTACGGACTGTTCGGTTTTTTGTTCTTTATTTTCTCCGCATGAGGTAAAAAATACAAAGCCGGTCATCAAAATAGTCAAAAAAGCTATTCCGGTAAGATTTAAATTTTTCATAATATTAAATTTTAATTGTTTAATGTATCCAAATTTACAAACATTTTTTCCGGTTCGATAATTTTTAACATAAATTTTGTTTATAACAACCATAAAAGTTTTAAGTTGCAGAATATTAAGCGTTTAACTAAATTTTTTCAAGCCTTTTTATAGTCCCGCAGACATCTTTTCGGCTATTGACTACTGTTTTTGACCCTTAATTTTATTATCGTTTCGTCAAATTTCTTCTTATGAAGGCAAAAAATTGTAACAAAAATTACACTTTTTTATTTCGAGCTAGTTTACCAATTATCATGTCCAATAGATTTGGTTATTTTTATCCGGTCAAGAATTTTGGAAGTGTGTATAACAAAACCGTTTTTTCATTTTTTTAGAATCATAAAAATAGCTTATTTTTGTATTTAAAACTTTATATTTATGAATAAAAAATTGATTTTTAGTTACTTATACGCTATTTTACTATTATTAAACGCTTGCAAATCGCAGTTTTCAACCACTACCGGAGACGATGGTATTATCAATTTTCAATTGGTGCAGCTCAATGATGTTTATGAAATTGCTCCCTTGGAAGGGGGTAAATCGGGTGGTATGGCTCGTGTGGCAAGTCTTGTGGACAGTTTGCGACACGACAATCCCAATACACTGTTGTTTATGGCGGGAGATTTTTTAAATCCTTCGTTAATAGGCACCATGAAATACAACGGCGAACGAATACGCGGTAAACAAATGATAGAAGTTATGAATGCCATGAAATTTGACTTGGTAGCTTTTGGCAATCACGAATTCGATTTAAAATATAAAGATTTGCAGAAACGTTTAAACGAATCAAATTTTGATTGGATTTTGGGTAATGCCTTGCATCACAAAAACAAAAAAAACGAAGCTTTTTACAAAGAAATAGAAGGTAATAAACAATACATACCCAAAACCAAAATATTTCACTTGAAAGATACCGACGGAACCCGAATAAATTTGGGATTTTTTTCCGAAATAGTAAATTCGAATCCCAAAGATTACGTAAAATACATAAATCCGTTTGAACAAGCCCGCAAAGATATTGCTCAATTAAAACAAAGCGGAAGCGACTTGATAATAGGTCTCACTCATTTGAACAAAGAAGATGATTTGCAATTACTCGAACAACAACCCCAAGTGCCGTTAATAATGGGAGGACACGAACATTACAACATGCTTTTAACAGCCTCAACCGGCGGCAAAGTAGCCAAAGCCGATGCAAACGCCAAAACCATTTATTTACACAAAATTCGTTACAACAAGCAAACCCGAGAAGTCCGAATAGTTTCGATATTGATACCTGTTAATGAAAAAGTCAAATCCAAACCTCAAATCAAAAAATTGGTCGATAAATGGCAGCAAATATTGATGAATAAAGTGCAACATGTTGCCGATAATCCCGAATCGGTTCTTTGGCATACGGATGAAGCCTTAGATGCCCGCGAAAAATCAATACGACACCGTCAAACCAATTTTGGCAAACTGCTAACCGATGCCATGCTTTCCGCATCTCGAAACAATGCCGTTATCGCTATTGTAAACAGTGGTTCCATTCGTATTGACGATCAACTTTCGGGTGATATTACAGCTATGGATTTTTTTAGAGCTTTACCCTTTGGCGGAAGTATATATGACGTGCAAATCAAAGGAAGTTTGCTCAAAAAAGTAATGAATTATTCCGAACAACATAAAGGTAAAGGCAGCTACTTGCAACACAGTCAAAATTTAAAACGCAACACACAAGGTATTTGGACTGTCGAAAATAAACCTATTGACGATAAACGTGTTTATAATATAATGGTATCTGATTATTTAATGAAAGGTTATGACATACCGATATTAAATGAAAACAACCCGGAAGTTATAAAAATAGACAAGCCACGCGACAAAAACGATATTAGAAACGACATTAGAAAAACCATTATTCATTATTTAAAAAACACCTAACATACAATAAAATTAATTATTGTTAAAAATATCCGATACACCAGTTGTTTCGGATATTTTTTTAAATAGACAGATAAAGTTTTGTAAAAAAAATAACGAGCTGTTTATTAAACTATTATTTATTTTTAGGCGAAAAATTATTTGAAAAATATTTTTTTAAGATTATTTTATAATAACTTTAAAATTTTTCTTAAATTTGCCCGTATTAATATTCAAAATTAAACAACAAGAATTATGAAAAAACTATTATTTTTTGGAATGTTGCTCATGGGCACAACCATTTTTGCTCAAGACCTTCCTACCAATCCCGAACCCGGAAAGTGTTACGTTCGTTGTAAAACTCCGGAAGAATGGAAAACAGAAGAGGTAACCATTGAGGTATCTCCTTCTTATACCAAGTATAAGACCCATCCGGCACAATACAAAACCGAAACCGAAACGGTTGTTGTGCGTGATGCGTATCAAAAATTAAGTGTTGTACCTGCCAAATACGGCACCGAAACCTTTGAAGTGGAGGTAACCGGACCTTCCAAAAAAATCAAAAAAACACCGGCTTCATACAGCAAAGGTTATACCGAAGTGGAAGTAAAAACTCCTGCCAAAAGTTTATCGATTGTTCCCGCCAAATTGGGTACCGAAACTTTTGAAGTGGTTGTAAAAGGACCCGGCAAAAAAGTTGAAGTTATACCTGCCAAATACGAAACCGTTTATGAAGAAATAGTAGTGCAAGAAGCCTATAAAAAACTGGTAAAAGTTCCGGCTGTTTACAAAACCGTTACCGAAACCGTTGTTGTGCAACCTGCCACTTACAAATACAAATACTATCCTGCCAAATTCGGAACCGAAGAGGTTACCATTCCCAAATTTGACGGCGGCAAAAAAATGAAAGTCATACCCGCCCAATGGAAAAAGGAAACCATCAGTTACTTAAAAAGCGAAAAAGGTTCCAAACTCAAAGTGGTTCCCGCCAAATTTTCAACCGATTATCAAACCATTGAAGTAGCTCCGGCTACTGCCAAGTGGGAATTGGGAGCCAAATCGCCCGATTGTGAGTCGCCCGACCCCAACGATTGTCGCGTATGGTGTTACAAAGAAACACCTGCCAAATTTGAAACCGTAAAAGTTACCAAATTGGACAGTGATGCTCGTGTTGAAACCATACCCGGTTGTAAAACCATGGGCGAAAAAGGTTGTGTAACCGGTACTTATACCAAAACCACATTGGTTACACCCGAAACCACACAAGTTATCGATATTCCTGCAACGACTACGGTTGTTAAAAAAGTGGTTATGGTTGAACCGCCGCGTGCCGAAAAAATCATGATACCCGAAGTAACCAAAACATACAAAAAAGTGGTTATGGTAAGTCCGCCTACCACCAAAGAAATCACTGTTCCCGCAGTTACCAAAAAAATTAAAAAAGTGGTTATGGTTGAAGAGCCCAAAGTTATTATTAAAGATATACCGGCTGTAACCAAAACTTTCAAAAAAACCGTTATGGTTGAAGAGCCCAAAGCTATTTATAAAGACATACCGGGCAAAACCCAAAAAATTGCCGTTACCAACGTAACCCCTCCTTCTTACGAATTGGTAGATGTACCGGGTGCAACCAAAACATACAAAAAAACCGTTATGGTTGAAGAACCCAAAGCCGTTGCCAAAGAAATACCCGCCAAAACTGCAGTTATCAAAAAAACAGTGGTTGCCAAAGATGCTTGGGCTGACAGCGAAACCGTTCCTGCACAATACAAAACCGTCAAAAAACAAGTGTTGGTTAAAAAAGGCGGTTTAACCCAATGGCGTGAAATCGATTGTAAACTCGTTACTTACAATCCGCTGCCAATTAACTGGCCCTTGGGAAGTGCAACGCTTACACCACAAGCCAAAAAATTAATCGATACCCGTTTGATCCCTGCGATAAAAGCCAATCCGGGTGTAAAAGTTGAAATTGCTTCGCATACCGACTCGAGAGGTTCGGCCGTAAGTAATCAAAAGTTGTCCGAAAGACGCGCACAAGCCGTTGTCAGATATCTGGTTTCAAAAGGTATCCCCGCCGACCGTTTGGTTGCCAAAGGTTACGGAGAAACCAAATTGTTAAACAGATGTAAAGACGGAGTGAAATGTAGCGAAGCGGAACACAGAGTAAACCGACGAACCGAATTCAGAATGTTAAGCGAATAAAAACGTTTTTTATTGAAAACTTGATAAAAAAGAGCAGGATATTTAAAACCTGCTCTTTTTTTGTTTGTTTATCTTGATAAAATTGTTTAAAATTGCATAATGAAATTATAAAAACTCATTATCATGAAAAAATATTTAGGTATTCTAATTTTGTTTTTGTCATTGAGTATGAATGCTCAATCTCTGTCTAAACAATTTGACGTAAAAGAATATGCACAAGAACAAACCGAAATGATCAAATCGACTTTAAATCTGGACCAAGCCACTGCCGACAAAGTATATAAAGCAACCTTACGTAAGGCTTACTCCATACACAAATATATTATTTTGTCCGAACAAAGAGGAACAGCACAAGGTAAAACTTTGAACCAAGTGATTGAAATGGTACAAAAAGATGCCGAAAGAGGTTCCGGTTATCAACAATCCATGAAAGCTATTTTGGGTGAAAAATACGATCTTTTTGTAGAAAAATTCGTAAAATAAAAATATGAAATTAACATTTTAATAACCCCGGCTTTTAGTCGGGTTTTTTTTTATGTCCCGAATTGTTTTTTAAATACCAATTTTTGTATTTCACGCTTTACGATTAAATATGTTATATGTTCGGTCAGCGTTGAAAATTCCGCTTCATTGAGTTGTTGCAAAATTTTTTCGGAAATATCAATCCGATACATCAAACGATCAAAAGCTTCGGTATGATATTGTAACAAATCGGTTATCAATAAAGATAATTGTCGCAACCAAGCTTCGGGTGTGGTTGCTTCTTCAAAATAACCGGTATCGATGCCCGACATTTGGAGGTCTTTGTTTAACTGGGCTTTCAGTTCGGCAAAATTTTGATCTTTTTGAGCCAATAATTCTTCTACGGGAAACATAAATTTGATTTTGGCAAATATATCATTATAAATTTAAAACACATATACAATTGTTTTTATAACTTTACATCAAATTTTGTTTTTATGAGATTTCGTTATGTTTTATATGTATTATTTGTTTTTATTATGTTGCGGTGTGCCCGTATCGGACAACCTACCGGAGGAGAAAAAGACATTACTCCGCCCAAGTTGTTAAAAAGTATTCCGGATTCGGCACAAACCGGTTTTGACCAAAATACCATTAAACTTTATTTTGATGAATATGTTGTGATAAAAAATCCGCAAAAGAACATATTAATTTCTCCGCCACCCGAAGAAATGCCTCAAATTACGCCAGCCGGATTTGCTTCCAAAGTTTTTGAAATAAAATTTGATAAAGCCTTACAAAAAAACACCACTTATTTGATCAATTTCGGTGAAAGTATAGCCGATTATAATGAAGGAAACAAACTCAACAATCTTCAATTGGTTTTTTCGACCGGTTCATTTATAGATACTTTACAATTGGAAGGCAAAATAATACCTGTTTACATGGATAAAAAACCCGAAAAAATACTCGTTGGGTTGTATCCGTTACATGATTTTAACGATTCGGTGATTTTCAAACACAAACCTTACTATGTAACGGTAGCCGATAAACAAGGTAATTTTAAACTCAAGCATTTGAAAGCCGGAAGTTATAAAATAATAGCTTTGGGCGACCAAAACGGCGATTACAAATACAAACAAGATGACGAAAGCATAGGGTTTGTAAATCACAGTATAGAAATTCCGAAAGACACCCCGGTGCAATTGTATTTGTTTAAAGAATTTGGACGATTTGAAATCAAAGACATTTTACAAAAATCAAAAAATCATATTGTAATCGATATAAAAGGCGACAAAGACAGTTTGGTTGTTACGCCGCTCATGGCTTTAAGTAAATCTTTCGGTTATTTTGAAGATCACAAATATCATTTTTGGTATCAAAGTGTTGCTGACAGTATCAAATTTCAAATAAAATTGGGCAACAAACAAAAAATATATCGTCGTAAACGAATTGAAAAATCGGATAGTTTGATATTGCAAATATTCCGTCAAAAATTGGCGCCGATAGATTCGCTTATTATTACCGCAAACATGCCACTTATGTATTGTGATGCGTCTTTTGTTCGTTTGAAAAAAGACAGTTTACCGGTAGATTTTAAATGTATAACCACCTCAGAACATCGAGTTTTTATGGATTTTGATAAAGAACCGGGTGCCATTTATCATTTACAAATTTTTCCAAATGCCGTTACGGGTTTTAATGGCAGCAAAAACAAAGATACGATACAATCGACCATTATGATAAATAAAAATGAAGCATACGGAAATTTACATTTGCAATTAGACGGTAAGTTGCCAACCACACCGGTTTTTGTTGAATTGCTTCAAAAGAACAGGGTTGTTCGAAAGTCGCCCGCTTCAACGGACGGTAAGTTTGATTTTTTGTATGTAACTCCCGGCAAATATACCATTAGGTTTATATTGGACAGCAACCGGAATAATCGGTGGGATACCGGAAATTATTTGAATCATCGACAACCCGAAAAAACCTATGAGCCTCATATTGAAATAGAAGTTAGAGCCAACTGGGATCTAAACCAAACCCTTGAGTGGAAAAACAGATAATACCAAATCGATTTAAAAAAATAGAGGCTGCCTTTTGAGACAGCCTCTATTATTTTAGTTAAAAATAGATTGGAATTATTAGAATTTAAGTTTTACGCTGAAATTCCAGGTTCTTCCAAAGCCTATACTAACTTGGTTTCTAACATCAATTCCTTTCCATGTTTCAACAGTGTTATTGTCAATTTCTTGACCGCCATTAGAGAATTCAATATAAAATTTGTCAAAAACATTATTTACATTTAAATTAAACAATAAAGATTTATTCTTTAAGGGAAGTTTATACGATAAACCTGCATCAACAACACTATATGAAGGTAATTTTAAACCACCTAAGGAATAAAGTCTGTCATAATATTTTTGAATAGTATTAAATCTAAGGTTTTTAACAAACTCATAATCAAGCCCCAATGCTGCTGTAAACTGAGCTGCACCACCTATAACATCACCTTCTTTATAACTACCTCTTATTTCACCGGTATAAGTAGAAGTTATGTCATTACCATCATCGTCAAAAACTTTTGTTGTCGGTTCTTTACCGTATTTCCAATCACCTAATGAGGTAAAACCGTATAGTTTTAATGTTTTAAGCGGTCTATAATTGAAATCTATTTCAACACCTTTATGTATTTCATTAATACCATTTTGTTGGAAATCGAAAGTTTTAATATTATTAGGATCAGTATCATCAACAAGGGTATAAGTATGGGTTCTGTCTAACCATTTTGTATAATATAAGTTTATACCCATGTTTATTTTTTCTTTTTTAATTGTGTGTCCCAATTCCACTCCTATTACGGTTTCGTTTTTGTTTGCCAATTCATCTACATCAACACTTTTCCTTAAATTTTTGAAAATATTATCATGAAATGGTTGTCTTGAATAATATCCGGCGTTAAAATATGTGTTTGAATGAGAAGTAAATTTATAGGAAAAACCACCTTTAACATTGAAACCCATATTATCAATTTTATCTGATTTTTTAGCTTCGGGATAATTGAAGTAGTTTGTTACTTGATGACTTTGATTGGAAATAGCTCCTTGGAAGAAAGTAGCAAAATTATCATTGGCATATTCCACTTGACCAAATATACCATAATAGTTAATAAATTCTTCATAGTCATATTTATAACGTTGTTTGTGGTCATTATTAAAGTTGGTTACCGCTTTCCAAGGATTCCAACCACCGAAATTATTATTAATTGAATAATTACCGCTATAAGTACTGGAAGTATCATAATGGTCAGCTCCCATAAAATCAACAACTCCTCTAAAGTGGATGCCGTTGTACATTCTTACATCACCTCCAATATTCAAAGTAATATTATCGGTTATCTGGTTTTCGTAATTAGTTACAACTCCGTACCAATTATGACCATTATAAGAACCTTTCATAAATCCTTTGGCGTTACCGTCTGTTTGACTTTCATTCAAAGCAACTAAAGAGTCAAAGTCCATTCCGCCATCTTTATCAGGATTAATTAAGCCCCATGCTGCTTTTTCCATATATGCATATCCTCCTCGTCCAATTGAGCCATAAAGAACGGTTGAAAGTTTAGAGGTTTCATTGATATTAAAGTCCCAGCTTAAATTGATAATAGGTTTGTGATAAAAGTTTCTTAAACCGGGGTAAAGTTCACCATCTTTATACCCATAATAAGGATTAAATTTTCCTCCTTCTTCACTATGTAAATATTTTTCTAAGGCAACATTCCAAGCATCACCATGCCATTGAGGAGCGCCTGTGATAAGGAAGTTAAAAATGTGTTTGTCATTGGGTTTATAACCTAAAGAAAGGAAATAAGTTTGTCCTTGTCCGGGTGTTCCGTTTCTATATCCGTCTCCTTGCCAATGTCCGAACATTGCAGCAACTGCCAATCCGTTACTCATAATTCCTGTCGAATAATATGCGGTAGCTTTCATGTAATTATTATTAGCCAACATGGCGCTAACAAAACCACCTTGTTTTTTATCTACTGTTTTTGTTACGATATTAACTGTTCCACCAACGGAAGAGATTGCTAATTTAGAAGACCCTAATCCTCTTTGAACTTGAACGGCATTTGCAATATCCAAAACACCTGACCAGTTAGACCAATACATTTTACCGTCTTCCATTCCATTAATAGGTTGTCCATTTAACAAGAAAGCTGTATTAGTTTGGTCAAAACCTCTCAAATACATTTTACCTCCACCATATCCACCTCCTTTAATAGATTGAACAGAAGGTGTGCTAGTTAATAATTCGGGCAAATCAAAGTTTCCGATTTTTTCTTGGATTTCTTGTGCTTTAATCGTAGAAACTGCAATAGGGGTCTTTCTGTCTTTGGCAAGGTCTATTACTCCTGTTCCGACAATCACCACTTCGTCCAATGAGGCGGCATTGGGTTTAAGGCTAATTTTACCCAAGTCAATTGTCTTACCGTTTTCTACGTTTACATTAATTGTTGTGGCATCGTAACCGACAAATGTAATTTTAATTTTTTGGTTACCGGCAGGCACTTGCAAGGCAAAATTTCCGTCAAAATCGGTAGCAACTCCTTTGGTGGTGCCTACTACAACTACGTCGGCGCCCGGTAAAGGTTCATTTGTGTTTGCTTCCACTACGGTTCCTTTTACGGTTCCTTGTGCAAAAGCGTTACTCGCCATCAGTCCGAAAATGGCTAATAAGAATAAATTTTTGAGTGTTCTCATGTTTAAGTAAATTTTTGAGTTTGATGAGACAAAAGTAACTTTTTTTTTTTACAAGTCAAAATATGTTAGTCAGTTTTTTTAAGTTTTAATCTTTTAATAATCAATCAATTACAAAAAAATAGATTTGTCATATACAAGATAGCTTCCGAACATAAAAAAAGAGACTGTTTTTTTAGTCTCTTTGTATATCATGAATTTATCGAATAACAAAAATCAATATATAAAAATTACAATACCGATTGAAGGAGAGAATAACCAATCGTTGTATTTATTTTCTGCAAATTCAGGATCCGGAACCAATCCATCTACTTTATCACTTAAAAAATACATCCATTTGTTGTTAAAACTCAACTGTAATTCTTGAGTTATTTGATAACGAATGCCAACTTCCAAATTAATAGAAGGTGTAATACCTGGTTCCGAATATATTCTATTTTTAAAAGCCAAAGGCAAGATACTTGGATTTTTTTCATAATTACCCAGTGAAGATTCTATATCAACTCCATAAAACATGGCGCCTATTCCTACCCCGAAATACGGATCAAACTTGGAAAAAAAACTGGTCGAAAAAAAATTCACATTACGTAAGTCCGTCAAATGATATTCAGCACCAAAATTTAAATCCAAAAAATAAATTTGACCCGAAATGGCCTTAATTTTAAGAATGCCGGGGGTTAATTTTTCATCATTATATGCATCGGAAAAACTCAACACCGAATATCCAGTATTAAACCCTATCGGAAATTTTAAATATTTTCCTACACCATCCGGATTAATCAGATTTAAATATATTTTGCCACCAATCATACCTCCCGAGTTGCCCATAGTAGTGGAAAAATCATTGCGTTGTCCAAAATCTCCTTGCATATTCAAATAACCGATACTTGCTTCCCACTCGTCTATCAAAGCATATTGCGCATCGGTATTTGCATAACCTATAAATAATAATAAAATGAAAGCTAGCTTTTTCATAACAAAACACATTTATTTTTCAAAGTTAAGAAAAATTTATAAAACTCAATTGCAAAATATATTTTTTTCTTTTTATTTGAAACATCTCATTTTTTTTTACTTTTACAAAAAAAATATTTTGAGCGATTATTTTGAAAAATATCAACAACGAAAAATTATAAATGCCAATATATCGGTAGTGATTAGTATTGCCATTGTTTTGTTTTTACTTGGTATTTTGGGTTTTTTTCTGTTGAACTCCAAACGAATCACCAATCATTTTAAAGAAAAAATTACCATTAGCGTTTTTTTTAAAGAAAAAGCCAAATTGACCGAAATAAAAAATTTTGAAAAAAAAGTAAAGCTCAGTAACGAAGTAAAGTCCACCCGTTTTATACCCAAAAAAGAAGCCGCCGAACAACTAAAAAAAGAAATAGGAGAAGATTTTATTAAATTTTTGGGTTATAATCCGTTGCAAGATAATCTGGAAATCAACCTTAAAGGTGATTATGTCAATGAAACAAAAATGGACAGCTTAAAAAACAAATGGTTAAAGTATCCGATTGTTGCCGATGTCAATTATGAATACTACAAACCGCTTATCAAAATATTAAATCAAAATATCAAGAAAGTGAGTTTTTGGATTATTGTAGTGAGTTCAATTTTTGTTTTCTTGGTTTTCTTGTTGATAAACAGCGCTATTCGTTTGTCGTTATACAACAAAAGGTTTGCAATCAAAACCATGCAATTGGTGGGAGCTACCAAAGCTTTTATTCGCAAACCGTTTTTAAAAAGGGCTTTTTGGTTGGGATTTGCCGGTGCTACCATTGCTTCGGCTGCTCTTTTTACTTTGTTATATTATGCCGACCGCTATTTTCCCGATTTTCAAATTATGCAAGATTATAAACTCTTGAGTATCTTATTTGGTGGCATTTTTGTTACGGGTATTTTAATCACCTTGTTCAGTACTTATTTGGCAACAGCTCGTTTGTTAAATTTAAAATCAGACCAATTGCACTTTTAAAAAAAATTATAATCGTTATGAGTAAAAAAAATAAAACAAAGCAAACAGTCGAAAAAAAACTTTTGTTTGGTAAACGCAATTATAAATTTATGCTTATCGGTATTATTTTGATAACAGCAGGGTTTATATTAATGTCAGGTGGCGGTAGTGATAATCCCAAAGTGTGGAATGAAGCTATTTTTGATTTCAGAAGAATACGTTTGGCTCCCATGTTAATACTTTTGGGAATGGCGGTAGAAATATATGCAATTATGACCAAACCCGAATAACGATGACCGAATTGCAAGCAGTGATATTGGCACTGGTGGAAGGTATAACCGAATTTTTGCCGGTCTCTTCAACCGGACATATGATTTTGACCTCTTCGTTTATGGGTATTGCTCATGACGATTTTACCAAACTGTTTACCATAGTTATTCAGTTGGGTGCTATTTTATCCGTTGTAATACTTTATTGGAAACGTTTTTTGCAATCGTGGGATTTTTATAATAAATTGTTTGTGGCATTTTTGCCGGCTGTGGTTTTGGGTTTATTGCTCAACGACTTAATTGACCGTTTACTCGAAAGTCCTTTAACGGTAGCCGTTTCATTGATAACCGGCGGGTTTGTATTGTTGAAAGTTGATAATTGGTTCGGACATAATACAGAACAAAACATATCTTATGTGCAGGCTTTAAAAATAGGTTTTTTTCAAACACTTGCCATGATACCGGGGGTTTCGCGAAGCGGTGCTACCATCGTGGGTGGTATGATTGAAAAACTCGACCGAAAAACCGCAACCGAATTTTCTTTTTTCTTAGCCGTGCCAACCATGTTTGGTGCTACGGTCAAAAAACTTTGGGACTACTATCAAAAAGGGTTTGAACTTAATCAGCACCAAATAGATTTGTTATTGATAGGAAACGCAGTTGCTTTTATCGTTGCCATGATAGCCATTAAAAGTTTTATTAACTACGTTAGCAAAAAAGGGTTTAAAGTTTTTGGTTACTATCGTATTATTATCGGGGTGGTTATTTTGTTGTTACATTTTTTTATTCGTCCCCTCAGTATATAATTTTTCTGTTCTATCTCTAATTACCGTAAATTAAAACTAATCATTGATTGTTACGAAACGATTTTTTGTTTCGCAAGCACTTCGGGATTAGGCAGTTTTACCGCATTTTTGTCCGCCGATTAAGATGCTGTTGCTAAAAAAAGAAAGATTTCTCACTGCGTTCGAAATAACATCATTTATTGCGTAATTCTTTGATTAACAACACGTTGTTATTGCGAGGTGCGAGGTACGAGCACCGTGGCAATCTTTGTTTTTGTTTAACGATTTAGATTCTTCACTTCGCTGTCGCTCCGTACAGAATGATACAACACCGTTCCGGATGACAAGCTTCAATAGGTCTGCCCGTTTCAATTGAAATCTTAAAACATTGGGACATCGTATTATTTTCGGAAGCATCGGGGACATATCCGTTAAAATTATATTAGAACCGTTTTTTTTACAAACAATAATTCAATAGCGGTAGGTTATATATCCTTTTTGTATGGTTGGAGCTGTCGGATCGGCATTAAAATAACTTTCGTAAGCAGCTGTAACGGCACTTTCAATTAAACATTCGGCGGTAGTCGTCGATTTTTGTTTGTTGTATTTTGCCGAAACCACTTTACCGTTTTTATCTACCTTGATGTCTATTACTATCAACCCCGTCATGTTTTGAGGACATGTATATAAGGGATTGGTGATAAATACATCGTATCTGTTTTTGATAAAATATCTGATATTGCTGTCACCCGTAAAACGTTTTTCTTTTTTGTTTTTTTCTTTTTTAGATAATGTTTTTTCTTCGCCTATATTTACCGATTGGGTATTGGTTCTGTTTTTATAAAATTCTTGCAAAGCATTTTCGTGATGTTGTCTAAATTCTTCAAATGACTTTTCTTCTTGTAAAGCATTGGAGGCAATATTAGTGCTTTGTTTTTTGTGAATGTATTTTGATATGTCGGGCAATTCGATTTTTTCTTCGGGTTTCAGGTCTTCAAAATCAAAATTATCATCGATAAATTCTACGGCATATACCTGTTCTTTGGGTTTTTCTTTAAAACCCAAATTAAACAATAAAGCTATGATTATCAATTCGATAAATAAACTGATAAGCAAAGCTTTTTCGGTATGAGACCATTTAATTTTCATTGTTTAATCGGTTTATCCAGTTTTGATATGTAACGGCATTTTCAACCGAATAATTGCCTATTTTGGTTCGTCTGAGCCGGGACAAATATCCGCCCGATTGCATGGCTTTGCCAAAATCGTAGGCAAGAGAACGGATATATGTGCCTTTGCTGACTTTGACTCTAAAATTGACATCGGGCAAATTGATCGATAAGATTTCAAATTCTTTAATTTCAATTTTGCGAGGTTTTATTTCGACGGTTTCACCTTTGCGGGCATGTTCATAAAGTTTTTTGCCGTTTTTTTTAACGGCGGAAAACAGGGGAGGGGTTTGTAACTGTTTACCTATAAAATTTTGAGCGGTTTGATGTATAAAATTTTCGTTGAGATGATTTATCGGGTAATATTGATTTATTTCGGTTTCCATATCATAAGAAGGCGTAGTGGCGCCCAGTCGGATGGTTCCGATATATTCTTTATCGAGGTTTTGAAATTGTTGTATGTTTTTGGTCGCTTTACCGACACATACAATTAAAAGTCCGGTTGCCAAAGGGTCTAATGTGCCGGCATGTCCCACTTTAAATTTTTTCAAATTGTAGTGTTTTAATATGGCATGTCGCAATTTGTTTACCACATCAAACGAAGTCCAATGCAAAGGTTTGTCTATCATAATAACCACACCTTTTTTTAGTTTTTCCAAATCCATAAACCGTTGTTTGTGAATTGCAAAGATACGTGAAAAATATGCTGAATTTGTAATTAATACCAAAATGATTATAGACAATGATTATAAAATTATAGTTTGTTGATTTTTAATAAAATAAACGGTGAAATATTTTAAAAAAATATCATTGATTATAGGTATGTTAGTAGAATAAATGTGATGCATACATGTTACCGAATACAGGATGTTTTTGGTTACGTTTTTCTTGCTTGTCAGATTTTGAAAGCTTGATTTTCTTTTTTTGACGCAGATTTATACGGATTTGCCGGATTTACGCTGATTTTTTTGCTTCGCAAAATATCTCGGGGGTGTTCCCCCCACCGCAAAACATCGAACGAATAGGACTAACAGAGATAAACTTTTTTTTTGCATTTA
>JAMONO010000017.1 GCA_027065715.1 Flavobacteriales bacterium
AACTTTTCTCTTTCCAAAAAAATCCCGTATCTTTGTTAGCAATCAAAAAAAACAATATTCTTATGAAATTTTTTATAGACACAGCAAACCTGTCAGATATTAAAGAAGCCAACGAACTGGGCATCTTGGACGGTGTAACCACCAATCCCTCCTTAATGGCAAAAGAAGGCATAACCGGAAAACAAAACATCATGCAACATTACCGCAATATATGTGAAATTGTTTCGGGCGACGTCAGTGCCGAAGTCATTGCCACCGATTTTGACGGTATGATGAAAGAAGCCGAAGAACTGGTCAAAATAGCCCCCAACATCGTCATAAAAATACCCATGATCAAAGACGGCATCAAAGCCATTAAAGCCCTCAGTCAAAAAGGCATCAAAACCAACTGTACCTTAGTATTTTCGGTAGGACAAGCTTTGCTCGCCGCCAAAGCCGGCGCAACCTATGTCTCGCCATTTATCGGACGATTAGATGATATTTCAGAAGACGGACTAAGCTTAATAGCCGACATTCGTCTGGTATATGACAACTACGGTTACAACACCCAAATACTGGCGGCATCGGTGCGGCACACCATGCACATCAACGAATGTGCCAAAATAGGTGCCGATGTGGTAACCTCACCGCTTAAACCCATTTTGGGACTGCTTAAACACCCTCTAACCGACATTGGATTAGAAAAATTTTTGGCAGATTACCACAAGGGAAATGATTGATATTCGATAACATTTATCTTTTAACTTTCTCCTTTTTAACTATTTAATTATGGCAAAATTCATCAAACTATACAACGACCATACCGACCAAATCCTTATAGACGAAGTCGTCGATACCCTTCGCAACGGCGGATTGGTGATTTATCCTACCGATACGGTTTACGGATTGGGCGCCAGCCTCAAAAGCACCAAAGCCATTGAACGCTTGGCTCAACTCAAAGGTTACAAAGTCGATAAAGCCAATTTTACCCTTTTGTACCCCGACCTGAGCAAACTATCGGAATATACCAAACAAATAGATACGCCTACTTTTAAAATTCTGAAAAAAGCTTTTCCGGGACCCTATACCATGATATTACCGGCTAACAACAATATGCCCAAAATATTTAAAAAACGAAAAACTTTCGGTATGCGTGTCCCCGACAATCAAATCTTACAAAAAATCATTGAACACTTAGGCAATCCCATAGTCAATATTTCGCTCAAAGATGACGATGAAGTTGTGGAATACACCACCGACCCCGAACTGATATATGAAAAATGGCACAAACTCGTCGATGTAATTATAGATGCCGGATATGGCGATAACAATCCCTCAACGGTTATCGATTTATCACAAGACATACCCCAAATTATTCGAGAAGGAAAAGGCGACTTGGAAAAATTAAATTTATAATGATGACACCGAACATCCGGAGTATTGAAACAACCTATGTAACCTGTTTTCTATAATACCCGTTCATCGATTTATCAATTAAACGATTAAACCAACAAAAATGAACAACCGCATACATTTCATAGCCATTGGCGGTGCCGCCATGCACAACCTTGCCATTGCCTTACACAAAAAAGGCTATCGAGTAACCGGAAGCGACGATGTTATCTTTGATCCGTCCAAATCTCGTTTAAAAAAATACGGATTACTACCCGATAAATTCGGCTGGTTCCCCGAAAAAATCACACCGGACATTGAGGCAATTATATTGGGTATGCACGCCCAAACCGACAATCCCGAACTGATTAAAGCCCAAAAACTCGGCTTAAAAATATATTCTTATCCCGAATACCTCTATTGGCAAAGTCAAAATCAAAAACGAATAGTCGTTGCAGGTTCACATGGTAAAACAACCATTACCTCCATGATTTTGCATGTGCTTCACAAAGCCGAAAAAAATGTAAATTATATGGTAGGATCCCAACTTAAAGGATTTGATACCATGGTTAAACTCGATGACAACTTGAAAACCATTGTTCTCGAAGGTGACGAATATTTATCATCACCCATCGATCCCCGCCCCAAATTTTTATGGTATCACCCCCACATAACGGTTATAAGCGGTATAGCTTGGGACCACATGAACAAATTTCCCGACAAAAAAAATTATATCGAACAATTTGACAAATACATCGACACCATCGAAAAAAACGGTGTGTTAATTTTTAATGAAGAAGATAAAACATTGACCGAATTAGTTCGTAACGCTCGTCAAGACATTCAAAAAATTCCTTACGGCACTCCCTTGTATGAAAAAAACAAAGAAGTATTTTCAATCATTTACAAACATCAAAAATATCCGCTGCAAATCATAGGTGCACACAATATGCAAAACACCGAAGCCGCCCGATTGATTTGTAACCAATTGGCAATAAACGACGAAACCTTTTATCAAGCCATGCAAAGCTTTAAAGGAGCCGATAAACGATTGGAAAAAATATTTGAAAACAAACACAGCCTTATATTCAAAGATTTTGCTCATGCACCCTCCAAAGTATTTGCCAGTTTAAATGCCGTTAAAGAAAGTTTTCCGAACCGAAAAGTTATAGCCGTATTGGAACTGCATACATACAGTAGTTTAAACAAAAAGTTTTTGCCCGAATACAAAGACAAACTCAAAAGTGCCGATGAAGCCGTCGTTTTTTATTCGCCTCATGCCGTTACCCTCAAAAGATTGGAACCCATTCCACCGGAATTAATCGTTAAAGAATTTAACCGACCCGATTTGAAAGTATTTACAGAACCTAAAAAATTGCATCAATACTTATATAAAAAAGATTTGAAAAATACCGTGCTGCTATTGATGAGCTCGGGCAATTACGGAGGATTGAACATCGACCAATTAATAACCAAAGCAAATACCGATTAACAACACAAAACCGGAATCGAAACCAATCAAATTGCATGATTTTTTGATTATCTTGTAAAAAACATACCCAATCCAAACAAAGATTATTAAATCATGAAAATACCTATTAACCGTTGGTCGGAAAACGACCGTCCACGCGAAAAACTCATGCACAAAGGCGTCAATGCACTTTCCGATGCCGAACTGATTGCTATTCTTATCGGGTCGGGCAACCGCGAAGAATCAGCAGTTGATTTATCCAAAAGAATTTTGTCCGACGCCCAAAACAATTTGGATAAATTGGGCACATATACCGTTCAAAATCTAACAAAATACAAAGGTATCGGACAAGCCAAAGCCATCAGTATTGTTGCGGCACTGGAACTGGGCAGAAGAAGAAACCTGTCGGAAGCTCTAAAACAAGAAGAAATCCGATCGTCATTCGACGCCTTTCAATTACTTTCACCCTTATTATCCGACAAAAATATCGAAGAATTTTGGGTTGTCTATTTACGCAAACAAAAAGTTACGGGTATTAGCCAAATCAGTCAGGGCGGATTAGACAGCTCATTGGTCGATATACGCCTATTAATGAAATTATTGCTCGAAAAAGAAGCAACCGAATTTATTATTGCCCACAATCACCCGTCCGGCTATGTACAACCCGGCGAATCAGACCGAGAAATAACCCTAAAAATAAAAGAAGCCGCTTATACTTTACAAATACAATTGTTAGATCACATTATTGTAGGTCGTAAAAAATATTTTAGCTTTGCAGACCAAAACCTTCTTTAAATATGTTTGAAATAAGTTTTAAAACCATTTGGGCAAACTTTGACCCCAACAGACACATGCGACATACGGCTTACAGCGATTACGCCGCCGAAGTACGCGCCCGATACTTTTTGAAACACAACTTATCACTGGACGAATTTGCCAAAAAACATATCGGACCGGTTATTTTTAAAGAACAAACCGTTTATTATAAAGAAATAAAAATGGGAAGTAACATAAAAGTAAATATGTTGTTAAGCGCCGCAACCGATAACTTGGAACGTTGGGAATTTACACACCAAATTTTTAATCAAAAAGGCGAATTATCGGCTGTAGTCAAAGTAAGCGGTGCGTGGTTCGACTTGCAAAAACGCAAACTAACCGTTTTGCCCGACGATGTTCTACAAAAACTTCAAAACATGCCCAAATCACCCGACTTTAAAAACATTAACCTCAATAATAAATAAAATGGAAAATCTCTTTGCCAAACACAATCGTAAAAAAGCCCTCAAAGATAAAATATACTTTTATTCTTTTTACACCATATTGTTATACATGTTTGCTCTAATGATAATCTTAATAAGCAAAGACAACTCAATCTGTCTGTTTGATTGGTATTGCGTTTCTTCTCACCAACATTGGCTACAAGCCGCCTTTATCTTATACCTGTATTTGCTGATAATAGTGCTTATATTAATTCAAACTTACAAACTGTTAGAAAAATTGGTTGCCACCAAAAACCACCTTCGCTATTTTAAATACATTTTTTATGCCATGACCCCACTAATCGCTATATTGATATGGACAACAAGCGAATTAAACCGAAACGCTTATATGCTAATAGTTTTTTCCGGTATTTTATCTATTGCCGGTTTAATGATGATTGAGTTTAGGAAAAAATAATTAAATTTGCATATTCAAGTTGTTAATTAATAATCTACTAAAACAATTATTATGAAAAAAACACCATTATTTTTATTGTTACTTTTAATGATAACCGCTATGAGTTGCAGTAACGACGACGATGATACTGCCGATACGGAAGAATATTTTGAATACAAATACGACAACAGCGATGTTGAAATTACCGGTTGGACTGCCCAAAAAAACGGAGACCGTTATATTATTCAAGCCCAAGGCAACGGACAAAATTTTGCCATTGAATTTAACAAATACGGCAATTTGGCATCTGCCAACTCGTATTCTACGTCAAATTTAAACTTTCCTTTATCACAATCGTTTGCCTATTACAGTTCGTACAGTTTTGACTTTAATCTGCAAAATATCGATACCGATAATCAAATGATTAAAGCCGATTTTGACGGGCTTTTGTATGAAGACAATTACCTTATCAACTCTACTACCCATCAAGTTTCGGGCTCGTTTAACGTAAAATATACCGAATATCCCGAAGATGAAATTTCAAAAGTAAGTTGCAAAATTGACAATCAGGATTGGCATGCCACCAACGGCGATCATTCGTCAAGCAATCAATATGAAACATACAGCACTTTTAATGACGACAAGTTTATCATTAACCTAATGTATATTGACGGCTTCCTCAACACTTGCAACAATTGTTCGTTTACCCCCAATTCGAACCTTCGCATGCAACTCGATATATATGACCCTGTAAACGACGATATAATAGAATGCCCCTCAACAGGAACTCTTTCTATTACCAACTATTCACCACCCACCGGTTTTTCTAACGGTGTAATTGAAGGAGAATTTAATTTTACGGCAACCAATCCTCAAAATAACCAAACCCATCAGATTGACAACGGTCATTTTAAACTTATTATCACACCGTAAACACTTATATGCTTAATATGGAATTTAAAACATTAGAGGCTGTCATTAATTACAGAACAGCCTCTTATTTTTTTTGCTTCGGTTTGACAATATCGTTTAATATCTAACAGCAAATTTGGTATTATTGACTTCTTTTTTGTGCAAACATACAAAATCAAAAAACATTATATTTCAAATAGCTAAGGGACAATCTTCTACAAACGTATTTTTTCGTATCTTTGTATGTAACAAACAAAAGTAATTTTTTTTATGTCCAAAATTTTGAGCTTTCTTCTCATATTGATTATTGTTTCTTCCTGTAAAAAAACCGACCGAGAATATACTTATGACGATATAGATTTTAAAGAAGAAATGCGCAATTTTGTTGTTGGTATCAGTCAATATGCCAAAAACATCAAACCCGACTTTATTGTCGTCCCGCAAAACGGCGTTAAAATTATCAGTCAAAACGGCGAAACAACGGGGCAAATACATCAAGCTTACATGCAAGCCATTGACGGACAAGGACAAGAGGGTTTATTTTACGGATACGAACAAGACGATGTCCCCACACCCAATTCAATTACCAATCAACTAAAGTTGTTTTTAGATACGATTAAAAACAGCGGAAAAACCGTTTTGGTTACCGATTACTGTTACAGTCCCAATCATATCAGAAGTTCGTATGAAAAAAACGATATGTCCGGTTACATAGGTTTTGCGGCTACACAACGCGAATTAGACCTTATACCTGCCGGCATACCGGTTCATCATGTCAATAATAATGATATTGTTGAACTCAATGAGGTTCAAAATTTTTTATATTTACTCAATCCGCACAATTTTCCCGATAAAAACAGTCTGATAACCGCTTTACAATCCACCAATTACGACCTGATTATCATGGATATGTTTTTTGAAGACGGAACCGCTTTCAGCCCGCAACAAATAGAAAGTTTGAAACAAAAAGCAAACGGCGGACAACGTTTGGTTATTTCTTATATTTCGATAGGAGAAGCCGAAACCTACCGTTACTACTGGAAACCCGAATGGAATACCGAAAAACCCATTTGGTTGGACGAGCCCAACCCCGATTGGACAGGCAATTACAAAGTTCGTTATTGGGAAAAAGATTGGCAGAACATTATTTACGGAAACAATCAATCGTATATCAAAAAAATTATAGATGCCGGTTTTGACGGTGCCTATTTGGATATTATTGATGCATTTGAGTTTTTTGAAGATCGCTATTAAACTGCCTGCATAAATAGTTTTCAAGTATTTTGGTATGTTATGATGACGGCAATGGCTCCGGTTTGTAAGCCTTATCGTTTGCTTTTATCAAAAAAATAATTCTCCCAAAATTAGCCGGTTTGTTCAATACCACAGCTGCCGGATTAATACCAAATACAAATATATATTTGTCCAATATTTCGTTTCTTTTTGGCTTTCTCATCGTCGAAAATACTCGCTCATAGCTAAGACTATGACTGCGTTTTTCTCCTTGATTAAGTAAAATCCCGAAGCTTCGGGACCAAAATATTTTTGGACTATTTTATTAATCGATTTGGTATTATCGGGCATATTTGTTGTAACAATTGGTAAATTATTATGTGAATTGGCTGTTTTTTAAAAAAAAGAAGCTACCTTACAAGATAGCCTCTTTAAGATTATTAATAAACTTATGTAGATTTATTGATCCCACCAAACCGGCGTTACAACAGATTGCCAACTTTCTGCCAAATTAGGATTTTTGCTAAGTTCAGATACAGGATAAATAGCTCTTCTAAACCATGAATGATTTACAGCGGGATCTTGATTAGCCGGTAATGCTAACCCTTTATAAACATCTGTTGAGAAATCATAACGACGTAAATCTGTAAATACTTCGGGATTTAATAAAAGAGCAATATACTTTTCTTTCATTATATGTTCCAACCTAAGGCCTGCCGGTGAAACATCAATCGCAGGGTCGAGCAAATATGCATCACGTAAAGAAGGATCAATACCAATTTTATCCATATTTGCCGCAATACCTGCTAAATATGCATCGTAAGCTGCTTGTGTCGATCCTGTCGAAGTAGGCGTTCCACCATTAGCTAAAAATTCTGCTTCGGCTTTAATAAACAAGGCTTCGGCATAAGACACCAACACTAAAGGAGAATTTTGTTTAAAATAATAACTATTTTCATTAAAGACGGTGTTGGCAGAAGTTCCGGCTTCAGTATTACCTTCATTACCATTTTGTGCACCCTCAAAAGTTGCTGCTCCTCCATTATCAATATAATCATAAATACGAGGGTCGTATGCAGCCGTAGGATATATAGAAGAATTCATATAATTGACCAATTGCTCGGAAAATAAAACGGAAATATTACCTGTTCTTGAAGCCAAGACAACGGATGTATGCCATGGGTTTTTTACTTTATCATTAAATGACAATTGAAAATCATCATCATTTGAGTTAAAACCATTGGGTAAATAACTCAAGGCTTCTTGTGCTGCTACAACACTACCCTCTCTTTTAGCCAAATGAAGAGCATAGCGGGCTTTTAGAGTATAAGCTAATTTTATCCATTTATCTATGTTTCCGTTGTAAATTCCATCGCCCGGGAGATTTTCAAAACCGGATACATCATTGTCATTCAAATCCGTAATGGCGGCATCTAACATATTTTGTATTTCATTATATATATCTTGCTGAGTATCAACAGCTGGTTGTAGATTGACGCTTCCCATTGCAGCTTCTTTAAATGGAACATCACCGTAAATATCGGTAATCATACCTAAAGTTAGAGCATTTAATACCTTGATAACTCCTTTATAATGGGTAGCATTTTTTTCTTCTGCCAAAGCTTCCATTCTACGAGAAGTATATAAATACTTTGTATAATACAATTTCCATGCAGAATAGATTGATGACTCATAATGTTGGTCAATTGAATGACTAAAATATGATGCAATATGTTGTTGCACTTGCCCGATTGAATAACCCAAATTAAAATCTAACATGACGGCATAATATTCTGCACTGGGCATTAACAAGTCGAGTTCTTGCTCTTTTTCGGAGACAACATTTGACGGATCATTAACGTCAAAAAAGTCTTTACAACTCGAAAAAGAAAAGACTATTAAGAATGTTAAAATAAGAATTTTTATATTTTTCATGATAATTTATTTTTAATTAAAAATTAACTTTTACACCAAAACTGTAAGTTTGGGTTAATGGAATATTTAAACCGGTAAATCCGTAAGTATTGGAACCGGCAGAGAACTGACTACCTTCGGGATCAAAACCTCTAAACGGAGTCCATAACAAAAAGTTATTGCCACTTACATTTAATTGTATTTTTTCTATAAAGGTTTTTTCTAACCATTTTGAAGGTAGGTTATAACTTAAAGAAATATTTCTTAACTTTAACCAAGAAGCATCTTGAATTAAAATTTCACCGGCTCTATTGTATGCACTGGAATTTCTATAATAGTTTTCGTCGATATAAACCGGTGTTTCATTAGCTTTCCAACCTCCGTTACCGTCATCTTGAACTCCTTCCAAAACAACATCCTCATATCGTTGTTCTGTGATTTTGATGGTGCCGTTTCTAATTGAATTTCTTTGTCCGGCATCATAGACATCGCCGCCTTTTTTGTATTCTAATAAGAAGCTAAAAGACAAGCTTTTATAATTCAAGGTATTTTTTATAGAACCCACCCAATCGGGAAAAGCATGTCCTACTACTACCTTTTCATCCAAATCGATAACGGGGAGACCGTTGCTATCAATTATTCTATCACCATTGTCATTGTATTTCCATTTATATCCATATAAAGTTCCGGGTGCATCTCCTTCATAAACCTTAGATTCAACACCAGCATAACCTCCTGATGCATAAGTTATTCCTATTTCTTCCAATTCTTTGGGCAAATCGGTAACTTCTCCTTTATTAGTTGACCAGTTTAAAGTAGTTGTCCATGAAAAATCATTATCATCAATCCATCTACCACTTAACAATATTTCATGTCCTGTGTTTTTTAAACTGCCTGCATTTGTCCATATACTTGTTTTACCGGTTGTTAAAGAAATAGGTATTCGAGCTATCAAATCGGTATTTAAATTATCATAATAGGTATAATCCAACCGAATTCTATTATTCAAAAATCTTAAATCGAAACCAAATTCGGTAGTTCTTTGGTTTTCGGGTTTTAAATTCAAATCTCCTTCAACGGTATAAGGATAAATACCTCCTGCACTACCTCCGCCATTGACAGGATAGTTACTGATAGCCCATTTGGTTCCTAAGATGCCTTCGGGGGCATCTTTACCAACATTTGCCCATGAAAAGCGAACTTTGGCAAAAGACAAAATCTTATTTTTCTTATCGAGCAAATCAGTAATCAAATAAGATACATTAAATGAAGGGTAGAAAAAAGATCTATTGGCTTCGGGCAGCGTAGAACTCCAGTCATTTCTTCCTGTAATTGTCAAGAATAATTTATCTTTGTAAGCAAAATCTACTTCACCAAACACACCAACTCTATTTTTACCTATTTCTTTACTAAAACTATAAAAGTTTTCAGCATTCGAAATGTTGTTAAGCATCGGTAAAATTAGCGTTTCGCCTTTTTGTGTTTCTGAAATTCTATTTTGTGTAGTAACTTCATTTCCCAATAAGAAGTTAAATTTCATATCATCATTTAACTTATAATCATAATTTGCTACCAGCAATGAATTTAATGAATTAAAACGAATATTTTGGTTAATAATAAATCCTTTTACTTGTGTTCCAACATCTAAATCAGCCGGCACAAAACGATTTCGTGCATCAACATAATTATCCACCGAAAAGCGATAGTTTAATGACAAATCGTTGCTAATATCATATTTAGCATTGGCACTTACTATGATACGATCAACAACTGTTGCTAAATTACTAACTTCTGCAAAATATCTCGGGTTATCAATCCAAAACGGGGTATAATTTTTTTGACGTCCATTTGGTAATAAATAGTCATTTACATCGATAGAAGGAGACCAATAAGACATAGAACTCATTATTGATTTATCTCCATTGTTTGGCAAATTACCGTTAGAATGAGAATAAAGACTTGTTACTTCCAAATTAAATTTTTCAGCCAATTGGTAATCTGCTCTGATACGCAAGTTTGTTTTGTTATAATCAGTGTTGGGAACAATACCGGAACTTGAATTATTTCCCAACGATAAATAATAGTTGTATTTATCATCTCCTCCTCTAACACTTAAATTTACATTGTTGTTAATTCCGGTAGTAAAAAAGTCTCTGTAAATATCGTGAAAAGTGATTGTTGGGTCATCACCATATTCAGGTCCCCAAGTATGAAAACTATAAGTGGCACCATTTATTAGCCAAAAACCTTTTGCTTCACCGTAACCTCTTGCTTGTGTGGCGTTAATATTAGGGTTATTAGGATCCAAAGTTATTTTGGAAATTCCTCCACGTCCTTCTCGCCATTTATCTTGTAATTCGAGGTATTTATTAACAGTACTCGCAGAAAATTTAGTAGTTAATGTAAATTGCGGTTTTCCTCTGATACCTTTTTTGGTTGTGATTACAATAGCACCGTTTGCAGCATCAATTCCATACAAAGCGGCAGCAGCAGCTCCTTTCAACACATTTATACTTTCAATATCATTAGGATTAATATCAATAGCACGGTTTGCAAACGAAAATTGTTCGGCGCTATTTGGAGCATTACTACCTGTCGTCGGTTTGACATCACCCGGGATTATATCATTGCTAATTCTAACTCCATCAACAATAATTAATGGTTGATTATTTACACTTGGATCCAATGATTTTACCCCTCTAATTAAAATATCAACTCCTCCACCAACAGCACCTGAGGACTGGGTAATTTGAACACCAGAAACTTGACCTTGCAAATTTGCCAAAGCATTTTGATTAACTTGCTTCAAATCACTTACTTTAACTTCTTGCGATGCATAACCAAGCGCTCGTTCTTTTTTCTTAACACCCATTGCCGTAACCACTACTTTATCAAGTTGTGAAGCACCTTCTTTTAATACAACATCAATGTTGCCTGAACCGGAAACGGGTTTTTCAACGGTTTTGTAACCAATGGACGAAAAAACCAAAATATCGCCTTGGTTTACTCTTATACTGTAGTTGCCGTCAAAATCGGTTGCCGTACCGATATTTTTTCCTTTTACAACTACGTTTACTCCGGGAATGGGTTCTCCCGACGCATCTGTAACTTTACCTGACACATTGAGACTTTGTGCAAATGAAAATTGCACCAGTAACAATGTCAGCATCGTAAATAACAATCTAATTCTATTCATAGCTTTGTTTTTGATTAATAATTTAGTTAATTTGAATTTTAAATTTACAGTTTTTTTTTGACATTTAAGCCGATTTTTTATTTAAAATCTACTTTTTTATCATTCAATCAAAATCCTAATAAAACTTTGAATATTTATTGAACTATTGCATTTTTTTTAACATTATTTTTGTAGTTTAAAAACAAAAAAACTATTTTTATTATGCCGCATTATGAATAATGAGCCTATTTTTTTTGTTAGATCGATAGTGTTCAAACATATAAAATTCAAACAAGTATTTATACCGAAAGAAAAAAGTTTTGTTAAAATAAAAAAAGAGACTGCCTTTGTAAACAGTCTCTTTTGGTACCCGCGGAGGGATTCAAACCCCCAACCCTCGGAGCCGAAATCCGATGCGCTATTCAGTTGCGCCACGCGGGCAATACACAGGTGCAAAAGTATTGTTTCTTTCCGATTGAAGCAAATTTTTATGACAATTTTTCTTTAACAATCTGTGCTATCAGCTTACCGTCGGCTTTTCCGGTCATTTCTTTATTGGCAATAGTCATAACTTTGCCCATATCTTTCATGCTTGTTGCTCCGGTTTGTTCAATGATACCTTCTACTACGGCAACAATTTCGGAATGTTCCATTTGTTTGGGCAAAAAACGTTCAATTACTGACACTTGTGCCAACTCGGATTTTGCCATATCATCTCGGTTTTGTCGTTGAAAAATTTCGGCACTTTCACGGCGTTGTTTTACCATTTTTTGCAACAATTTCATTTCGTCGGTTGTCGTTAATTCTCTATTTCCGCCTTTTGTCTTTTCGAGCAAAATAGCCGATTTTATGGCACGTAAGGCTTCCAACGCCGTTTTGTCTTTTAATTTCATGGCAACTTTGAGTTGTTCCATAACTTTTTGTTCCAAATTCATAATTACTTGTTTTATTAATCTACATTGTCATTTAAAAAAGAATTGCTGTCTCGCAACTTAAAATTACCGTCCAAATCCATTTCTATTTTGTGCACATCGTCAGATGATTTGGGAGACAAATCCACTTCGATACCTTTCTTTTTGTAAGCCGGCTCATATTCATTTTCCAATTCGGGTAATTTAGTTGTATAACTTTTGATGTATTCCTTTCTTTTTTTACGTAATTTAAAAGCTTGTTCCAATGGCAATTCGGTCAAATCTTCTACTTGTTCCAAACTTTGTTCGGGCAATTGCGGTTCGTCCAAATTAAACAACAAAGGTTGTTGCACGGTCTTTTCGGCAACCGGTTTGGGTGTGGCTTCGGATATGTTTTCGTCCTTTTTTATCAATTTTATTTCGGGCAAACCATCATTATTGACAAATTCCTCCGATTTTTCGTTTGTTTCGTCGGAAGTTGTAACGGTATATTCATCACCAAAGTTCAAGGCAAATTGGTCGTTGCCGAAAACATCTTTTTCAACCACGGGTTCTGTCGTAGACAAAGTATCGTTTTGGGTGTTTTCGTAAACCGGATTAGCTTCATCAAGGGTTTCAATAGAGGTAAACTCTTCATCTTTTAGCACATGAACAATTTTATCGGGTTCGGCATTGGTTATTAAGTCTTGTTGGTTTTTATTAAAACCTGTAGCGATAATGGTAACCGATATGGCATCGCCCAAACTTTCGTCTTCGCCGATACCCATAATAACATCGGCATTGTGCCCTGCTTCGGCTTGAATAAAATCATTGATTTCGCTTATTTCGTCAATCGTAATTTCGGCAGTTCCGGAAACGATAAGCAACAAAACATTTTTGGCGCCTGTAATTTTATTGTCATTTAACAAAGGCGAATCCAAGGCTTTCATAATGACTTCGTGCGACCGGTTTTCGCCACTTGCTTTTGCAGACCCCATAATGGCTGTTCCGCTGTTTTCCAATACGGTTTTTACATCGCGAAAATCGACATTGACCATATAGTTGTGGGTTATAACTTCGGCAATACTGGTAGCTGCCGACGCCAAAACTTCGTCCGATTTGGCAAAAGCTTCTTTATAAGTCAAGTTGCCATATATTTCTCGCAGTTTGTTATTGTTGATAATGATTAACGAATCGACATATTCGCGCAAGTTTTCAATACCTTTTTGAGCATACAAATTTCGTTTTTTGCCTTCATAGGTAAAAGGACTGGTAACAATGGCTACGGTCAAAATACCCATTTCTTTTGCCAATTTGGCAATGATTGGTGCCGCACCGGTCCCGGTTCCTCCGCCCATACCTGCGGTAATAAAAATCATTTTGGTGTTGTTTTCCAATATATTTTTAATGGCATTGATGTCTTCCAAAGCGGCTTTTTCACCGATTTCGGGATTGGCACCGGCACCCAAACCTTCGGTTAAATTTTTTCCGATTTGTATTTTTAGTGGTATGGGGCTTTTGGACAGATCTTGCGAATCGGTATTGATGACTACAAAATCGACATCTTTAATTCCTTTTTGATACATATAATTAACGGCATTGCCGCCTCCTCCACCTACTCCGATGACTTTGATAACGTTTGATTTGTTTTTTTCCAAATCAAATTCGAGGTTTAAATTAAAGTCGTTCATAATACTGTTTTTTTATTTTTTCTAAAATTCCAATTTGTTATTACTCCAATTTTTTTATCATGTCCATCACTGCGTTGAATATGGACTTTTTGCGTTTTTGTTTTAAGTTTGCGGTTTTATCGTTCGTATTTTCTTCGTTTTTATCTTCGATCTCTTCAAGATTTTCTTCTGTAGATTGAAGGTTTTGTTCGTTATTTATTTCATCTTCGTCGGCATATTCATAAAATTCATAATTTTTTTTGTCAGCCAGTCCTTTCATCAACAAACCTACTGCTGTTGCGTAAATAGGGCTTATCAGGTCTTTTTCGGTGCCACCTGCCAGGTGTTGATTGGGACGTCCCACGCGGGTATATTGTCCTGTTATCAAATTGACCAATTGCGGCAAATGTTTGAGTTCGGCGCCGCCACCGGTTAAAACAATTCCGCCCAACAAAACCTTATCATTGCTAAACTCCATATATCTTTTGATTTCGGCGTCGGCCATTTGAATAATTTCTTCGACACGGGCTTTTATAATACGCGAAATATTTTTCAAACTGATTTCGACCGGAGGTCGTCCGGGCAAACCTTGAATACTAACCACTTCATTTTCACTGTTTTCGGCAGGCCAAGCCGAGCCGAATTTAACTTTAATGGCTTCGGCGTTGCGTTCCAAGACATAAATACCGTTGGCTAAATCGCGTGTAATAATATTGCCTCCATAGGGAATAATTGCCGTATGACGAATAATATTGTTTTTAAAAATGGCAATATCGGTTGTTCCACCGCCTATATCAATCAATACGGCACCTCCTTCGCGTTCTTCATCGAGCAAAACCGCTTCGGCAGAAGCCAAGGGTTCCAAAGTTATGTCTTCAACTTTTAAATCAGCCATTTTGACACAACGCACCAAATTTTGAATAGAAGCCACATTGCCAACCACCACATGAAAATTGGCTTCTAAACGGGTGCCTGCCATACCAATAGGTATTTCGGTAATATTACCTTCGTCGTCCACCTTAAACTCTTGGGGCAAGGCGTGAATAATTTTTTCGCCCGGATTGACATGAATACGTTTAACTTGATTAATTAACTTTTCTATTTCGGCTTCGGTAATCATACTTTCGGGTTGTTCGCGCATGATGTATTCGCTGGTTTGAATACTGCGAATATGTTGTCCTGCAATACCTACCACGACTTTGCTTATTTTGATTTTGGCATTATATTCGGCTTTTTGCACGGCTTCGTCAATGGCTTTTACGGTTTCGGCAAGATTGACCACAACACCGTTGCGTACACCTTTGTTGGGGGCTTTTCCGTAACCCAATATTTCGACTTTGCCGTATTGATTTTTGCGACCGATAATAGCGACTACTTTGGTAGTTCCTATGTCCAGTCCGGCAACTTCCATACGCAAATCTTGTGCTCTAAAAGGAGACACACGCGGCTGTCGTCCATATACTTTCATTTCTTCGATTGGGTGGTTGGTTGTATTCATAATATTAAGTTTAGGATATATATTGATTGATTATTTTTTGCAAACTACTTGATTGTTAAATCGAAAATCATAAGTTTTATACTTGTTATTCCAATGTTTTTGATGCACATAGGCATACATGGTTTTGAGTTTAAACAATTGTTCTTGTGTTTTATCGGGGTTTATTTCAATAATAAAATCACCCGAAACATCAATAAGTTTTAAAACTGCTGTCTGACGTGACCGTAAATGTATTTCGGACACGATTTTATTTAAAACGCTATCGTTGTATATGTTTTGTATTAAAGCTACGGTTTGAGGTTGTTTTTCGGGTAACAAATCACCGAAAACCAACATCAAGCGTTCGGTATAGTGTTTTGACAAGGGTTTTTTATGTCCGTTTTTATCCAAATAAAAAGAATTTTTACCCCAAACACGAGCAATTGGTTTGTATTGTTCAACTTCGGCAATTAGATGCCCGTTTAAATCGCGATAAACTTCGGCATTGTCAATAAAATCGTTTTGTTCCAAAACAGCTTCAATTTGTGCAATATTTATCTGTTGTTGCATGCTGTCTTTGAGAGCAATCAATTGAGCTACTTCGTTAGGTTCTATAAAATTTTTATCCATAGGAAAAACACGTATGGTCGTTTCAACTATTTTCTCTTGTTGATACAACCTGTCAAAATAGCTGCCCAGCATAAGGCTTATAAGCACTATTGAAACAACCGATATGACTGCAATGGTGTTTTTCATTTTTGTTTTTAATTATATTTTTAATGTTTTTAAAATATCATCTACTATATGTTTGGTGGCATCGGGCATGGCAAAATGTTGGATATTTTGACTTAATTGCTGTTTTTTTTCGTCATTTTTCAAAATTTCGGTTATGGTTTCCGCCAATTTATCCAATTCATTTTCTGGCAACAATACGGCTGCTTGTCGATTTGCCAAAGCCAGTGCATTTTTGGTTTGATGGTCTTCCGCCACATAAGGAGAAGGGACCAAAATAACGGGCTTGCCTACCATACTTAACTCTGATATGGTTCCTGCACCGGCTCGTGTTATTATCAGGTCGGCAGCTGCATAAGCATCTTGCATACGTGTGATAAAAGGGAGCACTTTGATGTATTCGTCTTGGTATTTTTGATAGTTTTCAAAATGATTTTTACCGGTTTGCCATATCAATTGGTAATTGTTTTGTCTTAAATAAGATAATATTTTTTCAATTGCTTCATTGACGGGACGAGCTCCCAAACTACCACCAATAACCAGTATGGTTTTTCGACGACCGTCCAATCCGAAGTTTGTTAAGGCTTCGTGTTTCGAAACCTTTATATTTTGTAAATCGCTTCGAACGGGGTTACCTGTTTTTACGATTTTTTTCGGATTAAAAAATTTTTCCAAACCATCGTAAGCCGTATAAATTTTGAGGACATTTTTTGCCAACAATTTATTGGTTATTCCCGGATAAGAATTTTGTTCTTGAATAAAAGTAGGAATACCTTTTTTTTGGGCAACATACAAAATTGCTCCGCTGGCAAATCCTCCCGTTCCTACTACAAAATCGGGTTTAAATTGTCTAATGATGCGATAGGACTTATACAAACTTGACAATAGTTTGAAAGGAAAAACAAGGTTTTTCCACATTTGTGTTCTGTTAATTC
>JAMONO010000018.1 GCA_027065715.1 Flavobacteriales bacterium
ATTGACAACTTTAAAAATTAATAGAATGAAAAAAATTATTATTATATTTTTTATTACGATAACAAGTTGGACTATGTCTGCCCAAAATGTAATTAACCCTGTTCGGCAGTTTATCAAATCAACTTATGAAAATAAAATGTTTTCTCACCGTTTGTTGATGGATTTTGTTTTGATAAAAAACAACGTTTATCCCGCAAAAGTGATGAGAGATATAGACAATACATTGGCAAGATATGATGAAAATCTGTTATATATAGCCCAATTTACAAAAGATAATAAAAACACACACAACAAATTGGTTAAGTTGCAATTGTTTTGGAGTGATTATAGAATGTTGTTTATAGATTATGATAATGCAAATTTGAATGAACTTATCAAACAAACACACATTTTTTATCGATTAAATAACGAATTGGAAGATTTGATTAAGTCAAATTATTTAAAGAAAAAGTATGTTAAACAAGTTGAAGAATTGTCGGTTTTGGCAAATTTAAACAATCAAATCAACCAACTGTTAATAAACTATTATTTGAAAGAAATTGCTCATAAACAGATATATAAAGTTAAATTAAAAGATATTAGAAAAAATATAAAAAAAATTCAAAAAATGCCCGTCGGTAAACAAAATTTAGGCATAATTGACGACCTATTCAGCACTATTAGTATTATAGAAACATTGAATACAACCGATAATAATTCTAAACAAATGTATTCGAATGTAAGTTATTTTATCAAAAAGAATTTTATTTTGATGAAAAAAGTATTTTAACTTTTGTGTTTCAATATGTTTATCCTCAATTTGATGAACAAATCACAGGCAAAGAAGCCATTAAAGCCGCTTATAATATCAATAATTCTGCTGTAAGAATAATCAAAGATTATGTTTATATGAATATGCGGGTCAGTTATGCTGTGAAAAATGTTGATAATAGTTTTTCAGACAGTGAAGATGCTCTTATAATGCTGGAAATTTATGCGGAAAATCATCCCGAAGTTAAGCCTGTTTTACAACAGATTATAAATATGCGGAAGAAAACCCGAATGATGTTTTTGCAAAAACCCAAAAAAGAAAAAATAAAAACGGTTTTGAGCAAACTCGATAAACTGATCTCAATTTCGGGAAAAGTTATTGACAAAATTAAAAATATTGAAAACATTAAGGCGAACACAATTCAAGAAAATTCTCACAAAATTGAGTTTATTGCGCAACAATTGTCCTTTATGCATGCTTTAAAATTTATGGGAGAAAACCAAGAGGAAATAAACTTGAAATTATCAAACTTGGAAAAAAATCTTCAAACCAGTTTAAATATTCTGCAATCACAAATAAAACAAGGCTCGGAGGCAGCTTTTCAATTAAAACTTCTACAATCCGATTGGACTATGTATAAAAAAATTGCAGCCAAAAAGAATCAAAGATTTATAAATACACTTTACACTCTGTTGGATAAAATAAGCGACAATGCGGCAAAATTGGCTGACAAATAATAATTTTGGCTGTATCAAGAATTTATAAAATAAAATTTTGATACAGCCTTTTTAATTTTATCTTTTTCTATTTTTCTGTTTTCGTTTCATTTCTTCTTGCAAACGTTTTTGTTCTTCGGCTTTTTCCATAAGTTCAGCCATTTTTTTGGCAAAACGTCCTTGTTTTTTAGGTCTCTTTTTGTTTTCTTCAATAACCGCTTTGATTTTTTGTTCGTCAATGACATATTTTTTGATAACTACCAAAATAACAATAGTCATTAAATTTGAAATAAAATAATACAAACTCAAACCGCTTGCATAAGAGTTAAAAAAGAACAACAACATAACGGGGGATAAGTAAATCATCCACTTCATCATTTTTTGCATATCGGGCATACCTTCTTGTGAGGGCATAGAAGTTTGGTTGGAGGCGTTCATTTTCATGTAAATAAACATGGTTATCGATGCCAAAAGAGCCAGTAAACTAACATGATCGCCATACATAGGTATTTTGAAAGGCAAATGAGCTATGGAATCGTATGCCGATAAATCGTCTGCCCATAAAAAACCTTTTTGACGCAAACCGATGGCAGCCGGAAAAAACCGGAACAACGCATAAAATATGGGTATAAACAACAATGAAGGAATACAACCTGCCAACGGACTAACTCCGGCTTTGCTTTGTAGTGCCATAACTTCTTTTTGACGTTTGGCCGGATTGTCTTTATATTTTTTGTTAATTTCTTCTATTTCGGGTTTTAAGATTTTGCTTTTGGCTTGCGACAAATATGTTTTATAGGTCAAAGGAGATACCAGTAAGCGAATGATTATGGTCATTAAAATAATAACAATACCGTAGTTGCCGATAAAACTACTCAAAAAGGCAAATAACGGCATAAACAACCATTTGTTTACCCAACCGAAAATACCCCAACCCAATGGAATTACTTTTTCTATGCCCAATTGGTAGCTTTCCAAAAGTTTGTAATCATTGGGTCCGTAAAACATTTTCATAGGATAGTTCAAATTGCCGTCTGTGGTTTTCAAAGCCGTATCGGTAAAGAAATGTTTGGTATATTGTAAGGTATCTTCTCCCGATTTTGCCAGATTGATCTGTTTAAACGAGGCTTTTTCAAAGGCTTTTTCGGGTGTTATCAAAAAACTCGAAAAGAAATGTTGTTTGTAATCGACCCAATTGACATCTTCGGCTTCATCATCGGCTTGGTCTTTCATGGCACTTAAATAGTCGTCTTTGCCATCTTCATACTCGTATTTTAAGGTAACAAAACGGTTTTCGTAGCTGATTGATTTTTCGTGTCGAAAGGCTTTCATTTCCCAATGTAAAGGTATTTCGCCGTTTTGCAGGATATTTTCCATATTATTGGTGCGTATGACAAAACCAATCATATAATCGTCGGGCTTAAACGTATAAATGTATTCCAAGTAATTTTGTGCACCGGCATATAGCTTCATTGATACTTTGGTATTTTTTCCATCTTTGCTGACACTCGGGTGAAAGTCCAGCAATTCGGTATTGACTTCTTTGCCGTCTTTGGTTTTTAATTTTAAATTGAAGCGACTGTTGTTATGAACCAAATACAAGGGTAATGAGTCATAAGTTTTGTATTTTTTAAGTTCAAAACTTTTGAAATATCCGCCTTTACGGGCAATAACGGCTTTGATCAAGTCGGTTTCTACGGTTATATCATCGTTTTGATTGTCGGATATTTGCAAATTGTAACTAAAATCTCCGATCAATTGTGCCGCTTGTGCCATACCGGCAGAGTCACGAACGATTTGCAATTCTTTGGTTGTTTCTTTTGCTTTAAGTTGGGCTAACGAATCTTTTCTTTTTTGTTCCAGCTTGGCTTTTTCTTCCAACTGTTTTTGTCGCTCGCAACTTTTCATCATCATATAAGTTGAAATAAACAGTAAGGTATAAGTGATAAAAAATCGAAGATTAAAGACTTTTTGAGGTTGCTCCCCTTTTTGAGACTGCATTTTATTGGATTTATTATTTTTTGCCATCAGGTCATATTTTGTTTAAAAAAATTTAAATGTATGCAAAGATACTATTTTTTGAGAATTACGAATGACGAATAAAACTACGCACTAAACACTCCACACTACGAACACCAAATAATAAATTACGAATTACGAATGAAAAATTAAAAACCACAAACAATAAACTAAACACCATGCACTAAACACTACGCACTAAACACTATGCACTAAACACTCCACACTAAACACTATGCACTCCACACTATGCACTAAACACTACGCACTAAACACTCCACACTACGAACACCAAATAATAAATTACGAATTACGAATGAAAAATTAAAAACCACAAACAATAAACTAAACACCATGCACTCCACACTATGCACTAAACACTACACACTATGCACTAAACACTACAAACTACGAACTAAACACTTGAATTACGAAT
>JAMONO010000019.1 GCA_027065715.1 Flavobacteriales bacterium
AATGTTGATAGCGGCATCGTGGCCGTCAAACAGGGAGGCGGCTGTAACAATTCTAACTTTATTTTTGGGCTGATATATATTTTGATCTTGCATAAAATCGTATTTTTTTTGGCGATTGCCAAGATACAAAATTTAGTTGAAATTACCGATGATGAATTTCATTTGAAGCACACGATTAGGGTAATTTTCTGTCGTTTGTACCGGTCATGAACACAGATATTGCTTATCATGAATATTTGGTAAAGTATCGGATACAACAAGAAACTTTATTAAGGACAAACAAAAACAGAAGCATCTTATTTTGCTTCTGTTTTTTTGTTATTTGTGAGTTTTTATCGGCTTTTATTCCAATTAATCTTCTTTTTCGTTATTGTTTTTTGGGACGGGAACGATCGGTTTATTTTCATTATTACCACCGGTTTTTTCGACTTTTTTTTGTTCCTTTTCTTCTTCTTTGATTTTTTCAATGGATTTGCTCAATTGTGCTTCGGGGAGTTCTTCCATATTTTTGGTGGCATCAAAAATAATTCGCAGTAGTTTGATTAAACTTTCTTCAATATCTTTGGTTTCGAGCAATAAGCTTAAATACAAACGGGAGTTTTTTGAAGAACTTTCGTCCTTTTGAATACGAATGACTTGGTTATTAATAGCTTTTTCGATAGCGGTATCCAAATGACTTGTTTTATATAAACGTCTCAGTTGTTGCATGTCTCGTCGGGTTAAGGCTATTTGCATATCGTTCATCAATTGCACCATAACATTGCGCAGATTCTCCAAATCTTGTTTTTGTTCATCTGTCAATTCGCTGTGGGCATTATCGACATATTCTTTACTCATTTTGGAAACAAAGTGCATCGATTGGATTAAGTCTTGAATTTTATCTAACAATTTGATATAATTATTGCTAATAACTATGTCTTTATTTTTGTTGGCTTTGATAATATAATACAATTTATCGCGGAGTTTATTGCCTTGTTTATAAAGTTTTTTGACATTTTTGTCGTTCTTTTTTAGCAAATCGAGATTGTAGGATTTTAATCCGTCAATAGTATTGGCATACAATTTATTGATATACCCAATGACTTTATTGATGTTTTTTAAACTTTCGGCTATTAATATTTCGGTAGATTTTTGTTCGTCCAATTCACCGTTTCCTTCTTCAAAATCGAATATTTCTTCTTTTTCTTCGGCTACTTCGGCATTGTGTTTTTTCTGCGAACGGTATAACATATACAGCTCGGCAAAAAACATGGCTATGGCCAAATAAAAATCGAATTTGTATATCAACAAAGCCAAAGTAAAGGCAATCACAAAGGCAAATAAAGCGGTCATAAACCAACCTGCAATTACGCTAAGCACACCGGCTATGCGATATACGGCACTTTCGCGTCCCCAAGCTCTGTCGGCAAGCGAAGCACCCATTGCCACCATAAAGGTTACATAGGTAGTCGATAGTGGTAGTTTCATAGAGGTGGCTATTGAAATCAAAATGGCGGCTACCAACAAATTCACCGAGGCACGCACCAGGTCAAATTCGGGCATATCTTTTTTAACAACCAATGCAGGTGTTCTAAAACGGCTGTCAATCCATTGAATAGTCGATTGAGGCAATACCGTGGTAAAAGCTTTGTTCATGCCCATGGCGGCTTTGACCAAGGCACGCGATACCGGATTGGGTTGAAATTTTTCTTCTTTATCACCTTGTGCCGATAAGTCCAATGCGGTTTTAGCTACTTTTTTGGCTTTACTCGAAGTCCATAATGTCAGCACCATTATGGTGCCTGCTCCTATTAAAAATAACATGGGAGTAGGTACTTTTTTGCCCAAAACATCCATCATAAATTGGTGAGAATCTTGTCCGGAAGCCAACCAGGCTTCATACGAATTGTAACCGGCAATCGGCACACCGATAAAGTTTACCAAATCGTTGCCGGCAAAAGCCAATGCCAATGAAAATGTTCCTAACAAGATAATGATTTTCAGTATATTAATTTGAAAAAATTTGATTAACACATAAGAGATAAGTGTCCATAAAATCAAACTCACCAATATAATGTAGGTAGTGTAATTGTGTATAAAATGTTTGATATCGCCGTAAAAATCGGTTCCTTTTAAACCTTTTAGAATAATAAAATAAGTGATAGCCGCAATCGAAATACCACCGAAAACGGCAGTGGATAAAGTGCGTTTTTTGACGTCATATTGAAACGTAAAAATCAAACGCGACAAGTACTGCACAATAGCACCGACCGTAAAGGCAATAACTACCGAAAGCAGTATGCCCGAAATGATTTTTAGGGCACTGGACGAATTGATGTATAAGGCTACTTTACCTAAGTCGGCACTTTCTTCCAAAGTTTTTACCAATCCTATTGCCACGGCGGCACCCAACAGGTCAAATACAATGGAAACCGTTGTAGATGTTGGCATACCCAAACTGTTAAAAATATCCAACAATAAAATATCTGCCAACATTACCGCCAAGAACACCACCATAATGTCGTGAAATGAAAACATGCTCGGATTGAAAATCCCTTTACGGGCAACTTCCATCATCCCGCTCGAAAAAACCGCTCCGATAAAGATGCCCAAACTGGCGGTTATCATAATGGTTTTAAACGAAAAAGCTTTGGACCCCAAGGCAGAGTTTAAAAAATTTATTGCATCGTTACTTACCCCGACAACAAGGTCAATAACCGCCAAAATAAGCAAAATGGCAATGAGAACAAGAAAGATATTCATAGTTATAGTTGCGTTTGATTTTGTTCCAAAATTAACAAATAAATAAATTTACACCCCGATTTTTAAAAATTTTACCATTTATTTACATTCTTTTAAATACTTCATAAGTTTTTCGGTAGGCAATCCCATAATGTTGTAAAACGAACCTTTTATTTTTTCAATACCTGTCAAGCCTATCCATTCTTGTATGCCGTATCCTCCGGCTTTGTCAAAAGGCTTGTAAGTATCGACATAATATTTGATTTCGGCAGCCGATAATTTTTTAAAATAGACTTCCGAAACGTCCGAAAAAGTCAAAATATCTTTTTTAGACCGCAAACAAACACCGGTTATTACCTGATGTTTTCGCCCCGAAAGCATGGCAAGCATCTCTTTGGCTTGGGTTTTGTTTTTTGGTTTTCCCAATATAATTCCTTTAAAAACCACTATGGTGTCGGCTGTAATTAACAATTCGTTCTTTTTTAAGTTGTTATAAACCAATGATTTTTTCAAGGCTAAGTATTCGGGTATTTCGCCTGCCGGCAATATGTCGGGGTAGATTTCGTCTGCTTTTAAACGGATGCTTTTAAATTTTATATCCATTTTTTTCAACAGTTCTTTGCGACGGGGCGAATTGCTTCCCAATAAGATTTTATAAGATGTGATATTCATATTCAATTTCGGTATTTTTTGTTTGGGTCAAATATAAACTTTCCGTAGCAAATGTGCATAAAATAATTGTCAATTTTTTTTGATTTTGGCTGTTCCCTTCCCGTAGTGGTATCAGCCGCGGGGTCGCGTGTTTCGCTTTTACTTCGTTTGGGTTGCACTGTTGCAGGTGCGGGGTAGTGTGTAGTTCGTAGTGTGTAGTGTGTAGTTCGTAGTGTGTAGTGTGTAGTTCGTAGTTTGTAGTTCGTAGTTTGTAGTGTGTAGTGTGTAGTTTGTAATTTTTAATTTTTCATTCGTAATTCGTAATTTATTATTTGGAGTTCGTAGTTTGTAGTTCGTAGTGTGTAGTGTGTAGTTTGTAATTTTTAATTTTTCATTCGTAATTCGTAATTTATTATTTGTAGTTCGTAGTTTGTAGTTCGTAGTGTGTAGTTTGTAATTTTTAATTTTTCATTCGTAATTCGTAATTTATTATTTGGAGTTCGTAGTTTGTAGTTCGTAGTGTGTAGTGTGTAGTGTG
>JAMONO010000020.1 GCA_027065715.1 Flavobacteriales bacterium
GATTTTGCAGGGGCAGGCGGGGGCGGGCAGAAAATAGCCCCGAAGCCCTGTAAATACAATAGCAGAGCTTATTTTTACCCCATTGTTAATAACTTTTTTAGAATACGTTTTTTTTATACGCTTTGGCGGTTGCTTGCAACCGTCCCGCCGTATTATTTTTAGATTTTGCGACTGCAAGGAAGCAAAAGCTGTAAAATAACCCCCAACAAAGTTGGGGGCGGGATTAATAACTTTTTTGTTTGGGTATGGGTATCATTCGTTTTTCTTTTTATGACTATCAATATTATTAGCAATCTTTACTTTATACATTAATTCATGTATTTGTTTCTTTTCGTCGTTTGAATATACTCTATCATAAATAAAAAAATTTGACATATTTATTATTTTTTTATTATCAGTAATATTATTATTTGTAAAAAATTCATTCCAAAAATAATAAGAATTTTTTTTTATAAATATTTGATATTCATCACAATATTTAACCCTTTTAAAAAAATCTCTATCTACAAAAAAAATATTTGTAACATCTGACAACAAAAAATTTTTTATCATTATCTCATCTTTATCATCATCTAAAATTTCAATGACTTTTTTTTGAAAATAGAGCGTATCATGTTCTCGCCATTTTTTTTCATAATTAGTTAAATAATTATTATCACATGAAGTAAACAATAATATTAGCAAATATAAAGTTATAATTTTATTGTTTATCTCCATTTTCATCAAATTTTTCAAAGTTCCATTCCTTTGCTTTGACTTCTTTTACTGTATAAGGTTTTTCTGGCAAGCCATTACTTTCTCTATCATATTCTTTTTTCTCAATAGGTGTTCCTTCATTATCATTTAAACTTCCCTGAGTAACTTCAATCTTTTCTTTTGAAACATTTGTTGCTGTGCTGACATGATAAACTCTATCAGTTTCATCTTGCAATATTGGTATAATATAATATGACCAAGTCAATAATGTTCCTTCATCAATTTTTTCTGGATCTATCTCAACTAAAAATTTATTATGTTTAGAAAACATAGATGAAGCACTGTAAACACGTCCTAATTCCTTTTTTAACTCATTAATGGTTTTAAATTTAAAAACAGAATTACCATTTTTATCAATAACTTTGGTGTCATTATCAATAATTTTATTTGGTGATGATTTTCTGTAATCTTCAAAATGGACTGGTAATTTATAATAAGCAGCAAAATCAACTAATGGGTAAAAAGAGAAGTTTGCGCAGTCATCTCTTGTATTATTCTTTATATACTTTTCTGTTATTGCTTGAACCCTTGAACGATAAGCATCTATATATGTCATATTTTTCTTATATACGCCCTGCGATTTTAAATTTGCTATGTGTTGCGGGTTAGTTATCACATCTGACCACTTATTTTTTGATGTCCATTCCAACCCCTCCAACTCAGAACCATCTATCACCCTATTCTCACTAAACGCATAAGGACTATTCCAAGGAAATTTTTTAAACAACGGGTCAATAGCAAAGAACCTACCCAAGCGGGGGTCGTGCATACGATACTTGTAATTCAATGAGTTACCTACGCCTTTTAGCTCATTGTCCATTTCCTGACCCTGAAAACCATAACGGTAGTACCTACGTCCGTTTAAATCACTTTTTTTTAAGGTCAGTCTTTTTTTAGAATAAACTATCCTTAATTCAGTGCTTTGATGATATTTTAGTTTTAAACAAGCCAATTTAGTGTAAATAATTACACAAAAATAATCAAAAAATAATAGCAAAGGCTTAAAAATTTGCTTATCTGTTGGCGATATGCGTATAAATTTGGGTGCTGTTTAGGGTGCTGTGTCCTAAAAATCGGCTGATATTCTCAATGTTCATTCCGTTTTGTAGTAAATGGGTGGCGATTGAGTGGCGTAAAATATGAAGCGTTATTTTTTTGCTCTTTATGGCTTCATCGGGGCAAGTTTGTTGTAAGTGTTTAAGGCTTTTTATCAATGTGCCGTGATGATGTATAAACAGGCGTTTGTGCGTTGTTTTTATAAGGTTTCTGTAATTGTAAATATAATCTTGCAGGGCTTTGTAAATACTGTCGTTCATCGGGATAATGCGGTCTTTGTAGTTCTTGCCTTGTCGTACAAAAATCGTCTTATTGTCAAAATCAATATCGTTTAGCGTAAGATTAAAACCTTCGGTTCTGCGAAGTCCACAGGCGTAATACAACACAAATACAAGTTTTAATTGTTCTTGTTTGGCTTCTCTGTGCGTTAGTTTAAGATGTGTATAAGTGTCTTTAATACAGGATTGCAGTTGTTTTATTTCGGCTTGTGTAAAGGTTTGTATTTGGTTTATTCTCGCTTGTTTGTCAATGTATAATCTGTAATTGGTAGGCAAGGGCGTTTCGTTCATTCCGTTTTGGTGTAAAAACTCGATGAGCTTGTCAATAGCCATAAAATTATGATTGAGATGTGAGATACTTAAACCGCCTTTTAGTCGCTTGTTGGGGCGTGTTTGTAAATGCTCAAAATATTGGCTGATATGCTTGTTTGTAAGTTGTTTTATGTTGTCGGTGTTTTGTGTTTGTAACCACTTAAAAAAATGTGTTATATGATTGCCAAAACTGTAAACGGAACGATTGGAATAACCCAAAGTATCTAACCAAAAAACATATTCTTTTTGTATTGCTTTGTAGTGTGTATTCATCGTCTAAAACGGATTAAATTTTGCCATATCATCGGTTAAACTTTCTAAATCGTTGGGCAAGTAGTTTTCGGTACTGTTTATGTGTCGGTGTCCTGCAAGATATTGGGCTTTGCGTAGTCCGTAGGTTTTTATCCAATAAGTAATAACAGAAGCTCGTATTTGCTTAAAGTTTACAAACTTGCTATCGATACTTCGGGCTTGTTTGCTTAAAGGTTTGATTAGTCCGCTTATTTGGGTGCTGTTGTTGGTGGTTTTGCCACTTTCGGGAAGCGGTAAAAACAGTTGATTGGTTTCTTGTGTTCTGTATGCTAAAAATTGCGGTCTGATGTTCTGGACGTACTGCATTAAAGCACCGATTTGCGAAGCGTTTAAACTCATTGTTCTTTGTTCGCCTTTTGTTCTGCCTTTGATGTGTATGGTGGCTTTGATTAAATCAATATCGTTTAGGTTTATTTTTTGCAGTTCGCTTGTGATAAGTCCTTGATAAATCAAAAGACTAAATAATACATAGTTTCTTTGTCGGCTTAAATAGGCTTGTTTGCGTTGGTTTTTGGGGATATGATTGTCGTCAAAATTGCGTATAAAAACGTGATGAAAATTGTCGTTTAGTTGTTCTAATTCGTCAAAAGAATAAATGTTGTAAAGCATCTTTTTTTTTGTTCCCCTTATCTTAATTAAAGCGGTCGGATTGTTGGCAATATCGTTGTTTTGTAGCAAAAAAGTAAAATAATGATTAAGGGCAATAAGATTGTTTCGGCGTGTGATATTGGCTTGATTTTTATGGTTTTTCAGGTAAGCTAAATAACGCAAAATGTCTTTTTTTGTGCAGTCAATTATATCTTTATCTAACCAATATAAAAAGCGGTCAATATAAAGCTGATAATAATCTTGTGTGCTTTTGGATAGGTTTTTTTGTTGTAGATATTGTATAAAATCTTTCATTTTTCTTTTTGGCTTTTATGTTTCACGCCTAAGGCGGACAGGTTTTTGCTTTGGGTGTCGTCCTACTTGTCTGCTTCTTGTTTTATTGGCGGTTTGTAGTCGGTCAGTGGGTTTTGTCCTACTGTCTTAGTGTTTTTTTGTTGTTTTATGTGTTTTTGGTGTTGCTCGTGTTGTTTTTGGTAGGCTTTTTTGATTTTTTCAAGGTTGGTTT
>JAMONO010000021.1 GCA_027065715.1 Flavobacteriales bacterium
CAATGACAATATATTGTTAATCAATATATTAAATAACAAAGTGTGTCATTTCGAACGCAGTGAGAAATCTCATTCTATTGGGTAAAAGATTCCTCAGTCCATTGATGTAAATGATAACAAAGCACAGCAAAGTCAATCATTTTATTTTGTATAAAACCGCGCAATCGGATTAAAATCTACGAAAAAAAATCTGCGTTCAAATTATACGAAACGAGTTGGTTTTCGACTATTTTTCTAACAATAAGTACAATATTTCTTTATTTTAACAAAATAATGTATTTTTGACCAAAAAATTTAGAATTTCCATGAAAAAACACACCTTTACATTAGCTTTGTTTATTATTGCGATTTTTAATACATTTTCCCAAAATCTTTATAACGAATTGTTTGACAATAGCGGTGGAATAAATGCGGGATACGGAAGTTGGGGAAACTACAATTATATACGTGAAACTCCCATTGATGTTCCCGATAAAGGCACCATTACTTTCTATCACCCCGCAATTGCATCGGTTCAATTACCTACTTTAATATTTATAAGCGGTTGGGGACAAACTTACCAATCTTATGATAAATATTTCAAATTTGTGGCTTCATTGGGTTATTCGGTTATCAATATTTACAATTTGCATCCCGGTTCAATCAACACAAGTTATCCTAATTCCTTAGATATGATACAACAAGCCGTTACTACTTATTTCTCATGGATTGATACATCGCGTATAGGTTTAGCCGGACACTCTTACGGTGGAGGTGCTACGGTTTGGTTAGGTTATCATTTGTTTGATCCGGACGGATTGAATTGGGGAACCAATGGCAGATTTATCATGATGTTTGCGCCTTGGTATCCTTTTTTGATAGAAGATTTTCAATTGCAAAATTATCCCGTCAATGTCAAATTGGTGGTTTTACAAAGCCAAGATGATATTCATCAGGGAAATATTTACAACACCGATCCGCGTATTTTGAGAGCCATGTATCAGTTGATAAATATTCCCGATAGAGACAAAGATTACATCAGTGTTTTTTCAGATAATGATATTTTACATCAATATTCATACAACGGTAATACTTTTTCTTATGAGGCTAATCATTATATTGTTTATACCGATTTGGTCGATGGGTTGAACAATCCGTATGACAAAATGGACGTTTATATTTCCAACAGGCTGACACATGCTATGTTGTCTTATGTTTTTGAAGGTGATACCTTAGCCCGAAATGTTATTTTGGGCAATGGAACACAGGAACAAATAAACATGGATAATTTGCCCGATTTGGCGGTAACGGATTATTATGTTACGACACGGTCACAAAGTCAATTTGAATACAAATGTGCCGCAGACCCCAATGCTTGGTCAAGTACCGATATATGGAAATTGTCAAATTACTGCGACGATAACGACCATGACGGACATATAGATGTTCTATCTACAACAAATTTCGATTTGAAAAGTTTAAGAATTTATCCTGTTCCGGCTACCGATTTTGTTGTTATTAGACTTGATAAACCTATTAAAATTGATAAGTTGGAGATTTTTGATGTTTCGGGCAAAAAACTTTATGAAAATTCCGATTTTCAATTTCAACCCATTGATATTTCAAAATGGATAGCAGGAATTTATTACATAAAATTGTCCGGTTTAACGGTTGAATTTTTCGGCTCTTTTGTCAAACAATAGTTGTTAATAATGCCTTATATCAAAATGATATGGGCAATGGTGCGTATGTGAGGCGTTGGGCGCTTTATTGCTCCAATTTTTCAATTTACTATGTCGTTTATTAATGTTTATATCCTTTAATTTTACCACTTGTTACGCAATGTCTTAAATACATTGTTGTAGCTCGTTTCTTTTCATTTTTTAAAAATATGTTTTTACTGCAAATTCAAATTATTCAATACATATTTTTTTGAAAATTTTAACATTATTTTGTTCATAATATAACAACATTGCCTTTTTATAATCCATACTCTCAACAGTTTTATACGAAATCGGACAATATTTGTGATTTATCAATATTGCATTACTCACTATTCTTGCTGTTTGTTTATTTCCATATACAAAAGGTTGAATATCAATATTTTCAAATAATTTATAAAAAGCCGAAAGTTTACATCTGGTCGATTTTCCTCTACCGATGGTTGAAACTAAGTTTTCGGATATAAGTTTTGATAAAACTCTTTTTATTGTAGCTCTACTTTTCTTTTCTTCAATATTTTCAAAATCTGATTTGAAGAACTTTCGGGATTACTTTTTAAAAAGTCTAATATTTGTTTTTCAATATTCATTTTTTATCTTTTAGCTTATAAATATAAATTATTTGGCTCACAGAGTCAAACAAAATGAGTTAAATCGTCTTTGTAAATGAGCTACAACGAGCGAATAACAGTAAATATCATTGAAACAAACAGATTTTTGTTATATTTTTACAAATTGAAACATTAAAGGTAAATTTGAATGAATAAATGGATAAAATTAAGTATAGAATATGCAAATCAAAGGTCATATCTTGACGACCTTTTTCAAGTGTATCCAACAATTCCGGAAGGTATCAGAGAAATAAATCAAGTAATTTGGAAAGAAGTAGAAATCGCTTTTGAGAAAAAAGATAATCTTACATTAGTAAAAGAATTACTGAAATTAGACTTATTTCCAATAAAAGACAGTTATATTGCTTATTTAAAACGAGATAAAACTGCATTAGAAAGAAATCCCAAAACAATAAACAGAATAAGCGGTAGATTATATGAAATGGGATTAAATAAAATTTTTGAAAGATGCAGTGAACCAAAAGAAACCAATCGTCAAATAGGACCAATGTTTAAAGATTGGTTAAAAAGAAAATCATTAGGCATTATGCCTGTTCCAATTGATAAATTTGTGGCAAATGAAAATGATGCAATCCTTGATGCAGGAGATAAAGCAATGATGGATTTTGCCAAAGAGCATTTAAACTATAAACACAATAAAGGACTGGATTTTGTAGCCAGATTTAATAAAAAATACGTTATTGGCGAAGCAAAATTTTTAACCGATTTTGGCGGACATCAAAACGCCCAATTCAACGATGCCATCAGCACTATTCAAACAAAAAATGTAAAAGCCGTAAAAATTGCCATTCTCGACGGAGTATTATGCATAAAAGGCAGAAATAAAATGTATAAATCAATTACCGAAACATACAAAAATCACAACATAATGAGTGCTTTGGTATTACGTGAATTTTTATATCAACTTTAATAAAGAATGGAAATATGAAAAATCTACTCATTAAAGGCGAAAATATCGAAGCATTAGAATATCTTTTGAATGAAAGACATTTAAAAGGAAAAGTTGATTTAGTTTATATCGACCCACCGTTTGCCACAGGTGGAAATTTTACCATTACAGACGGACGAGCATCTACCATAAGTAATTCAAGAAACGGACAAATTGCTTATTCTGACAAACTTACAGGACCGGATTTTATTGATTTTTTAAGAAAAAGATTAATATTATTACGGGAATTATTGTCGGAGAAAGGCTCGATTTATCTTCATATAGATTATAAAATCGGACATTATGTTAAAGTGATGATGGACGAAGTCTTTGGTATAGAAAATTTCAGAAATGATATTACAAGAATAAAATCCAACCCGAAAAATTTTAATCGTATAGGATATGGCAACATAAAAGATATGATATTGTTTTACACCAAAACATCAACACCGATATGGAATGAGCCAAGAGAAAAATATACGGAAAAAGACCTTAAAAAATTATTTCCGAAAAAAGATAAAAACGGACGTAGATATACAACCGTTCCAATTCACGCACCGGGAGAAACACAAAACGGAAAATCCAATCAAAAATTTAAAGGAATGCTACCGCCAAAAGGCAGGCATTGGCGAACAGATGTAGAAACACTCGAAAAATGGGACAGCGAAGGTTTAATTGAATGGTCATCAACAGGAAATCCAAGAAAAATAATATATGCCGATGAAAGAGAAGGTAAACGAGTTCAAGATATTTGGGAATATAAAGACCCTCAATATCCAGATTATCCGACAGAAAAAAATCAAAACATACTGGATTTAATAATCAAAACATCTTCAAACGAAGATAGTATTGTGTTAGATGCTTTTTGTGGTTCGGGAACAACTTTAAAATCAGCACATTTATTAAAAAGAAAGTGGATAGGTATAGATAAATCGGATTTGGCTATTAAAGCAACCAAAGAAAAACTGAATTCAATTAAAGGAGATTTATTTATCCAAAAACCTGATTATGAATACATTGAAATAGACACACTGACCATAACAACAGCTATAAGCAATGCGGGGGTTGGAGCAAAATAGAAAGTGAGCGGTTTAAAATAACGATAAAAACTTTACTGCTCAATCCGATATCGATAGAAATAAGTTCATTTTATACTCTGTTATTTTTTTAAGGGGTGCTGAAAATCCGGTTTGCAAGGAATAAGCACAAGTCTATTCCTTGCAATGACAGATAATATATTCTTTTGAGAAAATTTCTTATTGATATTTGTAAGATTATTGCACTATGATTTTTCCGGTTTGAGATTGTTCGCTGGTATCCAATTTATATACATAAACGCCCGCAGGCAAATTATTTTGCCATAAAATTTGATATATTCCGGCTTTTTGTTTTTTATGTAAAACGGTTTCAACGGTTTTGCCGGTCAAATCCATGATTTGTAAACGAACATCGGCTTGATTTTTTAATTCGTAAACAAACTTGGCTTTTGTTTTGACCGGATTGGGATAAACTTTTAGTTTAAAAATATCATTTTGGTCGATAGAATTGGAAGTAACCGTTTCAAAGACCAAAGTTTTTAGTTTACTTACATTGTTGTTATCTTTCACAACAAAATCGATATTCCAAGTATTGACTTCATTGGGGGCGGTTCCTTGAAAAACACCGTCGGAGCTTATAAACATTCCGTTGGGATAGGGGACGGCTTCCAATTTTTTTTGTATGTTATTGGGATTGGCAACACCGGAGTTATCCAATATAACGTAACTGCCTTCGCCGTTTGAGATACCGGCAGCCCAGTTTAAGTCGGGTGTGATATTGTTGCCGTAATAGAATTTGATATCACCGTTGGGATAGAGCGTTACAGCCACATCGATATTTGCCGATTGATTGCCATAGAGGGAAGTTTTCCAGCGAAATGTGGCATGAGTAGTATCGCCTTCATAAAAAATACCGTCGCCATCGGCAGGGAACATCATTAAGTCGGAAGCAAAAACCGAAATAACTTTGTAATTTTTTATGGCGGTTTCTGAACGAATATAAGGAAAATCAGGTTCAAAAATAATTGAACCGTCGGTGCTTACATACAATTGGTTATAGGTTTGTCCGTAAAACGGAAAGTCAAAATCCAAAGTCTGTGCACCGTATCCGTCATCGTCGTTGTTGGTAGTAACCGGATTGGTAGATATGTCGGGATAGTTCTCATTGATATTAAATTTGTTATAGTGTTGTAATACCTCCCACATATAATCGGGGGTACCGTTGCTTGCTTGCAAGGTGTAACTATAATTGGTATTGATTTGTGCAACCGGAAGTTGTGTGGTGGTTATTTGCGGACCGTTATAATCGATAGAGGTTGTAATAGACAATAATGTATCGTCATTGTTTACAAGATTGACATTGTGTTGCGGACATGTATATTCTTGACCGGTATTACTGACCAAAGCAAAGTCGATAATATGTCCGTTGGAAACGCCGTTTTCATCGTTTTCGGTTACGATAAGGAAAAATTTTGTCGGTGTATCGGGTGTAACATATTGCAAAAGAGGCGATATGTCCATAGAAAATTCATAAGGATTGTTATCAAATCCATTCATTGGATATTCACCGCCTTGGTAATTAAACAAAGGAAATTCGATACGATGTTCGGGTTCTGTGGCATTGATGTCGGTAGCAACTCCGGCAGCAATTTTAATATGTTTTCTTTTGGTGTAAATCATTTTAACTCGCATTTTTAACTGGGGAGTTTGCGAAGTTTTAACCCGTATGCCGAAAACTTTGTTACCAACTATTCCTCCATGTATCATATCTTCGGCTAATGTTTTATACATAACGTAAGCTTTGCCGTTTTGTCCCCAGCTTAGTCCCCACGAATTCACCATAATCAAAGCGCCGCGTTCCCAGTCGCGCATGTCAATTACACCGTCGTTGTTAATGTCTATATTGTTTGTGATTTGTCCGTCGTTATTATAATCGTATTCAATGGTATCATCCCAACCGACAAAAGTCATGGCGTGGTTGGCAACAAATCCCCAACTGGTTATGATATGGTTATTGGTTTCGTTGTAACCTATATTGCCGATACCGGCGGCAAAATTAACTAAACTTCCGGTCGAAGCTCCTTCCAAATGGTCATATAGCCAATGTTTTAAGGTTTGCAATCCTTGTGGGGTGCTGACATCTATTGAAAAATATTCTTTAATGCGATTGTTCATACTTGTTTCAAATTCGTTATAGCCCGACATCCAACGACGCGGACCGCCGGTAGCGATTCCGCCGCCATAAGTAGGAACATTGGGGCAACCGTTGGCTTTAATAATGTTCCAACCGTCGGTGTACCACGAACCGTTGTCTCCGCTTCCATCGTTCAAAAAATTATAAGTGTAGTGCGAAGGGTATTGATTATCGGTTATTTGTGCCGAAGTTCCTCGTTCTCTGTTTATTTCATACGTAAAATTGTATGCTATACCGCTGGCTTGTGAACAACTGCCATCCGATTGATTAAAAATAGGACGAAAATATATTTCTTGTGTATTGTCATGTCTGGAAGGCAGTGTTGTTTGAATACCGCGCAAATAATTTTCGGAAAGTTCAATGGTAGGAATACGGGCAAGTTCGTTTTTGTCGGGAACACGTAAGCCGCCAACATACCATGGTTCACCGTTGGGGTCGGGATTGAGGTTAATTAGTTGGGAAAAACCCGTTTCAAATAATAATAAAATACTGATTAAAATAAGTTTTTTCATCGATTTGGTTGTTTTTTTATAATTGTGTTTAGTAATGGAACAACTAAGTATTATAAATACCTATGGTAAATTTGTGATTCCGTTACAAAAATATCATTTTAGCTTGTTCATTGTGTTAAATTTATCAAAAAAGAAGGTGTTGGACTTGAAAAATTAACATTTTTTGTAAAATAAATTTTAAATTGAACTGGAAAGTGAAGATTATTTAAAATTTTAAGTGCAATTTTACATTAAAAATACGTCCTGTTAAATAGTTTTTGACGCGGTAAACTTTTTTGGAATAAATGTCGCGTATCCATATATTGGAAATACTGTTTTGAACATCAAAAATATTTAATATTTCGATGCCGAGATCGGCATATTTGAATTTTTTCCAAAAATTACCGGTATTTTTTTTCTCCGTTAAAATATAGAAAAATCCCATATCGGTTCTAAAATAATTAGCTGTTCTAAATTGGTATTCATAAGGGTCGGCATAAGAAGGTGAACCGGTTGGAATACCACCGTTGAAAACCAAGTTTAAATACATACGCATATTGGGTATTTTGGGCACATAATCTTGAAAGAGCATGGCAAATTTAAAACGTTGGTCGGTAGGTCGATAAATATAACCTCTTTTGTCAATATTTTCCATGGTTTTCATCAAGGCAAAACTAAACCACGATTCAACGCCGGCAATGAATTCGCCGTTAAGTCTGCTTTCAAAACCATAAGCATAAGCCGTTGCGTTGTTGTGAGAAAAGTATCGGATACGCACATTTTCCAATGTATATGGATTGACGTCCCATAAATATTTGTAATAAATTTCGGAAGTGAGTTTGAAGGGGCGTTGCCACAGGTCAAAATACCAGTCGTTTGCCAATGATATGATATATGATTTTTGTGGTTTAACCGAAAGGTTTAATATCCCTTGCCGGTTTCTGAATTCTTTGTAAAAAGGCGGTTGCTGATACAAGCCTGTTGCCAAGCGAAATTCCATATCGGTTTTGTTCCAGTGAGGTTTAAAACCAATCAATAATCGCGGACTTATAATGATTTCTTTGTTTTTTTGATTGTTAATTTTGTCTTCTACGCTATAATATTGACTGCGTATCCCTATATTAGTCCAAATATTGTGTTGTTTGATTTTTATTTTTTTTCGCCACAAAACAAATCCTGTTAAACGTTGTATTTGGGCATGATTAAAGCCTTTGGTGCGTTGGTAGGGAAGGATAGGAGCCGTATCGACATCATAAGGTTCTTCGATATGAAAGTTACCCGGCGGATACAAACTAAATCCGGCTGAATCGATTACTTGCCATTCGTTGATACGGTCTTTGATGTCTTCCAAGCCGAATTTTACGCCGGTTTCCAACCAATTGTTTTTGTTATATCTATGCCGATATTTAAGACTGATATTGGTAATCAGTGCATCGAGGTCGTTTCGGGCATGATTGATTTCGCTACCGAGACTTTCCAAATTTTCGGGATTTCCGAAATCGTCGCTGGTAAGGTCGGGGTTGGGTTCACCTACGGCGTATTGTCCCAAAATATCAAAATATTCTTCTTCTTGTGTATTGTATATTGAAGTTATAAGGTGCAGTTTGCTGTTTTTGTGCGGAGTAAAAGTTGTTTTTATAGCTCCGAAATAGGTTTTATAATTGTCTTTTTCTTGTCCGTTGTAATTGACCACTACCACTTTGGGTTCTTGATAGGAACCGAAATTGGTTACTTTGACCAAAGGACGGTAATTGTATAAATTTTGAGAAATATTGCCCAAAAATTGCACATTCCATTTTTGATTTAGGTCATAATTCAAAAGACTTTGTATATCGACAAAAACCGGTTGATAATCTACTTGAACATCTTTACTATTGACTAACAAACTGTTATTGCGATAGCGAATACCGGTTAAGCTGCTGATTTTTTTTCGGACTAGTTCGTTTGAAATACTTCCTCCCAATAAACTGAGTTTTAAATCGGTTGAATTTTTTTCGGGTTTTTTGTAAGTGATGTCCAATACAGACGAAAGTTTATCACCTTTGTCGGCAGCAAATCCGCCCGGATAAAAAAAGATATTTTCGACCAAATCCGAATTGACAAAACTTAAACCTTCTTGTTGTCCGCTACGAATTAAAAAAGGACGATATACTTCGATATCGTTTATGTAAACTTGATTTTCGTCAAAATTGCCACCGCGCACCATATATTGCGAACTCATTTCGTCAAAGCCGCTGGCAGAAGGTAGCGTTTTGAGCAAGTTTTCGACACCGGCTTGTGCCCCCGGTGTTACAATAATGTTGAGCTTGCCTATTTTTACAGCTCCTTCTTTTTCTTTTTTGGTTTTGCCGGTTATTATAATTTCTTTGATATTCTCATTTCTTTTTTGCAAGTGTACATCGAGTTTTTTTGTTTGATTGCGACTAAGTCTGACCAAATAGGAAACGGGTTGGTATGAAAGATGCGAAAATTTTATAATTGTTTTTTTATCGGAAGGTATTTTGATTTGATAGTATCCGTTTTCGTTACTTATGGTGCCGTTTTTACCTGCCAAGATATTTACTTGTGCAACCGGAAGATTTTGTTCGTCATATATGTAGCCTTCAACAACTGCTGTATATTGGGCACTGACAGTCAAAGTAAAAAACAGTATGGCTGATAAAAGTGTTTTTTTCAAAACTATGGAACTTTGTTGTTTTTTGAAACGTAAAGATACAATTTTTATTGTTTTTGACTGTTTGTGTTAATTACTTATTCGGAAAGTATGGAAACGGCACGGGGTAGAACTTCAATTTTGACCGGCAATTGTCCCGTAATTTCTCCGTCGGGGGAGATGATTTTATGTTGTTCGGAATAAAAATTAATCTTTTTAACTTGTTGATAATTGACATAAGGGCTGTTGATATAGCTGCCGTCAAATATTTTAGGAAAAGTTTTGAGCAAATTTAACCGGCTGATTTTGTTTACGATAACTACATCTAAAAGTCCGTCGTTTACTTTGGCATGCGGGGCTATCAAAAAATCGTTGCCTGTATATTTTGAGTTGGAAACCGTTACAAACGTATTGTAAACTTGTTGTTTTTGTTTGTCAATTTCTATTTCCAACGGATAGGTTTTGAGTCGGAGCGTATTGAGGAGTACTCCGATAATATATGCTGCACTTTTAAAAAATTTGTATTTATTGGCTGTCAATGTTACATCGGTTGTAAAACCAAATCCCATCATATTGACAAAGTAATAGACTTGTTGTGAGGTGGTTATTTTGCCTATATCGAATGTTTTGCTGTGTCTTAGTTTTATGAGTTTAACAAAATTTTCTAAATTGTTGTTTTTCAGGTTATTAATTACATCACGAGATAAAGAATTTCCGGTTCCTACGGGAATAATTCCCAACGGAACGGGTGTGTTGTAATGGTATTTCATATAGCCGTTTAGTAAATCGAAAAAACTACCGTCGCCACCGGCTGCAATTAGTGCGTCGTAATTATTGATATTTTTTTGTGCCAATATTTCGGTACCGTGATGCGGGTATTGTGTTTGGACGATTTCGGCGTTAATTTGATATTTTATAAACAATTGTTTTATGTGAGACAATTGTTTACTTGCTTTTCCGCCACCGGCTTTGGGGTTGAATATGCACAATACATTCACGGCAATTTATTTTATTCTTTGTAACCGAAACGGCGAAGTTGATCTGCTTTTTTGCGCCAATCTTTATTGACTTTAACATAAAGTTCCAGATAAATTTGCTTACCGAAAAATTTTTCCAAATCTTTGCGGGCTTCGGTTCCTATTCGTTTTAATCCGGCACCTTTGTGTCCGATAATGATTCCTTTTTGCGAATCGCGTTCAACATAAATTATGGCTCGTATGCGTATTTTGTTGTTTTCTTCTTTAAATTCTTCGGTTTCGACTTCAACCGCATAGGGTATTTCTTTTTTGTAATGTTTTAGTATTTTTTCTCTGATTTTTTCATTAACAATAAAACGTTCGGTTTTGTCGGTAAGTTGGTCTTTGGCAAAATAGGGAGGAGAGAAGGGCAAAAGTTCCAAAATTCTGTTCATAACTTGGTCGATACCAAAGCCGTGAAGTGCCGATATGGGAAATATTTCGGCGTTGGGAATTTTATTTTGCCAGTATTTAATCATTTGTTCCAAGGCTTCTTGATTGGTATTATCTACCTTATTAATCAGGAGTAAGACCGGTACTTCGGCTTGTCTTATTTTGGCAAAAAATTCTTCGTTTTTTAAGTCTTTTTCTCCGGCTTCGACCATATATAGCAATATATCGGCATCTTCAAAAGATTGTTTGACAAAGTCCATCATGGCTTCTTGCATTTCGTAAGCAGGTTTTATGATTCCCGGCGTATCGGAAAACACAATTTGATAATCATTACCGTTTACGATGCCCAAAATACGATGTCTTGTGGTTTGAGCTTTGGGGGTTGTAATGGCTAAATTTTCACCTACAACGGCATTTAAAAAGGTAGATTTTCCGACATTGGGGTTACCTATGATGTTTACAAATCCCGATTTGTGTTTGGTTTCCGGTTGATTGCTCATGTTTTTTTGTTTTATTGGACATAAAAAAAATTAAATGTTTTTATGCTGTGCTTTTATATCTTTTTTTCGTAATTCAAAATTTTGTCCCAAATAAACTTTTCTGACCAGTTCGTCGGCTGCCAGTTCTTCGGGTGTTCCGTGTTTAAGTATTTTTCCTTCAAACATCAAATAAGTTTTGTCGGTAATGGCTAAGGTTTCTTGTACATTGTGGTCGGTAATGAGTATTCCGATATTTTTGTCTTTAAGGTGCGCTACAATTCGTTGAATATCTTCAACGGCGATAGGATCGACTCCGGCAAATGGTTCGTCAAGTAGGATAAATTTGGGGTTTGAAGCCAAAGCTCGGGCAATTTCGGTTCGGCGTCTTTCACCGCCGGATAATAGTTTTCCCAGTCGTTTTCGTTTCTCGGTCAATCCGAATTCTTCGAGTAAACTTTCGAGTTTGTTTTTTTGTTCATTTTTGGAGAGCGGGGTAAATTCGAGTGCCGCTTTAATATTGTCTTCTATGCTTAAATCTCTAAATACCGAATCTTCTTGTGCCAAATATCCGATACCTAATTGGGCTCGTTTATACATGGGATAATCGGTGATGTCTATATCGTCCAAATAAACATGACCGCTGTTGGGTTTTATCAGTCCGACTATCATATAAAAAGTAGTTGTTTTGCCGGCACCGTTGGGTCCAAGCAGTCCGATAATTTCGCCTTGATTGACTTCAAGCGAATTGCCGCGAACGACTTCTTTTGAACCGTATTTTTTAACAAGGTTTTCTGCACGTAATTTCATTAGATACTTAGTTTTCGGGATTGGTTAAATCGGTGCTGTATTTTTTGCCTACAAATTTTGCAATATATATACTTGCTTCGTATAATATCATCAAGGGAATTGCCACAATTATTTGACTGACAATATCGGGAGGGGTAATAATGGCAGCCAAAAGCAATACCAATATCAAAGCATATTTTCTGTTTTCGCGTAAAAAAATATCGGTTATCAATCCCATTTTGGCTAAAAAGAATATGATAATGGGTAACTCAAAAACAATACCGTTTGCGAGCACCGTAGTGCGAACCAGCGAATTGTATGAAGATAAATCGATATTATTTTGTATTTCGCTGGTTACGAAATAATTGCCTAAAAAATTGACCGATAATGGTGTAATGATAAAATACCCGAACAAGATACCCAATACAAACAAAATACTGCTAACTATGATAAATAACAAGCCGTATTTTTTTTCGTTGTCATACAAAGCGGGTTTGATAAACTTCCACAATTCAAATAAAATATACGGAAAAGCCAATATCACCCCAAACACGACAGAGGTCCAAATATGTGCCGAAAATTGACCTGCCATTTGTCTGTTGATAATATGTATGGGGATTTCTTTGATGCACAACGCATCACTGATTTTGCAAAATAGACGATAGGTGATAAAATCGGGATTTTTGGGAGCAAAAATAATTTTATCATAAACAAATTGAATATTCAAACCAACTATAACCGCCCCCGCCAATACACCAACTGCCGAATGAAATAAGAATTTTCTTAAATCGTTGAGGTGGTCAATGATGCTCATTTCTTTTTGCGGTTCCGTCATTATTTTATTTTTTTTATTTTTATGTAAATAATTGATTGACAATTTGTTATTAATATATTGCAAAGTATTTTGTAAATTTAAATAATACCTTCTTTCAACAAATCGTGCAAATGTATCATACCGGTATATGTGTTGTTTTGGTCCGTAACAATTAATTGACTGATATTGTTTTCTTTCATTTTTTTAAAAGCATCGACTGCCAATGCTTTGTCGGCAATGGTTTTTGGATTTTGTGTCATAATATCTTTGGCTTGTATGCGTGTAATATCCATATTGTTTTGCAGCATACGTCTTACATCTCCATCGGTAATTATTCCCAATAATTTATCATTTTCAATAACAGCGGTAGCACCGAGTCGTTTTTTGGTAATTTCTATAATGACGTCTTTCATTAAATCTTCGGGTTTGGAAACAGGTTTTTCGTTTTGTTTAATAACGTCGGTTACTTTGAGGTATAATTTTTTGCCCAGTGTTCCGCCCGGGTGATATTTGGCAAAATCTCGGTCGTTAAAACCTCTGTTTTCGAGTAGTGCAACAGCCAAAGCATCTCCCATAACCATTTGCAAAGTGGTGCTGGTGGTAGGAGCCAAATTGTTAGGACAAGCTTCTTTGTGCATGGGAGTTAGCAACAAATAGTCGGCATTTTGAGCCAAATACGAATCTTTGTGAGCCGTTAAACCGATAATCGGATTACCAAAGTTTTTTATTAGCGGTATCAGTACTTTTATTTCGGGTGTATTGCCGCTTTTTGACAACATCATAACGATGTCGTCGGGTTGTATAATACCCAAATCGCCGTGAATGGCATCGCTGGCATGCATAAATACAGCCGGTGTACCTGTGGAGTTTAAAGTAGCTACGATTTTGGTGGCAACATTGGCACTCTTGCCTATTCCGGTAAGAATTAATCGTCCTTTGGATTGTAATATTTGCTTTACAACCAACGCAAATTGCTTGTCGATAGAAGCCGACAATAGGTTTAAAGCTTCCGTTTCAATTTGAATGGTTTGGCGTGCAGATTGTAAAATTTTGTTATTATTCGGATTTTTTTTCAATGAAACTACTATTTTTATTGTTGAACTTTCAAAAAAAAAACTTATATTTGAAATAAATATTCTTTGCAACTTTATTGCAAAGTTACTATTTAATTTTAGAAATACCGGATTTGAATTATTAAATTTTGTATTTTTATACCATTATTATATATATGACACAAACAGAATCAAAAGCATTAAAGGAAGCCTTAAAATATTATTTCGGCTTTGATCAATTTAAAGGTTTGCAAGAACAGGTTACCGAAAGCATAATGGACGGTCATAATACTTTTGCCGTTATGCCTACCGGTGGCGGTAAGTCATTGACTTATCAATTGCCCGCTTTATTAAAAGAAGGGACGGCAATTGTTGTCTCTCCTTTAATTGCTTTGATGAAAAATCAAGTTGATGCTCTAAGAGGTATTTCCGAAAATCCGGGTATTGTTCACTTGTTAAATTCCACTTTAAACAAATCGGAAACCCGACAAGTAAAAGAAGATATACGCAACGGGATTACCAAATTGCTTTATGTGGCACCCGAATCGTTGAAAAAAGAAGAAAATGTAGAATTTTTACGTTCGGTCAAATTGTCTTTTGTAGCTATTGACGAAGCACATTGTATTTCGGAATGGGGGCATGACTTTCGTCCCGAATATGGCAATTTGCGTAAAATTATCAACGAAATAAACCCCGATTTACCCATCATTGCTTTAACGGCAACCGCAACCACCAAAGTGCAAGAAGATATATTGAAAAATTTGCATATACAAGATGCCAACGTATTTAAAGCTTCTTTTAACCGTCCCAATCTTTTTTACGAAGTAAGACCCAAAACCAAAGATGTCGATAAAGATTTAATCAAATTTATCAAACAACGCGAAGGACAATCGGGGATTATATATACCTTGAGCCGCAAATCGGTCGAACAATTGGTACAAACACTTCAAGTAAACGGTATCAAAGCCATTCCGTATCATGCCGGACTGGACAGTAAAACCCGTGCCCGACATCAAGATATGTTTCTTATGGGTGAAGCCGATGTAGTAGTGGCAACCATTGCCTTTGGAATGGGTATAGATAAACCCGATGTTCGTTTTGTCGTGCATTATGATATGCCCAAAAGTTTGGAAAGCTACTATCAAGAAACCGGTAGAGCCGGTCGCGACGGAGGTGTGGGATATTGTTTGGGTTATTATTCTTACAAGGATATGGAAAAACTTGAGAAATTTATCACCCAAAACAAAACCATTGCCGAAAAAGAAATTGCCATGGCACTGCTCAATGAAGTAATAGCTTATGCCGAAACATCTATATCTCGCCGTCAGTATTTATTGCACTATTTTGGCGAAGAGTTTGATCCGGCTACCGGAGAAGGCGGCGATATGGACGATAATGTTCGTAATCCCAAAAAGAAAATTGAAGCCAAAGAGGAGGTTTTAAAAATACTAAAAGTTGTTAATGAAACTCGCCAAATTTACAAAGCAAAAGAAATTATCAATACGCTAATCGGTAAAGAAAACGCTCTGATAAAATCACATAATACCCACCAACAGCCTTTTTTTGGTTTGGGTAAAGAAAAAGACGAACATTTTTGGATGGCACTTATAAGACAATTGTTAGTAGCCGGTTATCTCAAAAAACAAATTGAAAATTACGGTGTTTTGCAATTGACCGAAAAAGGAAAAGAGTTTTTGCACAATCCCGAATCTTTTATGATGACCGAAGATCACCGTTTTGACGAAATGACTACCGGCGGTGCCAATGTCGGAAAAACGGCTGTTGCCGATGAAAAATTGTTAAAGATGCTCAAATCATTGCGCAAAGATGTTTCCAAACAAAAAGCAGTGCCGCCTTATGTGATTTTTCAAGAACCTTCGTTGGAAGATATGGCTTTAAAATATCCTGTTACGATTGAAGAACTGTCAAATGTTTACGGAGTAGGCGAAGGTAAAGCCCGAAAATACGGAAAACCTTTTGTCGAATTGATAGCCAAATATGTCGAAGAAAACGATATAGTACGTCCCGAAGATTTTGTAGTTAAATCGACTGCCAGTCGTTCGGCGCTCAAAATTTTTATTATAAAAAGTGTTGATCGCAAAATCCCCTTTGAAGATATCGCTGCCGCAAAAGGATTAACTATGGACGAATTGCTAAAAGAAATGGAACAAATCGTATATATGGGCACCAAACTCAATATCGATTATTATTTGGACGAAATATTTGATGAAGAACAACTTGAAGAATTATACGACTATTTTATGGAAGCCGAATCGGATAAAATCAGTTTGGCTATGGAAGAATTTGACGGCGAATATGAAGATGAAGAATTGCGTATGTATCGTATCAAATTTATCAGCGATATGGCAAATTAAAAGACCGTTTTTTTTTAAAACTTGTAAAACTTTCAACAAGAATTCTTTTCTTTTGAAAGTTTTTTTGTATATTTACCTATCTTAGTAACAAAAGTAACTTTACTTTATTAAATCTCGTATTATGAATGAATTGTTTTATTTTGTTCAACAAAATATTCAGATGATTTATATCGTCGTTTTGATGATTTTTGTCGGAATTGAACTAATCGGTCATGTTCCGGCGGTTTTGCATACTCCTTTAATGTCGGGAGCCAATGCCATACACGGTGTGGTTATTATCGGTGCCATTTTGGTTATGTTGCATATCGATCCCGAAAATATTTTCGGTTTGACGGTAGGCTTTATTGCCGTAGTGCTCGGAACTCTTAATGTTGTCGGCGGGTTTGTTGTAACCGACAGAATGTTAGATATGTTTAAAACCAAAAAATGATGAAAACAGCAATACTTGATCTTTTATATTTGATAGCTTCGGTAGG
>JAMONO010000022.1 GCA_027065715.1 Flavobacteriales bacterium
AGCTCATTCTGTCAATTTAGGTTGTTTTTTCTATTTTGCAAACATAGGATCACACGCTTTGTTATTTAACATGCTAATTAACAGTGTGTTGTCATTGCGAGGTGCGAGGCACGAGCGCCGTAGCAATCTTTTGATTTTGTGTCGGTCTATTGAATTAGATTTTTCACTTTGCTGTCGCTTCGTTCGAAATGACACGACACTGCTGTTAGCTCATTCTGTCAATTTAGGTTGTTTTTTCTATTTTGCAGACATAGGATGACACACTTTGTTATTTAATATACTGATTAACAGCGTGTTGTTATTGCAAGGTGCGAGGCACGAGCCCCGTGGCAATCTTTGTTTTTGTGTCGGTCTATTGAATTAGATTTTTCACTTTGCTGTCGCTTCGTTCGAAATGACACGACACTGCTGTTAGCTCATTCTGTCAATTTAGGTTGTTTTTTCTATTTTGCAAACATAGGATCACACGCTTTGTTATTTAACATGCTAATTAACAGTGTGTTGTCATTGCGAGGAGCAAGGCACGAGCGCCGTGGCAATCTTTTGATTTTGTGTCGGTTTATTGAATTAGATTTTTCACTTTGCTGTCGCTTCGTTCTGTATGACAACACACTTCGACAGACACTATTAACCGTTTTAATGAGTATCTTATGAAATATATCTTGAAATATCGGCATATCTCCCGAAGTATCGGGACATCCTTTCATCGATTCATCAATTCATCAGTTCATCGATTCATCAATTCATCGATTCATCAGTTCATCGATTCATCGGTTCATCATATCATCAGTTCATCGATTCATCGATTCATCAGTTCATCGATTCATCAGTTCATCATATCATCAGTTCATCGATTCATCAGTTCATCGATTCATCATTTCATCGATTCATCAGTTCATCGATTCATCAATTCATCGATTCATCAGTTCATCGATTCATCAATTCATCGATTCATCGGTTCATCATATCATCAGTTCATCATATCATCAGTTCATCGATTCATCGGTTCATCATTTCATCGATTCATCAATTCATCGATTCATCAGTTCATCGATTCATCAATTCATCGATTCATCAGTTCATCGATTCATCAGTTCATCATATCATCGGTTCATCATATCATCAGTTCATCATATCATCAGTTCATCGATTCATCGGTTCATCATATCATCAGTTCATCGATTCATCGGTTCATCATTTCATCGATTCATCAATTCATCGATTCATCAGTTCATCAGTTCATCATATCATCGGTTCATCACTTCATCATAAATTATCCACTTATGTAACAATAGAATCGGTTATATTATTCACATTCTTAGGTTCACTAAATTTTTTCCTTATTTTTGCTTTCAAATAAATCACAATATGCCTCAAATAACTTATACCTTATCCGAAATTGACCGTGCGGCAAAGTTTGTATTAGATCATTTAACTTCAAATATTGTATGGCTCGAAGGCGAGATGGGAAGCGGTAAAACCACTTTGGTTAAAGCTATTGTTCGTTTGTTAGGTTCAAAAGATGAGGTTAGTTCGCCTACTTTTGCCATTGTCAATGAATATGCAACTCCAAAAAATAAAATTTATCATTTTGATTTATACCGTTTGGAAGACGAAACGGAAGCTTTGGATTTTGGTATTGAAGAATATTTTTATGATAATAATTCTTATTCGTTTATTGAATGGGCTAAAATAATTGAAACTATTTTGCCCGAACATTCACAAAAAATTCGTATTATTGTTAAAGATTTTCAAACCCGTGAATTGCAAATAGATTAATTATATGTTAAGACCCTTTTCCAAAGATATATTGATACCGCAAGAAGAACGTTTGGCTATTCAGTTTAGAAAAAGCGAATTGCAAATAGGTATTCCCAAAGAAATTCGTTTGCAAGAGCAACGAATTTGTCTTACGCCCGATGCGGTTGGCACTTTGGTTGCCCACGGACACAAAATAATTATGGAGAGCGGAGCCGGAGAAGGTGCCAATTTTTCTGACCAAGATTATGCCGAAATGGGTGCGCGTATCACATACGATACCGAAGAGGTGTTTAAAAGCCACATCATTTTAAAAGTTGAACCGCCCGACCTTAAAGAAACCGGTTATTTGCAACCCGAAAGTATTGTTATTTCGGCCCTACAAATCAAAACCCAAAAAAAAGAGTTGATTGAAAGGCTCATTCAAAACAAGATAACCGCCATAGCTTACGAATTTTTAAAAGACGAACAAGGTTCGTTTCCCATTGTGCGGGCACAAAGCGAAATTGCTGGAACGGCTTCAATGCTTATAGCTGCCGAACTTTTAACCAAACCGCATATAGGCAAAAATTTATTATTGGGTAATATTAGTGGAGTTCCGCCGGCATCCGTTGTTATTATAGGAGCGGGAACCGTCGGTGAGTTTGCTGCCAAAACCGCTTTGGGATTGGGGGCTGCAGTTAAGGTTTTTGACAACTCGGTAACCCGTTTGCGACGCCTCAAAACCTTGTTGGGAAATCAGGTTTATACTTCTACTATTAATCCCAATGTTATTTTAGAAGCCTTACAACGTACCGATGTTTTGGTTGGAGCCATCAGAGGCAAGTCGCGAACGCCCATTATTATAACCGAACCTATGATACAAATGATGCAAGAAGGTTCTGTTTTTATCGATGTCAGTATAGACAGAGGAGGTGTAAGCGAAACTTCCGAACTAACCACACATTCCGACCCCATTGTAGTGAAACACGGAGTAGTGCACTATGGGGTGCCTAATATTCCGGCTCGTTATGCCCGAACGGCTAGTTTATCGTTGAGCAATATATTTTTGCCCTATTTGTTGGAGTTGGGTGAAAAAGGCGGTATTGACGGAGCTGCCCGTTTCAACAGAGGCTTACGAAACGGAATTTATGTTTACAAAGGAATTTTAACCAACAAATCGGTAGCCGAATGGTTTCAACTCAATTACAAAGACATTAATCTATTCTTTATATAGACAAGTATGAGAGAAAGAGTTTTTATCAAAAAAAATAAAGAAAAATGGAAAGTATATGAAGATTTGCTTTATAACCGACAGTATATTGATCCCGAAGAATTAACCGTAACCTATTTGGATATAACCGATGATTTGGCTTATGCCAACACATATTATCCCGATAGCAATACAACAAAATATTTACATCAATTAGCCGGTTTTGCCCATCGAAAAATTTACAAAACCAAAAAAACCGGTAGAAATGCCGTTTTGCGTTTTTATATGCACGATTTTCCTTTAATGTTTTACAAATACCGCAAATATTTGATTTTTTCTTTTTTTATTTTTTTGTTGTTTGCCGCAATCGGTGCTTTTTCGGTATCGCAAGACGGCGATTTTGTTCGCCTTATTCTCGGTGATGCTTATGTCGATATGACTCTCGAAAACATCAATAAAGGCGACCCAATGGCTGTTTATAAACAAGCCAACGAAGTTGATATGTTTTTGGGTATCACCATAAACAATATCAAAGTTGCTTTATACACTTTTATGATGGGTATGCTGCTCGGATTGGGAACTTTGTATTACTTGATGAACAATGCGGTCATGTTGGGTGCTTTTCAATATTTTTTCTTTGAAAAAGGATTGGGTTGGGAAAGCATAAGAACCATTTGGATACACGGGACCATTGAAATTTCGGTTATAATTGTTGCCGGAGCAGCCGGTTTTGTCTTGGCAAGCGGTATTTTAATGCCCGAAACTTATACCCGCAAACAAGCTTTTATTCAAAAAGCCCGCGACGGTTTAAAAATAATGATCAGCACCATACCGTTTTTTATTATTGCGGGTTTTCTCGAAGGATTTGTAACACGTCATACCGAAATGCCCGATTGGCTTGCCATTATCATTATTTTAATATCATTGACAGCCATTTTGTATTATTATTTTATTTTGCCTAAACAATTATTTACCAAAAAACATAGACTATGAAAAAATATTTTGAATTTAAAAAACAACGCAGTTTTGACAATATCGTCGAAAGCACTTTCAAATTTTTTAGAAATCACATCAAACCCATGATGTTAATTGTTTGGAAATACAACAAAATTACGCTTATCGGTTTGGTTTTGAGTTATTTTTTGTATAGTTATTATTCTTATAATATGCTTGGTAATGTTTGGGGAGCTTTGCTCAAACAAGATACAACCGAAGCTTTGACAAAAAATACCAATCCTATGGTAAGTGTTATCAATTTGGTATTTTTAATTTTTTCATTTATATTCTTTACACGTTTTACCCTAACGGTTTACGCTTACATTAAGTCATATATCGAACACAAAGGACAAATTAACGAGCGTGAAATTATGCGGTATGTTTCCGATAAATTTTGGCCTTTTGTTGGTGCATCGATTTTACTGGGCATTTTGTTGTTTTTTGTTATTTTGGTAGCCGTTTTGATTTTTGCCGGTCTTTCGGTAGCCGGAAGTGTAGGGGTAGTGATAGGCGTTCTTTTGTTTGTCCCTTTGTTTTTTTATATCTTGGTTTTTGCCAATTTGTTCTACTCGGTTTATCTTCTCGACAATGTTCAAGCAGGCGATACCATTTCCATAACCATGAAATATTTAAAAAACAAGTTTTGGTTTAGTTTTTTGGTGTTGGCGGTGATTTGGATAATTATTTTAATGTTAGGTTCGGTATTTCAAGCTCCGTTGTTTATAGTAGGACTGAGCAAAGGTTTACTGGCTTATAAAGACCCGCAAAGTTTTGACTTATCCACTACCGAAAACTTAGTAATCGCTTTCTTTTCGGTAATCTCTTTGGCAGGACAAACCATTTTAAAAGTCTTGTCGTTAATTGGTAGTGCCATATTGTTTTTTACCTTAAAAGAATATCATACCAATGAAGGTTTGTTAGAAAAATTAGACGAAATTGGAAATACCGATGAAGAAAACACCGACATATAAATTGAATTTTATAATTTTGTTGCTGATTTTGGGCTTACTTTTGCCCCTGATGCCAATCCACGCCCAACAAGATGAAATAAAAATTCCCAAAATATCAGTCGAAGAATATAAAGATAAACCTGTATTCAATTACGAACCCCAAAAGGCACAGCAAAATATTTTTGTGTTGGCTTACGATTGGCTCAAAAGAAAATTGATTTATATTCTTAGCAAGTTACTCGAGTGGATTTTCGGACAAGAAAAAGCCGGACATGCTTTGGTATATATCCTTAAATCATTGCCTTATATAGCAGTTCTGTTATTTGTGTATTTGATATTTAGGTTTTTGTTGGGGGTCGATTTAATTCGTTACAAATCACAATCGCAAAGTTTAGGCAACAAAGTTTATCTCACCGACGAAGAACGTATTATACACGAAGAAGATTTGTTGCAACTTATACAACAAGCCATTGCCCACAAAGATTTCCGCTTGGCGGTGCGATATTATTATTTGTTTACCCTTAAACAACTCAAAGACGCCGGATTGATACAATGGCATGCCGACAAAACCAACAGAGATTATGTAAGAGAACTATCCAAAACCGAATTAAAACCCTTGTTCAAAAATCTTACTTTCATCTACGACTATGTTTGGTATGGCAATTACAGACCCAAAGCAGAAGATTTTGAACATATTGAAGCCGATTTTAAACGTTTTAACGTGTAAGCCTTACATCGATGTCAATTTGTCAGTTTCAACAATTGGCAATATATTTGCAGTTTGAAATGTCGAAAGCAAAACAGGAAGATTATGAAAAAACAAAGCAAAAAAAACAAAGCCGATAAAGAAAACAAAAAGCAAAACAAAAATATAGAAAAAAATAATCAACAAGCCGAAAAACAGCAAGTTGAAAACAACGATATGCAAAAAGAAAAACAAGAAATTGATACGCTGACACAAAATCTCAAAGACGAAAAAGATAAATATTTACGATTATATGCCGAATTTGAAAATTATAGAAAACGAACCGCCAAAGAAAAATTGGAATTGTTTGATACGGCAGCCGAAAAAGTCATCAAAAACCTGTTACCTATTTTAGATGATTTTGAAAGAGCCATTGCCGAAATGAAAAAGAACAAAGAAGATGAATTGGTAAAAGGGGTCGAATTGATTTATGACAAATTTAAAAAAACCCTTCAAAAAGAAGGATTAAAACATATTGAAGTAAACAAAGGCGACGATTTTGACCCCGAAAAACACGAAGCTATTGCACAAGTGCCGGTAGAAGATAAAAAAATGAAAAATAAAATTGTTGATGTAGTCGAACAAGGATACCAATTGGGAAATAAAAACATACGTTTTCCCAAAGTTGTAACCGGCAGATAAATATACATTGAACATGATTGTAACAACTGTCATAAAAAGTCATGAGACTTTTTGTGACAGTTTTGTTGTAAAATAATCAAACAAAAACGCATGAAAAGAGATTACTACGAAATTTTAGGAGTGAGCCGAAGCGCAACAGCCGCCGAAATTAAGAAAGCTTACCGCAAAATGGCAATCAAATATCACCCCGATAAAAATCCGGGTGATAAACAAGCCGAAGAAAAATTTAAAGAAGCAGCAGAAGCTTACGAAGTTTTGTCCGACCCTGACAAAAAGGCACGTTATGACCGCTATGGACACGATGCCTTTCAAGGAGCCGGTGGTTTTGGTGCTCATCACATGAATATGGAAGATATTTTTGCCCAGTTCGGAGATATATTCGGCGATATATTCGGTGGGGGATTTTCGTCGCAAAGCCGTAGCCATTCGTATAGTTCGCATCGAACCGTTCGCAGTAGAGGAACCGATTTGCGGGTAAGATTAAAAATTACTCTTGAAGATATCATCAAAGGAGGTGAAAAGAAAATAAAAATAAAACGAAAAGTAAAAGCACCCGGCACCCAATATGCCACTTGTCATCAATGCGGAGGAACCGGACGTATAAGCCGTATTACAAATACCATTTTCGGACGAATGCAAACCACAGGAACCTGTAATGTATGTCACGGAACAGGTCAAATATTGCACAGTAGAGAACATGGATCAGATGCCAACGGCATGCTGACCAAAGAAGATATAGTAAGTGTTAAATTGCCCAAAGGCGTACGCAACGGTGTTCAACTCAGAGTGGCAGGAAAAGGAAATGAAGCACCGAGCAACAACGGTATTCCGGGAGACCTTATTGTGCAATTAATTGAAATAAGCGACGATAAGTTTAAACGTGAAGGAAATAACCTCCACCACGATTTGTATATCTCAATACCGGAAGCCGTTTTGGGAACCGAAAAAATTATGGAAACACCACACGGCAAAATCAAATTAAAACTCGAAGAAGGTATTCAACCCGGCAAAATACTTCGCCTGAAAAACAAAGGTGTACCCGACATCGACGGATACGGTTACGGCGATATGTTGATTAATGTCAATGTGTGGATGCCCAAAAAACTTGATAAAGAACAAAAAGAATTTTTTAAAAAATACTTTAAGCACCCCAATTTTCAACCTAACCCGGGAAAATCCGAAAAATCTTTTTTTGAAAAAATTCACGATATGTTTTCATGAAAATTGTGTGCTTGCAAACCTGTTTTTCTCAATAATAATTTATTACATGGCGAAATAGCTTATTTTACTTTATAACGGTCTTATATCAGATGTATTAGCACAAAATACTTATCTTTGTTGGGAAAAAACTACAAAAATTAACTTAAAACCGAACTAAATACAATAAACAATGAAAAAAATACTGATAATTGAAGATGAAGCCGCCATTCGCAGGGTGCTGAAACGTATTTTGGAACAAATGGATAAGACTTATGCAATAGAAGAAGCAGCCGATGGCATGGAAGGTATCGAACTTATAAAACAAAATGACTACGATTTGGTGTTGTGTGATATAAAAATGCCCAAAAAAGACGGTATTGAAGTTCTCGAAGAAGCCAAAAAAATAAAACCCGAAACTACATTTGTAATGATTTCGGGACACGGAGACATCGATACCGCTGTTAAAACCATGCATATAGGCGCCTTTGATTATATACCCAAACCACCCGATTTAAACCGTTTGATGACTTCGGTCAAAAATGCTTTGGAACATAAAGAATTGGTGGTTGAAAATATTCAATTGAAAAAGAAAGTCAGCAAAAAATACGAAATGATAGGTGAGTCTGACAAAATCAAACATATCAAAGAAGTTATAGACAAGGTAGCCCCAACCGATGCTCGCGTGCTTATAACAGGAGCTAACGGAACCGGTAAAGAGTTGGTTGCCCATTGGATACACCAAAAAAGCCAACGCAGTAAAGGACCTATGGTTGAAGTAAATTGTGCCGCTATTCCTTCCGAGTTGATCGAAAGTGTGTTGTTTGGACACGTAAAAGGTTCTTTTACAGGAGCTTATAAAGATAAAAAAGGCAAATTTGAACAAGCCAACGGAGGAACCTTGTTTTTGGACGAAGTAGGAGACATGAGCCTTTCGGCTCAAGCCAAAGTATTGCGAGCCCTACAAGAAAATCGCATCAATCGGGTGGGAAGCGACAAAGATATCAAAGTTGATGTGCGTGTAATTGCCGCCACCAACAAAGATTTAAAAAAAGAAATTGCCGAAGGTCGTTTTAGAGAAGATCTTTACCACCGTTTGGCGGTTATTTTAATTAAAGTACCTTCTCTTAACGAACGACGTGAAGATATTCCTTTGTTGATAGAACATTTTTCAAAAAAAATTGCCCAAGAACAAGGTATTCCCGTAAAAAATTTCTCGGACAAAGCCATTAAACTCTTGCAAAATTACGATTGGACAGGCAATATCAGAGAACTGCGCAATGTAGTCGAACGACTAATTATATTAGGTGGCAAAGAAGTATCCGAAACCGATGTTAAAATGTTTGCCAGTAAATAGTTTATTTTGTATAAATGATTGATAAACAACAAGATATGTCGATTAGTCGATATGTAAGTTCCTCAAAAGTATAAAAATGTAATTTGTATAAAACGAATCAATAAAGAAAACTTCGTATATAAAAAAAACTTCATGAAAATATTAATAATAGGCGGTGGTAATATGGGACAAAGTTTTGCCAAAAGTTTTGTGCAAAATTATATAACCGATGCTTCGCACTTTGCCGTCTTGGAAAAAGATACCAATAAATTTGAAGCTTTAAAAAAGATCGGTATCAATCATATTTATGAACAACCCGATGTGCGTTTGGCACAAGCCGATTTGGTTGTTTTAGCCGTTAAACCTCAGTCTTTTTCGGATTTGGCTCGTCAAATTAAACCTTATATCAGCAACGAACAAGTATTTTTATCCATCATGGCAGGTATTGATATAGCCACAATTCAACGGGCTTTATCGGTTGATAAGGTTATCAGAGCCATGCCCAATATAGCAGCGCAAATAGGTGAAGGCATGTCAGTTTTTACTTCATCCGACGAAGTTACTCGCATCGAACTGGTAACCGTGCAAAATTTGCTCGAAAGCACCGGAAAAAATTTGTATGTTTCCAACGAAGATTTAATTGATGCCGGTACGGCGGTTTCGGGTTCGGGACCGGCTTATGTATTGTATTTTATGCAAGCGGTCATGCAAGCTGCTGTTGAACTCGGATTTAGCAAAAAAGAAGCCGAGATGCTGACGATACAAACCTTTAAAGGTATAGTCGAATATTTTCAAACTACTCAAGATTCTTGTAGCGGTTTAATAGATAAAATTTCGTCCAAAGGCGGAACTACCGAAGCGGCTATAAAGTATTTGATTGATAATAGGATAGATAAAAAAATCAAGACAGCTGTGCAGAAAGCCTATACCAGAGCCAAAGAATTGGGTGCTTTATCTACAAATCGATAGGCAATTTTTGTTTGAGTTGCAATACCTTTATAAACAAATCACCTTTTTCTTTTACTCGTTCGGGAACGGTTTTGAGAGTAAAATCAGAAGGTTTTATTTTTCCTTCGGCAACTTCTTCCCAAGTAATCGGAGTTGATACTGTCGCGACGCTATTGGCTCGTGCCGTATAAACACTTGCCGTATTGCGGGTTATGGTGTTTTGTCTATAATCTATTACAACTTTGTTGCTGTCGTGTGTTTTGTTTTGTTTTTGTGGCAAGGCAAATATGTCGGGATATTGTTGCTGTAGGAGTTTGCCTATTTGTGCCAACCAGTTTCTGACTTGTTCAAAAGTATAAACAGGTGCAACAGGTATGTATATGTGCAATCCTGAACCACCTGAGGTTTTGGCAAACGATTGCAGATTTAGAGACAATAAATATTCGCGCAAAATTTGTGCGGCTGTCAAAACTTTCTTAAAAGGAGTTTTGCCGGTTATATCCAAATCGATAACAACCCATGTAGGGCGGAATATATCTGTAATGAGTGAAGCCCACGTATGAAATTCGATGCAACCCTTTGAAGCCAAGTATATCAAACCGGCACGACTTGCTACAATCGGAACATTAATGGTTTTGTTTTGACTGATTTCTTTGTATGGATAAGTTTCTATCAATCCCGTAACAGGGTGACTGTAATCTCTTTTGTAAAAAGAAACTTTGTGAATACCGCGTGGAAAATAATGTAAGGTAACCGGACGCAATTTTAAATAAGGCATCATGATGTCCGCCATATCACGATAATATTGTACCAGTTCAATTTTGGTAATATTTTCTTCCGGCCAAAACATTTTACCCGGATATTTTATTTCAATATTATGTCCGTCAATTTGCCAATGAACAGGTTGTCCTTCTTGAGGTTTCATCATTAAAAGGCTTTCGTATAACGTTGTTTAATTTCGCGTAGTAAGTCCAATGTGATTTTCGGTTTATAAATTCGAATCATATCTTTAACGGTATCATCTTTATAAAATATTCCTTTGACTACGTCAAAATTATTGTTGCTGACATTGTGTTTGACATGTTCGGTCATAGTTCTGAAATTTTCCCACGACAAATAATCGGGTATTTCGATATAATACATATCATCGATGCACTTGTCTGCATATATGGCTTCGTCCAAAGATTTAATGTGAAAAAATTTACTGATTTTGATAGATACGGGTCTGTCGGTTTTTATTTTGGTCGATTTGAGCAATTCAAAACCCAAATTAAGAAATTCCTTTTGCAAATCGGGGATTTGGTCATAGCTATTCAAACCTTTTATTCTAATACCGTAATAAATTTGTTTGCCGACTTTGAGTTTGGCAAAAGAAGCGTTTATATGCCATGGTTCTTTATGGTTTATTCTTTTTTGAGCTCTTAAAATTTTGGCAAATGAATAGAGTTTTTGGGTGAGGATAATGATAGAACGCGGGTGAGACGAAAAATCATATCCGGAACCGTGATAACCCGGAAAAGGGTGGTCAATGTTGATAACGACGGTATTGGGTAATAAATGATGTTGTATTAAACTAATTGTTTCTTCTTTGATGACATGTCCGATAACTTCTCTTGTATTTTCCATAATAAATAATTTTTCCCTAAAATTAATCATTTTACTTCAAATAATCAAGTAATTTTTTTGCTTTAACATAATATATTAGTTTTCAATTTAAAACCTTAATATCTCGATTGCTTCATGATTTACTACTGTTTATTGAAATACAAAAAAATAACTTGACAAAGGGGTAGGTGATGTTGTATATTTGCCCGCTATTTGTTGAAATTGTATTTTATTAATAAAATCTTTTCAACTTCAATAAAAAAATAAAGGTATATGAAATTATCAGAATTTGATTTTAAACTCCCCTCCGAGCTATTAGCCGAATTTCCCGCCGATTGCCGAGAAGAATCCCGTTTGATGGTGGTGCATCGTAACAGTGGAAAAATTGAACACAAACTTTTTAAGGATATCATCGATTATTTTGACGAAGACGATGTTATGGTATTGAACAATACCAAAGTTTTTCCTGCCCGTTTGTATGGCAACAAAGAAAAAACCGGTGCCAAAATTGAAGTTTTTTTACTGCGTGAACTTGACCCCGAAACCCGTTTGTGGGACGTAATGGTCGATCCTGCTCGTAAAATACGTATCGGTAACAAACTTTTTTTTGACGAAAATGAAACACTGGTAGCCGAAGTTATTGACAATACTACTTCGCGAGGCAGAACGCTGCGTTTTTTGTATGACGGAACTTATGAAGAATTTAGAAAAAAATTAAAAGAACTCGGACAAACCCCTTTGCCCAAGTACATAAAAAGACCCCCGACAGATGACGATAAAGAACGTTATCAAACCATTTATGCCAAACACGAAGGTGCCGTAGCCGCTCCTACCGCCGGATTACACTTTTCAAAACATTTGTTAAAAAAATTGGAAATTAAAGGCATACATTTGCCCGAAGTAACCTTGCATGTGGGTATCGGAACCTTCAATCCGGTTGAAGTAGAAGACCTGTCAAAACACAAAATGGATTCGGAACAATTTTTTATTGAAGACCGCGTGGCTGAAATTGTAAACAAAGCCATTGACGAGAAAAAACGGGTTTGTGCAGTAGGCACTACGGTTATACGTTCGTTAGAATCTTCGGTTACTGCCGACAATTATTTGAGACCCTTTGAAGGCTGGACCAATAAATTTATTTTTCCACCCTATGATTTTAAAATAGCCAATGCTTTGGTAACCAATTTTCATACCCCTAAATCGACTTTGCTCATGTTGGTGGCAGCTTTTGGCGGATACGATTTAATAATGGAAGCCTATCGAGAAGCCATTAAAGAAAAATATCGCTTTTATTCGTATGGCGACTCGATGTTGATAATATAAATTTTACAATATTTTGACATTAAAAAAGTGTTGCCCGGCGAGGTAACACTTTTTTTATATGAAATAAGTTGAATAAATAATTGTCAAATCGGTTTATAATTTGAAACAATTAATAAAATGATTGGGATAATTTTGAGTTATTAGTAAAAAAACGTTAAAATAATGACATTTATCACCCAATAACGGCAAAGCAAAAAAAAAGCTGATAAGTTTATGATATTTGTCATTTTTTTGTTACATTTGTGGCAAATAAACATAAAATAACTCAATTAATATGGCAAAAGTTGTAGTATTAGGAGCCGGTATAGCCGGGCATACAGCCTCGACATACCTTAGAAAATGGCTCGGAAAAAAACATGAGGTGATTGTAGTTTCACCCAATTCCAAATACCAATGGGTTCCTTCCAATATTTGGGTAGGCGTTGGTAGAATGAAACCCGAAGAGGTTTATTTTGAATTAGCCCCTAAATACAAAAAATGGGGTATTGATTACAAACAAGCCAAAGCAACCTCTATTCATCCCGAAGGAGGTAGCGGGCACGAAAAACCTTTTGTCAAAATCGAATATGTGGCAAAAGGCAGAGAAGGTGAAGTGGAAGAAGTAGAGTATGATTTTTTGGTCAATGCTACCGGACCACAATTGCGTTTTGATAAGACAGAAGGTTTGGGACCGCAAACCGGCAATACGGTGTCTGTCTGTACCTACGACCATGCGGCACACGCTTGGGAAGAATTGCAAAAATCCATAAAAAAAATGGAAGCCGGCGAAAATCAAAATATCGTTATAGGTATTGGACACCCGGGGGCTACTTGTCAAGGTGCGGCATTTGAATACATATTAAATGTATATCACGAAATTAATCGTCGCGGTTTGTCAGACAAAGCTAATATAACTTACATCACCAACGAATATGAAGTAGGTGATTTTGCCATGGGGGGTGCTTATATCAAATACGGCGGTTATATTACACCAACCAAAGTCTTTACCGAATCGTTTTTTGCCGAAAGAGAAATTTTTTGGATTAAGCGTGCCGGTGTCAAAAAAGTAGAAAAAGGCAAAATTCATTATGAAAATTTAAAAGGTGAGTTCAAAGAAATTCCGTATGACTTTGCCATGCTTATTCCGGCTTTTTCCGGCCCCGGCATACAAGCCTTTGACAAAAACGGTGAAGATATTACTTCAAAACTTTTCAAACCCAATGGTTTTATGGTAGTTGATGCCGATTATACCAAAAAACCTTATGAAGAGTGGAAAGCCAGCGATTGGCCCGAAGTCGTGCAAAATCCCGATTACAAAAATATTTTTGCACCGGGTATTGCTTTTGCTCCTCCGCATACCATATCCAAACCCTTTACATCGCCCAATGGCACTACAATAGTTCCCGCACCTCCAAGAACCGGTATGCCTTCGGGAGTTATGGGTAAAATTGTTGCCCAAAATATTCGTGATGTCATCAAAGGAAAAGCTACTTTGGATAAACTCAAACACCGCGCTTCAATGGCTAAAATGGGTGCTGCTTGTATCGTTTCGGCTGGTTATGGTATGACCAACGGTATGGCAGCCACTATGACGGTTTATCCTATTGTCCAAAATTGGGAAAAATACCCCGAATACGGTCGTTCTTTGACTTATACCATGGGTGAACCCGGATTGGCGGGACATTGGCTCAAATGGTTTATGCACTATATGTTCTTGCATAAAGCCAAAGGTTACCCGTTCTGGTGGTTATTGCCCGAATAGTCTTTTTTTGAAATTATTAATCATAAAAAAAAATTAATATTATGTCCAATAAAAAACATCTGACCAAAATTACAAGAGGCTATACCGATTTTTCGTATGCCCCTATTCCCACGCCTTTTACCCGCTTTATGCGTAAATGTATCATTTGGCAAGCTTGGCGTTGGATCGTATTGAATGTCAAAATATTAAGAATAGTGGCTTTTGGTCACTCTTAATGTTAATTCCAATAACACAAAAAAAAGCGAGTAGAATTTTCTGCTCGCTTTTTTTATTAGGCTTTTAATCGGTAATTTTATTGACAAATAATAAGAGAAAAAAATTGTTGATTACGGTGATTAAATTATTATAGCTTCCATTACAAATTTAATGCCTGTTTCAATGGACATATTACGAAGCATCAAGAAGTTTATAAATCAGTTCATGGTCCGAAGTTGGTTCATTAGTTTATCTCCCGAAACATCGGATATCGGTCAATCGTAAATTACCCGCCTATCTTTTTGACTTTAAACCCTTTTTTTTGTAATAGTTGAACTACTTTATCGCGATTATTACCTTGTATTATGATTTCACCGTTTTTTACACTGCCACCAACGCCCAATTGATTTTTGAGTTCTTTTCCCAATTTTTTTAAGGCTTGTTCATTTCCTTCAAATCCTTTGATAACGGTAACTATTTTTCCGCCCCGTCCTTTTTTAGAAAAATGTGCTTCCAATTTTTGACCGGTGTATGCACCGTAATTTTCGGTGTTTTGTTCGTCTGAAACAGTTTCGGGAACGTAATCGGGATATTGTTCTTTTAACAAGTCTTTTAAGTTACTGAGATCGTTGAATGTTTTGTTTTGATTGGGTTTCATAAATTTAGTATCTTGATTTGAAACGGCGTGTTTCCGATTGATGTTTATTTAATTTTAGGTTTTGTAAATTGTTATAAATAAAGTAACCGATAATACCACCGGTGTGTAAAAATACAATTATTCCTTTTCCTTGTAAATAATACATAAAAGAAGATAAAAGCGTAAGTATAAGCATTGTCCAAAATATTATGTTTTGTAAATTTTTCTGATTATGCTTATTGTTTTTTGCTTGAATGAATAATTGTTTATCAACCTCAGCCATAATTTTACGCACAACCGGTTTGTCAGGATTTTGACTGATTACAAATTTTCTTATTTCACCATAAGTTTTTCCTTTTTCGGCATACTTTAAAGCTTTTGACAATATGTATTCTTGGTTATTGTTCATAATATAAGAAAAACCGTCTTAAAAGTAAGTTACATGGCGTTAGTCTTGCTTATGAAACGGAATATGTTGTGATGTTTCGTTTGCAATTATTTTGTAATACATTACTTTTAAGACAGTTGTTTGTTTTGAATGTGTTTATGCGTCTATATTGGCATAAATGGCATTTTTTTCAATAAACTCTCTACGTGGTGGTACTTCGTCGCCCATTAGCATAGAGAATACGCGGTCTGCTTCGGTTCCGTTGTCAATGGTAATTTGTTTAAGGATACGACTTTCGGGGTTCATGGTGGTTTCCCAAAGTTGTTCGGCATTCATTTCACCCAAACCTTTGTAACGTTGCACGTGAGCACCTTGTCCGAATTCTTCTATCAATTTATCTCGTTCTTCATCTGACCATGCGTAAGCTTTTTTGGCGCCTTTTTTAACTTGATAGAGTGGAGGTGTAGCTATATATACGTGTCCGTTTTCAATCAATTCGCGCATGTACCGGAAGAAAAATGTCAAGATAAGAGTTGAGATATGACTTCCGTCCACATCGGCATCGGTCATGATGATGACTTTGTGATAACGCAGTTTTTCCAAGTTGAGTGCTTTGCTGTCTTCTTCCGTTCCAATGGTTACTCCCAGTGCCGTAAAAATATTTTTGATTTCTTCGTTGTCAAAAACTTTATGTTGTAAGGCTTTTTCGACGTTAAGTATTTTTCCGCGTAAGGGTAAAATAGCTTGAAAATTTCGGTCACGTCCTTGCTTGGCGGTTCCGCCTGCGGAGTCTCCCTCTACCAGAAATATTTCACAGCGTTCGCTATCTGTTTCTGAGCAGTCGGAGAGTTTTCCGGGCAATCCGGCGCCACCCATAACGGTTTTGCGTTGCACCATTTCGCGTGCTTTTTTGGCGGCGTGTCTTGCTTGTGCTGCCAATATTACTTTATCGACAATAGCTTTTGCATCTTTGGGGTTTTCTTCCAAGTAGTTGGTCAGCATTTCGGAAACCGCTTGACTGACCGGTGCACTGACTTCGCGGTTGCCCAATTTGGTTTTGGTTTGTCCTTCAAATTGTGGTTCGGCAACTTTGACGGATATAATGGCAGTTAAACCTTCGCGAAAATCATCACCCGAAATTTCGAATTTTAATTTGTCCAACATACCCGATTTTTCGGCATATTTTTTTAAAGTGGAAGTCAAACCGCGTCTAAAACCCGACAGGTGTGTACCGCCTTCGTGGGTATTGATATTGTTTACATACGAATGTATATTTTCGGTATATGAAGTATTGTATATCATGGCTACTTCGACGGGTATGCCGTTTTTTTCGCCTTCCATACTGATGACATCACTGATAATGGGTTCG
>JAMONO010000023.1 GCA_027065715.1 Flavobacteriales bacterium
GTTCTATCTACAACTGTAAACGTAAGTGCCGTCCCAAAATCTATGATAATACTGTTTTGACGGTATTTGTTGTGTGCCGATAGAACATTGGCAACCAAATCACTGCCTATTTCATCCGGATTTAAAATGTTCAAATTCAGTTGCGGATATACATGTTTATCCATTACTATAACATCTGTATGATTGAGCTTGTAAAGCAAGTGGATAAACGGATTTTTTAACTCGGGAACAACCGTGCTGAGTATGGTGTGGTTTATATCGTTCGGATTGAGACCTTCTTCCCACAACAGATTGTTAATTTTGAGACTATACTGATACTCTGAGGCTTTTTTGTTGGTTTCCAATCGCCAAATATGTTGCCATTTCTCTTTGTTTTTCAACCCCAAAACTATATTGGTATTTCCTATATCTACTACTAATTTCATATTTTTTATTTATACGGTATTTCGATAATGACTTTGGTACCGGCGGGTTCGCCGTTTTCATCATACAAATCTACAAATTTGAGTTGGTGAGAATATTTATAATTTTTTGAAAAATGTTTTAAACGTTCTTCCGATAGTTTAATTCCCACCGAAGCTCTTTTAAAGGTTCTTCCGGCTTTTATTTCTTGCGCTTTTTTACGACCAATTCCGTTATCTGTTATTTCAATAACCAAATGGGTATCGTTTTTGGAATATATACGAATTGTTAATTTCTTATCGCCTTCTTTGGGAGATAAACCGTGCCACAAAGCATTTTCGATAAACGGTTGTGTAAAAAGCGGCGGAATTTTTATTTGTTGTAAGTTTAATTGGTCTTCAACATCTATTTCAAAATCTATTTGATTGGAAAAACGGGTATTTTCAATGGCTACATACATTTTAATGGTATTGATTTCATCTTGCAAGGTGGTTTCTTTGTCAATGGTCGATTGCAAAATACTTCTGACCAATTTTGAAAAAGTGCTGAGATAAATAACCGCATCTTTGGGTTTGTTTTGTATGATAAACATTTTGATGGAGTTGAGCGAATTGAATATAAAGTGCGGATTCATTTGTGCTCTTAGTAAGTTTTGTTCCAAGTTCATCAATTTTTTTTGGTTGTTGAGCTGGTATTGTTTGTAGTAAATCAACCCTAATATAAAAATCAGTAAACTAAACAATAAGGTGAAATAAAACGATTTTTTGGTTTTGTCGAGTTTCTTTTTTACCATTTGGTTTTCTTGTCCCAGTTCTTGAATTTTTTCTTTGTTTTCGAGTTTTATTTGCTTGATAATGACATCGGTAACCAACTGACGGTTTTTTTCGTTTAGTATTTTGTTTTCTTCTTTGGTGTATTTTTTGTGATAAGCTAAGGCAGCTTGATAGTTTCCTTTTTTTTCTTCCAAAATACTAAACTGTTTATAAGCTTCCGATGCTTGTGAGGGTATTTTTTTATCAATGGCTATTTGCAAACCTTTTTTTAAAAAATTTTCAGCTTGTTGATACTTGTTTAGTTTTAAATAAACTTTTCCCAGATTGATATATACGTCGGCAAGATAATAATTGTCTCCCAACTCTTTGGCATACAGTAGGTTGGGTTGGATTATTTGAAGGGCTTTCTCGGGTTGGTTTTGTTTTAAATACACATTGCCTATACTGTTATTGCAAATGATTTTACCCAATTTTGAATTGATTTTATCGTTATACCATAACGATTTTCGATAGTATGCCAGCGCTTGATTCAAATTACCTCTTTTTTCGAGTATCGAGCCGATGTTTTGATAGTTAATGGCTTGTCCCAGTTTGTTATCGAATTGTTTTTCAATTTTTAAAGCTTTTTTGAAGTGCAAATAGGCTAAATCGTCACGTTCCAACAGCAAATATATATTGCCAATACTGTTGTGCGATATTGCGATGTTTTCTAAAGTTTCTTTGTCTTTAAAAGTTTGATTTTGAGCCAGTTGTAATGCTTTATTGTGATATTCCAAAGCAGATTTTACAGCGTCCATGCGACGATAAACGACACCCAGCATATTCAGGCTGTAAATGCGCATATTCAAATTGTCAATTTCGGTGGCTTTGTCGTATGCTTTTTGGTGGTAGAAGATAGCTTTGGAAAAATTGGTATTGATACGGTTGGTTTTTCCCAGCATGTTATAGGCATAAATTTCGGCTTCGGGATAATTGTTTTTTTGACTGAGACGCAACAATTCTTTCATTTGAATTGTGTCATATTTGATATATTTAAGCTGTCTGTCTATTCGATTTAAGGTCTTGGGTTTTATTTTTAACAATTTTTGGATATCGACGTGCAGACTGTCTTGTCCGAAACCGTTCGGAAGATTAAAGAGTAAGATAAATAATATGCTTAAACCAAATCGGGTTTTCATATCGTTGTTTAATATGTTATTTGTTTTGTTTGGAACGTTGCCAATAGTTCTCCATTTCGTCTAATGACATTTTTTGCAGGTCTATTCCGTCTTTTTTGGTTTCTTGTTCTATAAATCGAAAGCGTTTCATAAATTTTTTATTGGTTTTTTCCAAGGCTGTTTCCGGGTTTATTCCTACAAATCTGGCATAATTTATCAACGCAAACAATACGTCGCCAAATTCTTCTTCCATTTTAAGCGTATTATTGTTATTGACTTCGTCTTTAAATTCATTGAGTTCTTCTTGCACTTTGTCCCATACTTGTTCTTTATGTTCCCAATCAAATCCAACTCCTTTGGCTTTTTCTTGCATGCGCATGGCTTTAATCATAGCAGGTAGTGACTTGGGAACACCTTCCAAAACCGATTTTTTTCCTTCTTTGAGTTTGAGTTTTTCCCAGTTTTCTTTAACTTCTTTTTCGTCTTTGACTTTAACGTCGCCATAAATATGCGGATGACGGTAAATGAGTTTTTCGCTTATGGCATGAGCAACATCGGCAATATCGAATTGTTTTTGTTCTTCGCCTATTTTGGCATAAAAAACAATGTGTAATAGCAAATCGCCGAGTTCTTTTTTTATTTCTTCGTATTTTTTGTCAATGATAGCGTCTGCCAGCTCGTAAACTTCTTCTATGGTCAAATGTCGTAGGCTGTCAAAGGTTTGTTTTTTGTCCCACGGACATCCTACTCGCAAATCGTCCATAATGTCGAGTAATCGCCCCAGTGCTTGTAGTTTTTCTTTTTTGCTATGCATTGTTTTTTATTTTTTGATAGAGTTGAAACAGATAGGGTAATCCGAATACCGGATATGCCCCAAACCATGTAAAGGCTTCTCCTTTTACCAATAATATTTCGGATTGAGGAAAAATTTTTTGTAATTCGATTTTGTGTTTTTCTTTGAAAGGAAAAGGTTCGGAAGACAAAAATATTACTTCGGGTTGTTGTTTTATTTGTTTAAAGTCCACAACGGGATACCTTTGTTCATTTATCAAGATATTTTCAAAACCGGCAACTTGCATCATGTGGCTGATAAAGGTATCTCCGCCGATACTCATCCATGGTTCGCGCCATATTAGGTATAAACTTTTGTATGTTTTTGATTTTGTTTTTTGTAATTGTTCGGTCAAAAAATCAATTTGTTTTAATAGATTTTCGGCTTCATTTGTTTTACCGGTTATTTGTCCGATATCGGTTACAAATTTTTTGTTGCTTTTTAAATCGACTACATCGGATACGTAAATCGGAACTGTTTTTTCCAAATTTTCGACTGTTTGTTTGCTGTTTTCTTCTTTGTTGGCAATAATAAACTCAGGCATGAGTTGAGTTATCTTTTCGATTTTAATATCTTTGGTTCCTCCGACTATGGTTTTTTGTTTTTTCCAATGTTTGGGATACTTGCAAAATCGTGTGATACCTGTTGTTTGTTTTTCTAAATTTAACAGATACAATAAAAACGTAACGGAAGGCACCAGCGAAACAATTTTTTCGGGTGGTTGAATTAAATTTATTTTTCTGCCGGTTTGGTCTGTTATGTTTATTTTGTTTTTCATGTATCAAAGTTGTTCGCCTGCGGCTTTAAGTTTTTCGGCATTGTCTGCCAAACGTAGTGCATCTATTATTTTGTCGAGTTCGCCGTTAATGATGTTTTGCAAATCGTATAAAGTAAGGTTGATACGGTGGTCGGTAACTCTTCCTTGGGGGTAATTATAGGTGCGGATTTTGGCAGAGCGGTCGCCGCTTGACACCATTGATTTACGAAATTGCGCATCGGCTTCTTGTCTTTTTTTCAATTCGATTTCATACAGACGCGAACGTAATACGGCTAAAGCTTTTTCGTAGTTTTTGTGTTGTGATTTTTGGTCTTGACATTGAGCTACAATACCGGTTGGAATATGGGTCAAACGAACGGCAGAGTAGGTGGTATTAACCGATTGTCCGCCCGGACCGGAAGACATAAATAAATCTTTTCTGATATCGTTGGGGTTAATTTCAATGTCAAACTCTTCGGCTTCGGGCAAGACCATTACGGTTGCTGCTGAGGTATGCACACGTCCTTGGGTTTCGGTTTGTGGTACTCTTTGTACCCGGTGCACTCCGGCTTCATATTTCATGGTGCCGTAAACATCGTCTCCCGTTATTTTAAATATCATTTCTTTAAAACCTCCTGAGGTTCCTTCGTTATAATCGACAATTTCGGTGCGCCAACCTTTTTTGTCGGCATATTTGGAATACATTCTATATAAATCACCGGCAAATATACTGGCTTCGTCTCCCCCGGTTCCGGCTCTTATTTCAACAATAACGTTTTTGGCATCTTCGGGGTCTTTGGGTATCATCATTAATTTGATTTCTTCTTCTAACTCGGGTATTTTTTTTTGAGCTTCTTCCAATTCCATTTTAGCCATTTCAATCATTTCGGTGTCTGATTCCGTTTTAATGATTTCTTGTGCTTCTTGTAAATTGTCAAGCAGGGTTTCGTATTCTTTTATTTTTTCTACTATTTTTTGCAGGTCTTTGTATTCTTTATTTAGAGCTATATATCTTTTTTGGTCAGAAATAATGTTGGGTTGTATGATTAAGTCCGAAACTTCGTCAAATCTGTTCTTAACCAGTTGTAATTTATCTCTCATATTCGGTTTCTTTTTTACAAAAATAAGAAATAATATCTATTCTTTTGGTATTTTGATTTTGAGTATAAAAAAAGAAGTCGCCTGCTGTGAGACGACTTCTTTGAATGAGTATTTTGAAAATGTATTTTTAATAATTCCACATATCTTCTTCGTATTCTCTAATTTTATCTTTTATTCTTTGCGATTCCAGTAGTTGTCGCAAAGCGTTGTCGTGAATATATTCTTTGATTTCTCGATCGCCGTAAACATTGTCTTCTTTGTATATGATACCGCTAAAACGACGTGCATTCAAGAGGTGATCATAATCAATGGGACGAATGGTGTTGCGTGGGTTAAAAGCGTAGTATTCGTGCAATGTCAAACGGGCATCGGGGAAGAATACCCAGAATATTTCTACCAAATCGGGAGTCATGCCGGCAGCCATACCTTTGGGGTCAATGGCAACTGGAGCAATACCGAGTAAGCGGTATTTTAATTCACCGTATTTGGCATCGAAATACCAGATACCTCTAAAATGGTATTCTTCTATTAATTCCGAATTGACGTGAATACGAGTAATATATTGTTCGTCAACAATACCTTCGTCAGCCAACTGATCTTTTCCGGCATCGGTAGTATCAACGGCTGTCATTCTTTCTTCTATTTCGTCCACCGTTAGTTTTTGGGTAAAATAACTGTCGGCATAGACTTTGGTTATTTTACCTTGTTTGATACCGGCATACAGAGCGTCAAATAATGAACGCACGTTAGGCATGGAAGCCAATGTGTCGGTTGGATAGTATAAGGGAAGATTAAATCTTTCGTCCAAATCTATTTTTTCCCAAACTTGTTTGCCCCACAATACGTCTCTATCTTCTGTATAAGGATAGGGAAGCGGCAAACTGAAGTCCATTTTTTTCTGCTCTTCATTTTTTAGTCCGATTTCGGCAGGGTCTTTGGCATTCAATATATTGAACTGCGCAAAAACCGAATTTGTTAATAATAACAGTGGAATAATTAAAAATACTTTTCTCATTTGTTCTATTATTTAAATCTTTTTTGTCAATTAACTATTGCAAAAGTCATTAGTTTATGATTTCAACAATAACAGGTGACACTTTTTTGATAGGGTAACCCGAGTTGCCTTTTAAGTAAGCTTTGATACCGAAAATAGAAACGGTTTGTCCGCGTTTTACACGTTTGAGCAATTGTTTGGCTTTGGCGTCAAAACGGGTTCCATTAACTTTAAGTGTCGGTTGTCCGGGTATTTTTACATTGAAACTTCTTACACCGAGTTTAATGTCAAAATCAAAATCGGGTAGGGTAGCTCCAATGGTTGATACTTCCAGATTTCTTTTAGGCATTTTGATCATACCGCTTTCTCCACGGACGGTTCCAACCGGTGGTGGTATGTTTTTAACCCGAAACGTTTTGCTGTCCGATACGGTTTTACCGTTGATTTTACCGGTTACATTTATTTTGATTTCTTTTCCTTTGTAACGGGTTACGTTAAGAACATATTTACCGTTTCCGACTTTTTTGATGCCGGGCGCCGATACACTAACCTTGTTATCGGGAACGCCGGGGAATGAAATTGACATCGGGTTGTCCACACCGCGGTAAACTACGTTCATTTTATCGGCGGATATAACGGCGCTATTGGGACGGGGTATAACGGCATAAGGAATAACAAAAGGAAGTTCTACGGGTTTTCCTTTTTCTTCAAAAATAATTTTTCCTTTTATTTCTTTTTCGCCTATATTTCCGGCTGGTAAGTCCAGGTGAACGTAACCTCCGGTCAATAAGTCTTTTGATACAGGTTTGCCGTTAATGATTACTTCTTTAAAACTCATGGTGCTGTCCACACGTCCCAAAGCTACTTTTCCGGTAACTTTTTCGCCGGGGAAGTAGGCCGATTTATCCAATACCACAACGGGCTCGTAATTGGTAACCGAAACATCGGCAGCCATTTGTCCGCGAAGCATACCCGAGAGGATTTCATTTTCGGTTTCTTTGGCTTTATTTACATAACTATCTAATTTGAATAAGGTAGAAACAGTCGGAAATCCTTCGAAGTTTGCCATTAACCAGGGTTCTTTTCTTTTTTCTTTTTTGCCGTGAACGACATCTTTGGTTTCAAAGCGTTCTTCTATGTTTTTTTTGATAGCACCGTTATTGGCAACTCCCAAAAGATAGTTTCTGTATGCTTCGATTTTTTGTTGAAATTCTTTGGCTTTGGGTTGAATTTTGCCTTTTAAAAAGAACATATCGTCTACCGTACTCGATTTGTCCATACTTTCGTAGTCGAGTTTTTCGGGTATTTTGCCTTTGAATTCTTTTTTTAGAATTTCATGTTTTAAATTGTTAATATATTTTACAAATTCGTTGGTTTTGTTTTCTATATTTTGAGCCAATTTGTATTTTTCACCGTATTTAGCGGGTTGATCTTTGGCACTTTGCGCCAAGGTTTTTAGTAGATATTCATTTGATTGTTTTTTCATTTCGGCTGCTGCCACCATTTCTTCAGAAGATTTACCGAAAGCCGATAAAACTTTTTTAGACATCTGAAGTGCCAGCATCGCAATGAAAACCAGATACATCAAATTGATCATTTTCTGTCTTGCTGATAATTTACCTCCTGCCATTTAATTTAATTTTTTAAGTTAATAAATTTAGTTAATGATACAATAGTGTGTTACTATTATTGTTTAACTTTCATGGCTGAAAGCATACCACCGTAAACATCGTTTAAGCTGGCTAAGTTTTCTTTCAATTTAGCCATATTTTCTTTCAATTGTTCTGCATAAACAGCGGTTTCTTCATTGGCAGCGGCATTTTTATTTACACTTTCCAATTGAACTTTGTATAATGAGTTTAGATTTTCCAGTTGAGCGGAAGCCATAGACAATTCTTCGGCATATTTGCGTGTATGTTCGGCTGCATTGGTAGCTACGTCCATGCTTTTGGCGGCTTCGTGTAGTTTGTTTATACTTTCACCCAAACTGCGCATCAGGTTGGCGTCTAATTGGGCTTCTTTGAGCATTGCGTCCAGTTTTTCGGACAATTTTGCTTCTAATTCGGCTTCTGTTTTATCTTTTCTTTTACGAGGTTGTCCACCGGCTAATTCGGGGTAAACCAATGACCAATCCAAGTCTTCTTCTTGTGGTTCAAAGGCTGACATAAAGAAGATGAAGGCTTCAACCCCCAAACCTATCATCAAAAGGATATCACCGGGGATACCGAAGATAGGCATGTGTAAGATTTTACCCAAAGCTCCGAGAATTACTACGGAAGCTCCGATACTGTAAGCCATGTGGAATATTTTCTTAACGAGTTTTCCTTTTTTTTGTGCCATAATTTAAAATTTTAATAGTTAGTAATTGTTTTTTATAGTTTGTGTTTATTAATGTTGTCCTTTGCGTGAGAGTTTACGGGCATTAACTCCCATAAAATCTTGCACACATCTAAATCCGATATAACTTCTGGCCGAATCGGCGTATTCGTAGGCACGTGAGTGCACTTGTATAAAGTATTTAACATCTTTCCACGAACCGCCTCTTATGATTTTTCTTTTGTTGTTGTATGTGTCGGTGGTGGGGTTAAATGATGCGCCGAAGTAATAAGAATCGGGGTAGAATGATGAATTTGTCCATTCGGCTACGTTACCTGCCATATTATACAGGTTGTATCCGTTGGGGTTATATGATTTGGCTTTGGCTGTAAATACGGCTTGGTCTGATCCGTAGTCTCCTCTGAACGGTTTAAAGTTTGCCAAGAAACATCCTTGTTCGTTCATGGTATAAGGACCGCCCCAAGGATAGTCATTACCTTCCATACCGCCGCGAGCGGCATATTCCCATTCGGCTTCGGTGGGCAAACGGAAGTTGTGCAAAGGGGCTCTTTTTTTGCTACGCAAGAACCAAGTCATTTTTTTGGTTCTATAGTCGGCAAAAGCCGTGGCTTGATACCAGTTTACCCCTACAACAGGATAGTCGCTGTATGCATCATGCCAAAAATAGTCGTTGTGCATGGGTTCGTTGTATGCATATAAGAAATCTTTTACCCATACGGTTGTATCGGGATATACTTGCACAACGGTATCTTTGATGTGTTGCGAGCGTTTTTCGCCGCGACGGGCAGCTTCACCGGTGTCATACCAGCGTAATTTATAAACAAATTTATTAACGTCGAACATACGTTCGGCATCGCCGGTTTCTTCTATGGGTAAATACATAGAATCCATAACTTCGGCGTAGTATTCATCGGGGAATTTATTAATATTGAAGATTAAAGGAACTTTCCAGTTCAATACTTTTCCGGCATTTTCGTCATCGGGGTTGCTTAAACTGCCGTAAGTATTCAACATGTATTTATTATAGGCATTTTTGACCGTATCCAAGTTTTTGAACATGTATTTGCCGATACCTTTTTTGGGTGTAGCTTCCATTTCTTCGGCTAAAACGGCTAATCTATACCTGATTATCGAGTCACGCACATAGTTAACAAATTCGCGATACTCGGCATTGGTAATTTCGGTTTCATCCATATAAAAAGCTCTTACGGTTACCGTTCTGGTTGGTGCGTTCAAAGCATAAGCTTTGTCTTCGTTTTGTTTACCCATAACGAAAGCACCTCCCGGTATCAGGCTCATTCCATAGGGTTGATAGGGGTGCCAAGAATGTCCTTTGGCTCCTACAACCTCTCCTCTTTGGTAGTTATTTCCACATCCTGTTAATAGACTAGCGATAATAGCGGAAAAAGCTATGATTTTTTTCATAAATGTATATAATTTAATCGTATTGTTCGAATATTTTTTCAGCCCACAAATATAAAAATAAATTATAATCAAACACAAATTTTTATAATTAATATTTATTACTTGGTTTGTTCAGTAATTTTTAAACATTTATCGACTATAATTCTTACAATTTTGTTTATTTTGTTGCGTATTTGTTATTTTAATATTTCAAATTCCCGTTTTGTTGATGATATGATAAATTCTTTCACTTATTTTTAGTGCCACGGCTTGTTTGTAATCTTTTTCCGAACAGGCAAACAGTTGTCCATGTTTGGTTATATCGGGTATTTCAAACCACCATCTTCCTGTTTTCGGGTTTTTATAAAAGTTAAGTTTTATCAGGTCGTTGTTTACATAAAACTTGATTAATTCTTTTTTGGGTATTTCGGGATAATCGGGTATATAAGCATTTTTTCCTTCTATATAATACCATATCATTTGAGCTATCAGATTGGCTCCCAGTTTATTTTTGTCAAAATACGGATTGTATTCAAAAATTCCCAGTATTTTGTTTCGAGAGGCTATACCTGCCAATCGGGTCATGATGCATATATCGTAACCGTTTATTCCGTTTGGACGGGCGATAGTTTGTGCGGGCATGTCGGCGTTTCTGATAGCATTTATGTCAATACTGACTATGTCAGCTTCTCTTATTTCGGGTTCGGTATCGGCAATATTTTGTTGTATTTCGCCTAATTTGAAATAATCGACATACAAACGATCAAAAATTTCAAATTTTGTCGGATGATTGTAATAGGTTTGAATACCAAATATACTTAAATCATGCAACAAAGAACTGTCATTTGTTATAATTTCGGTTAAATAATTACCGTTATCCGTTTGTTTATCGGTTACAGCACTGTCAATTATCGAGTCTATAACGCAAAGGTTATATGCTTTATTGTGTATATCGAAACTTTTTGTAAGGGCGTATGTAATGTCCTGAGAACCACCTAACAAAATGACCGAAATTTGATTTTTTATCAGTTGGGATACGACTTCGGATACATTTTGGTAAGTTTGTTCCGGTTCTTTGCCGGTAATAATGTTTCCCAAATCGATTATTTTTTTGGTCCAGTTTCCGGGAAACATTTCATATAGACTTTTTCTGATTTGATCGGGTGCAAAGCGGGTTCCTTCGTTGTTAATGGCATTGCGTTCTTCTTCAACTCCTAATATGGCAATTTCGTATGCAGCCCAATCGGTTTGCCGATTTTGGTGGAATACAGCTATGTTGCCGCCCAACAGCCCATAGTCTTTTGCCGTTTCGAAGTCAAATTCGATATCGAAAGGTTTTAACAGTGCATACATTATTTTAGCTGATATTCTTTTTGGCTATTTCGAGGGTGATGCTTTCGGGGTCGGTTCCTTTGGGCAACATAACCTTTTTTTTGCCTTTTACGATTACCAGTCTGCCCCATTTTCCTTTTTGCAGGCTGATGCCTTCTTTGTCCCAAACTTTTATGATTTTGTCTTTTTCTTTTTGAATTTTGGTTTTGATCAATTGGTTAATATCTTGATCGTTTAGATTGTCAAAATCGTATTTTTTGGGTACATTGATAAACAAGTCTTTCCATTTGATAAAGGGACCGAAGCGTCCTTTTCCTTTATATACGGGTTCGCCTTCGTAGGTGGCTATGGGGCGGTCGGCTTGTCGTTTTTTTTCGATGAGTTCCACGGCTTGCGGTAAGCTGATGGTTACGGGGTCTATATTTTTGGGAATGGAAATAAATTTTTTGTCAAAAATAATATAAGGTCCGTATCTTCCGGTTGCAATGACTACATCTTTGTTTTCGTATTGTCCAATGTTTTTAGGAAATTGGAACATTTGCAAGGCTTGTTCCAAAGTAATGTCGTTGAGACTGATGCCTTGCGGGGCTCCGGCAAAACGGGGTTTTTCTTTTTCGTTTGATTCGCCTATTTGTACCAATGGTCCGTATTGTCCTATTTTGACATATACGTTTTTGCCGGTTTGCGGATCTTTACCTAACAGACGTTCTCCACGGGCTCTTTCGGCGTTTTTGGAAACGTCTTCGACTATGGGGTGAAATTTTTGATAAAATTCTTTAAGGGTTTTTTTCCATTCTTTTTTGCCATCGGCTATTTTGTCTAATTCGGCTTCTATATTGGCTGTGAAATTGTAATCTAATATATGGTCAAAATGATGACTCAAAAAATCGTTTACTACGATACCTATGTCGGTGGGAACGAGTTTGTTTTTTTCGTAGCCGTATTTTTCGGTTTCGGTTTTTTTGGAAATATTACCGTTTTTGAGTATGTATTTAATTACTTTGCGTTGTTTGGGTTCAATGTTTTTTTTCTCGACATAACCTCTTTTTTGTATGGTTGAAATGGTGGGGGCATAGGTCGATGGTCTGCCTATACCGAGTTCTTCCATTTTTTTTACCAGTGCGGCTTCGTTATATCGTGCCGGCGGGCGTGAAAACTTTTGTACGGCTTCGATATAATCGGCTTGTAATTTTTCGTTTTTTTTGAGTTTGGGCAATTGTGATTTGTATTCGTTTTCTTCTTGGTTATTGTCTTTGGCTTCTTGATACAATTTTAAAAATCCGTCAAATACGATAACTTCGCCTTTGGCGGTAAAATTGTTTTTGTTTTTGTTGTTTTCTATTTTAACAACGGTTCTATCTATTTTGGCGTCTGCCATTTGAGAGGCAAGTGTTCTTTTCCAAATCAGTTCATACAGACGGTTCGAATCAAAATCTACATTGATTTCTTTTCGGGCAATAATGGTAGGTCTGATGGCTTCGTGGGCTTCTTGTGCTCCTTTTGATTTGGTTTTATAATTACGTTGTTTGCTGTAATTTTTGCCAAATGTTTCGGTAATCATGGCAACAGCTTGTTTTTTGGCATCTTGTGACAGGTTGACGCTGTCTGTTCGCATATAGGTTATGTATCCGTTTTCGTATAATTTTTGTGCCAACATCATGGTTTTGGATACGCTAAAACCCAGTTTTCGAGCGGCATCTTGTTGCAAGGTTGATGTGGTAAACGGTGGAGCGGGTGTTTTTTTGGCAGCTTTGGTGCTTATGTCGGCTACATGAAAATCGGCGTTTTTGATGGTTTCAAAGAATTTTTCAACTTCATTTTCGTGTTCAAATTCTTTATCCAATACAGCTTTAAAGGTATGTTTTTCATGGTTTGAAAAATTTCCGATTACTTTAAAAACGCTTTGGGCGTTGTGTGCTTTTATTTGGTTTTCTCTATCGACTATGAGTTTGACGGCTACCGATTGTACTCTACCGGCGGACAGTCCTTTTTTTACTTTTCGCCATAAAACAGGAGACAATTCGTAGCCGACCAATCGGTCTAATAAGCGACGGGCTTGTTGGGCATTGACCAAGTCATAGTTTATGTCGCGTGGATTTTCGATGGCATTTTTTATTGCCGATTCGGTTATTTCGTGAAAAACAATTCGTTTGGTTTTGTCGTCGGCAAGTTTTAACTGGTTTTTTAAGTGCCATGCTATTGCTTCTCCTTCGCGGTCTTCATCACTTGCCAATAAGATTTGTTCGGCTTTTGAAGAGAGGTTTTTGAGTTTTTTGATGACTTCTTTTTTGTCTTTTGAAACGATGTATTTGGGGGTAAAGTCATTCAAATCGATACCTATTTCTTTGGAAGGTAAATCGGCTATGTGTCCGTAGCTGGATTCAACCTCATAATCTTTTCCGAGGAATTTTTTAATGGTTTTGGCTTTTGCCGGTGATTCGACTATAACTAATTTTTTGCCCATAAAATATTTTTTTTGCAAAGGTAAGATAAAAAAAATTATATGTTAAAAATAAAGTCGGAGTTTCACGCTCCGACTTTAAAAAATAGGTTTTTATATGCAGATTAATTAACGGGTCTTCTATATGATTTTTTAATGGTTTTGGTTCCTACTCTTGACATGGCACATCTAAATCCGATGTCGTTACGAGATAAATATTGGGGATAGAAACGTCTTTTGGAGGGGTCGAGCCAATAAGCTCTGTCTCTCCATGAACCTCCTTTTATAACACGAACTTCGTTGTTTACCAGAGTAGTTCGTTCGTTTGATTTGTCGTAGTTTTTGACCAGCTCGGTTGAATCTCGGTAAACTTCGTGTTTGGGAGCGTTATACATGCGTAAACTGGGGTTGCTTTCGACATCTTCTTTTTCTTTCATATAGTTACGGGACGATTCGATATCACCGTCGCGGTAATCGCGATTATCGGCACGGTCAAAGTTTTGACGAAGATACAATTCATTATCATCGACCATTTTTCTACCGGGGGCTCCGGGCAATTGACTAACTATGATTTTTCCGTTGGGTAAAGTATCCATGGGAATGGAGTCGGGGGTAATAACAACGAGTTCGCCTTCTTCGTTAAAGGCTTGTTTGGTGTAAATGTTTCCTCTGTAGTAGTTGAAATCGTTGGCTTCGTCGTCAATGATTTGTCTGTAAACATCGGCTACCCATTCGTTTACGTTGCCTGCCATATCATACAATCCGAAATCGTTGGGGGGATAGGATTTTACAGGTGCTGTAATATCGGCTCCGTCGTCCGACCAGCCGGCTAAGCCGTCGTAGTTACCGTCATCGATTTTGAAATTAGCCAATTCTTTTCCTCTGTTTTTACCTTTTTTTAGGGTTCGTGTGCTGGCTCCTTTCCATGGGTAAATTTTTCTTCCTTTGAGGGTGTTAAATTCTCTTAATCCTATATCCGATTTTGCGGCATATTCCCATTCTACTTCGGTGGGTAAACGGTAAGAGGGTAGAATTATACCCGAACTTCTGTTTACTACATTTAACAATGTATCGTTTTTGCGTTTTTTGCCGCGATTGTATAAATCGGTATTACCACCGAAAGCCAATTCGGGAGCGGTTAAATAAGTGTCGGTATTAAATAGTTCGTCGGCATTGGGATTTTCCAAAGCTTGTTTATTTAATTTGCCGGTTTTGTAAAGCAAATATTCGTTTACTCGATCGGTTCGCCAGTTGCAATATTGCACGGCTTGTATCCAGTTTACGCCTACTACGGGATAAAGGGCGTAAGCGGGGTGACGAAGATAGTTGTTTACCAAGTCTTCGTTAAAACCGAGTGGTGTGCGCCATACCATTGTGTCGGGTAAAGCACCGGTATAAATGTTTTTATATTCTTCTTCATCGGCGGGAAATACTTTTTTGAGCCAATCGAGGTATTCGAGATACATCAAATTGGTTACTTCAGTTTCGTCCATATAGAATGAACGAACATGTTGTTGATTGGGGGTATTGTTCCAATCGTTCATTACATCATCTTCTACTTCTCCGAAAGTAAAAGTTCCCCCTTCGATAAATACCAATCCCGGTCCGGTGATTTGATTTTTAAATTTTGGGTTGAATTTGTAGCCGCCTTCTTTTCCGTTCATGGCTCTACCGGTTCCTCTGGAACGCTTAAAATCGTTTGATTGGGTAGAACAACTCGTAAATAACATACCGAAGATGGCAAGTGAAAAGATACCAATATAAAATCTTTTTTTCATATTATTTAATTATTATGTATTGTGTTCAGTTTATTAAGGTGTTTATTTTCAATAATTTAAGTAACTTTTCTATGTCTTTTTCAAGCTTTGAGGCTTAATAAACAGACAATAGAAACTCAACCGCAAAGATAACACTAATTTTATTTGTTGCAACTATACAAACTTTTTTTTTCTATTTTTATTGTGTTCAACTTATAATGTTTCATCTTTTTTGTTATTTTCTTCAATGATTTCAATAAAATTACCATTTTCATCAAAATGCTTTAAAAAGGCTTCGTCTTCGGGATATATTTTTACGATTTTTTCATTTTCGTATGTTTTTTTCAATTTTTTGCTAAAAATAGCGGCAAGAAACAAGCCTGTTGTAAAACCCGACAGGTGTCCTTCCCACGACATGTTTTTGACCAGCGGAAACATAAACCAAATAAGACTGCCGTATAAAAAAACCACAATTAAGGATACAGCCATAAGACGGTAATAGCGAATAAATACACCGGAAAAAAACAAGAATGCAATGAGCATATAATTGATACCGCTGATACCGATATGATATGATTGTCTGCCGATTAACCATGTCAGCAAACCGGTGGTCAGCCAGCCGAAAGCCAATATTTTCCAGGCAACGCGTCGGTAGTGGTAAAACAAAAACGAGGTGAGCACGAACAACGGAAGGCTATTGTTTAATATATGTGTAAAACCAACGTGTATAAAAGGAGAAAAAACGATACCTTGCAAACCGGATAATTTTCTCGGATAAATTCCGTGTCGGTTAAAGTTCAGATGAAAGGTTTCTTCAATCCAAAATATCAGCCAGATGGAAAATACGAATAGAAGCGGATACAAAAAATAGTAAGACAAACCTTGGTGGTTTTTTTGAGACGAATTATTCATAACGAATTTTGAAACAAAGCTTGCAATTATTATTCCGTAACAAATTTATGATTTTTTGTCAGTTTTTGATAGGGCGTATTTTTCTTTTTGTAAATTTGCCTGTTACAATAATAAATTTGTTTTGTATGACAGTTGTAAGAAAACCGTCTTGGTTAAAGGTTAAGTTGCCCGGCGGAGAAAACTATAAAGCTTTGCGTGATATTGTCGAAACGCACCAATTACATACCATTTGTAGTAGTGGTAGGTGTCCGAATATGGGAGAATGTTGGGGAGATCGCACGGCAACTTTCATGATTTTGGGTAATATTTGCACCCGTTCGTGTGGTTTTTGTAATGTTTTGACCGGAAAACCTTTGCCTGTCGATTTGGCAGAACCGAAAAAAGTTGCTCGATCCATACAACTGATGGGCGTAAAACATGCGGTTATTACATCGGTTGATAGAGATGATTTGCCTGACGGAGGTGCAGAGATTTGGGCTATGACCATACGCCAAATAAGAGCTTTTAATCCGGGAATTACCATGGAAACACTTATTCCTGATTTTCAAGGCAAAGAAGCTTTGTTAGACATTATTATAAAGGAAGCACCCGAAGTGGTTTCGCACAATTTGGAAACTGTCAGGCGGCTTACCAAACAAGTGCGTAAACAAGCCAAATATGAACGAAGTTTGTCGGTTTTGAAGTATTTAAAA
>JAMONO010000024.1 GCA_027065715.1 Flavobacteriales bacterium
CAGCACTTCGGTTGTGCCAAAATTTACGGTGGTTATTGGCAATTCATACGGAGCCGGCAATTATGCCATGAACGGCAAAGCATACGACCCGCGTTTGATGTTGGCTTGGCCTACCGGCGAAATAGCCGTTATGAGCGGAGCCGCCGCCTCCAAAGTCTTGTTGCAAATAGAAGAAGCGCGGCTTAAAAAATCGGGCGAAACCATAACACCCGAAAAGGAAAAAGCACTGCTCGAAAAAATTCAAAACCGATACAACGAACAAATATCACCTTACTATGCCGCTGCCCGTTTGTGGACAGACGCCATTATCAATCCATTGGAAACACGCAAATGGATAAGCATGGGCATAGAAATGGCCAATCACAAACCCATTACCGAACGATATAACGTAGGTACTATTCAAACCTGATGAAAAATTTAATAAAATATATTTTTTTATTGTTGCCCGTTTTTGTTACCGGACAAAATGATACTTTAAAAGGATTGCAATCGGATATTTTATTACATCCCGCTGACGGTTTTACGGCTTATACGCTTCAAAAAGGCGAATTTGTATATAATCAATCACCGTTTATATTACCATTGCCGGGTTGGGCATGGTGGGGCATATCCGATGGTGTTACTGTCGAAATAGATTTGTTGCCGTTGGTTGGCGGTCTGTTTGAAAAACCTTACCTTCCGGTTCCGAGTTTTAATTTCAGATTTAAAATTCTCAATCAAAAAAGAATTGTCCCCACAGTTTCATTCGAAACCATGTATCAACATTTGTGGAATGAAGTTATACAGTCCGATATTTCCGGTGTTTTTGTCAGTAGAAAAGGAAATAGTTGGTTTAATCGTTTGAATATGAGTTGGAAATTATCTAACCGGTTTCATACTCATTTTTCTTTTGGAGTTACTTTTGTTGAATATTTATTTTTTTCCAATAAAGATTCCATTCATTTGATAGAAAAGGAACATAATAATTTATTGTCTCCGGATATAAGTATCAGTTTGGATTACAGAATGAAACCTTATATTAGTTTTCATACAAGTTTGTCTTACGGAACTACCTTTGTCTATCTTGATAATATTCCCCGAAAACAACAACTAACGTACGGATTTAGATTAGCTCCTTTTTATAAGAATAAATTTGGTTTTTTAAGAAATTTAAGAGCCGAATTTATAGCTTTTTACATCTATTTGCCCGATATTAATAAATCGATTACTTCTTTATTGCCGGTATTTCCGTATTTTTATTGGCAATGGAATTTATAAAAGGAAATATTATAAAAACATGAACGATTTTATACATCAACTTGAAATTGAATTTCAAAATTATGCCAATCCGATTATAGCTGCGGGACAAAAGGCATATATGAAAAATCATTTTGATTTTTACGGTATCAAAGCCCCCGACAGACGCAAAATACAAAAACCTTTTTTGATAAATAAATATCTGCCGCCACATACCGAATTGTCAAATATAGTTCAATATCTTTGGAACAAACCGCAAAGAGAATATCAATATTTCGGACAAGAATTGGTCGAAAAATACAGGCAACAATTTACACCCGATATTATAACTTTGATCGAATTTATGATTACCAACAAATCATGGTGGGATACCGTCGATTTTATTGCCACCAAATTGGTAGGTACATATTTTAAAACACACCCGCAGTTGGTTGATAGGTATGTTGAAAAATGGCTCGATTCTCAAAATATTTGGTTACAACGCACCACGCTTTTGTTTCAATTGCACTACAAAGAAACCTTGAATACCGATTTACTGACTTCTATAATCAATCGATTAACAGGTTCACGCGAGTTTTTTATCAACAAAGCCATTGGTTGGATTTTAAGACAATACAGCAAAACCAATCCTCAATGGGTTATAAATTTTGTTGCCGAAACCCCGCTTGACAAATTGAGCTACAAGGAAGCGACCCGTTTGTTATAGTTGCAGGTATTACTGCACCAAGAGTTTTTGAACGGTATTTTCGGCTTTTATCAAATAATAACCTTTTGTTAATTGATCGATATTCAATTGCATGTTTTTTTGCTTAACTTGATATTGTTTGAGCACTTTTCCGTTTAAATCCAATATTTCAATTTTTTTATAAACATTTGACATTCTTATATTTACAACTCTATGAGCCGGATTGGGATATACGACAAATTTAGGTTGATAAGAAGTTTCATTAACAGTTTGTACATCATTCCATGTTGTGGTAAACAAACCTCTGCCATGTGTGCCGGCAACCACTTTGTTGTTGTCGGGACGCACATCGACCATATCGATGCGAACCAATGGTAAACCGTTATTTTGAGGTACCCAAGTTACCGTTTGGGCGTTGATGTTGTCGGTAAGCCAAATGCCTGTTTCCGTTGCCAACATAACGCGGTCGGGATTTTGAGGGTGATAAATTGCCCAGCGAACAGGTATGTCGGGCAAATTACCTTCAACATTGCGCCATGTAGCCCCTCCGTTCAAACTTTGCCAAACCGACGGAACTCCGTAGTTGGATATGACAACCAATATGCCTTGACCGTTATTAAGGGTTTGAATACACGATATAAACCCGTTCGGAAAAACACCGTTGTCAATTTGAACCGCTGTTGGTGTTGTGTTGATGTTTGAAACTTTATAAAGTTTTCCGTTGGCTGTGCCAATCAATAATTGATCACTGTTTAAAAGCCTGATTGCCGAAAAATATTTGTCGGTTTGAGTGTTTAGGTTGATAAAAGTGCCGTTTGCAGTGTTTAACAAATCGGTTATTTTCAATACTTCGTTGAGGCGATTGTCGTGCAAATCCGAAGCTATTGCCCATATTATGTTGTCGTTCGAATCATAATCGAAGGTTGAGGTAAACAATCCCGAAGCATAGTCGTATATCCAATTAAATTGTCCGTTTCCGTAATTAAAAACTTTAAATTGATTGTCGTAAGTCGATGTTATTACGATATCTTCATCACTGTCAAAACGACAAAAAGCACCGTCGCCTCCTTGTATCATGTCATTTTCATTCAAAGCTTGTCCCGAATAAAAAAGTGTTCCGTTGTCTTGTAAGCCTCCAACCAAAAACTCCGTTCCTTGTTTACTGATATTTGTCGAATAAAACTGCAAGGTATTGTAGGATTTGTTTCGATTGTAAAAAACAGGTTGTAACAACTGAGCTGTTTCGGTATAAAAAACACCACCGTCGGTAGCAATAATCATGCGGTTTGTATTGTTTTTGTCAAATACAATACGATGAATATCGGCATGCACATAGTTGTCGCCCCCTCCTTGATACATAGCCGACCAATCGGAGATACGATTCCAAGTATTGCCTCCGTTTGTCGATACATTGACGTCCAATCCTCCGGCAAACAAAATATTTTCATTGTTCGGATTGACTGCCAAACTTAAAGCATGCCAAGCCAAATAAGCCCAATTTTTACCCGAAGAATAAGATTCGGGTATATTTTGATGTTGCCATGTTTGACCGCCGTCATTACTTACTATCAAAAATTTTCCTATGGTTTGCGGAAAGCCTTCTATTTGAAACAATTGCGATTGAGCAGTCAATAAGGCATATATTTTTTGCGGATTGGAAGGAGCCGAAGCAATTTTTACCCTGCCCGGAATATTGTAGTCGTTCGAATTTTCAATTTCAGTTTTGTATGTATCCACTATGGTCCATGAGCCCCGATTGCCCGAAGCTGATAACAAAATGGTACCGCCTCCTTCATTGTTTACATTTCTTTTGGTTCCGACAATTATATTTCCGTTGGCTGCAATTTCGATGTCTGCCGGTGCATAAACGTAGCCGGTGCCATTGACCAAAGGCAATACTTGTTCCCAAGTTAGTCCGCCGTCATAAGAACGATATAAACCTTCCGAAGGTTGTGCGTTAAACTGTGCGCCGCGATAAATTCCCGATACTACTCCTGCATATATAACAGCAGTTCCGTTTTCATTTTTGATAACGAGGTCGGAAATATAAGCAAAATTTCGGGTTGAAAGCAATCGTTGAAAACTTTGTCCTCCGTCTGTCGATTTCCAAATACCAAAGCCTCGTCCCGACGATTCGCGATACATATCGGTAATAGCGGTTTCGTATTCGCCGGTTCCTACATACATTTCTTGCGGATTGATCGGGTTAAAACAAATGGAACTGACGGAAAGACTTTCCCAAACATCACTTACGGGCACCCATGTCGAATTGGTGTCGGAGATATGATTGTTATACCATAATCCGCCGGTTGCGGCTCCCGCCCAAACCTTTTCACGGGTCGGGTCGTTGGGGTCAAAACAAACCGTTTTGGTACGACCGCCCATATTGCTTGGTATGGCATGCCATTGCAAATTGGTAGTTTGATTGTCGGAACGTAACAATTGTTTGCTTCGGGACATGGCAACGTCGTAACGTTCAAAAGGGATACGTTGCAAGGCGGGGTCTTTCATTTTTTCAAAATCGAGCAGTGCGGCACGATTGGGGTTGTCCTGTTCCAAAGTTTTGATAACAGTAGGAGCGGGAGCGGGAGATAATAAGAAAAATAATCCGCCAATAATCAATCCGGTAAGAAATAAAAAATGTTTTTTCACAATATTAGGAATTAATAAATTGAGTTCGTAAATATAACAAGTTTACCCCTCGATTCCCTCAAATTAAATATTTATTAACATTTGTCATGTCATGTAAAAAAATCAATTTTAAAAAGTGATTTATGTCAATTTTCTGCCTGTTTTAAATTGTATCTTTGTTAGTAACTAAAAATAATCTACTATGACAATTTTAAAAACCTCAGTAGCAAAAAAAATAGCTATGGCATTATCGGGCTTGTTTCTGGTAATGTTTATTTTTATTCATCTTGCTATTAATTTGACCTTAATTTATCCGGGCAAAGAAGCTTTTGATGCTGCGGTTGAATTTATGGCAACTAATCCGTTTATTCAACTGATGCAACCGGTTTTGTTTTTGGGTTTTATTTTCCATATTGCCATGGGAATTTACCTTGAATGGACAAACCGTAGCAAACGTCCGGTAAACTATGTAAACAACAACTCGGGAGTGGCATCGTCGTGGGCGTCACGTAATATGATTTGGACGGGTTTGTTTGTTTTGTTGTTTTTGGCAGTTCATTTTGCCAATTATTTTATTCCTTTTAAAACACAACAAATACACGATCATTATGCTTTGGTAACCGGTTTGTTTAAAAATCCGATTTATACATTATTATATGTATTGGCTTTTGTTGCTTTGGGAATACATTTAAGTCACGGATTTCAATCGGCTTTTCAATCTTTGGGAGCACCCAGAGAAAAATGTAACAAAGCCTTGGTGTTGTGTGGCAATATCATTGCTTTTGTAGTAGCTTTCGGTTTTTCGGCAATAGCAATTTATTTCTATTTTAATTAAAAAAATATTTATTATGTCAGCAATTAACATAAAAGAAGGGACTCCGTTACAAGCCAAAATTCCGTCAGGTGATTTGGCAAAAAAATGGACTACATATAAAGACAAAATCAGACTGGTAAGTCCTGCTAACAAGCGTAATTTGGACATTATAGTCGTAGGAACCGGTTTAGCCGGTGCTTCGGCAGCCGCTTCGTTGGCAGAGTTGGGATACAATGTAAAAGCTTTTGCTTTTCAAGATTCGCCTCGTCGTGCACATTCAATTGCGGCACAAGGAGGTATCAATGCGTCCAAAAACTACCAAAATGACGGCGACAGTGATTGGCGTTTGTTTTATGACACCATAAAAGGGGGCGATTATCGTGGACGCGAAGCCAATACTTATCGTTTGGCGGAAGTTTCGGGAGCCATTATAGATCAAGCTGTGATGCAAGGAGTGCCTTTTGCACGCGATTACGGCGGATTGCTCGATAATCGTTCGTTTGGAGGTGTATTGGTATCGCGAACTTTCTATGCCAAAGGACAAACAGGACAACAATTGTTGCTCGGAGCTTATTCGGCTTTGAATCGTCAGATTGCACGTGGCAAAGTAACCATGTATAACCGCCACGAAATGCTTGATTTGGTGGTTATTGACGGACATGCCCGTGGTATTATTACCCGCAATTTGGTTACCGGAAAAATAGAAAGACATTCGGCACATGCCGTTGTGTTAGGCACAGGCGGTTACAGCAATGTATATTTCTTATCGACCAATGCCATGGGCTCCAATGCCACAGCAGCTTGGCGTGCACATCGCAAAGGAGCTTATTTTGCCAATCCGGCTTTTGTGCAAATACACCCTACTTGTATTCCCCGAAGCAGTGAACATCAATCCAAATTAACTTTGATGTCCGAATCGCTTCGTAATGACGGTCGTATATGGGTGCCCAAAAAGTTGGAAGATGCCAAAGCCATACGTGAAGGCAAACTCAAGCCCACTCAAATACCCGAAGAAGACAGAGATTACTATTTGGAAAGAAGATACCCTGCTTTTGGTAATTTGGTACCTCGCGATGTTGCTTCACGTGCAGCCAAAGAACGTTGTGATGCAGGTTTTGGCGTTAATAAAACCGGCGAAGCCGTATATTTGGACTTTGCCACCGCCATTGAACGATACGGTAAAGAACAAGCTCATTTGCAAGGTATTCATAACCCGAGTAAAGTCAAAATAACCGAATTGGGACGAAAAGTTATCGAACAAAAATATGGCAACTTGTTCCAAATGTACGAAAAAATAGTTGATGAAAATCCGTATGAAACCCCTATGATGATTTACCCTGCCAATCACTATTCAATGGGAGGACTTTGGGTAGATTACGACTTACAATCCAATTTGCCCGGACTGTTTGTAATCGGTGAAGCCAACTTTTCCGACCATGGTGCCAACCGCTTAGGTGCATCGGCACTGATGCAAGGCTTGGCGGACGGGTATTTTGTGTTGCCATATACCATAGGCGATTACCTCGCCGATTATATCAAAGTAGGTAAAATACCGACCGATACACCCGAATTTGAAGAAGCCGAAGCCAAAGTAAAACAAGAAATAGATTTCTTCTTGAATAACAACGGTAAACATTCGGTTGATTATTTCCACAAAAAATTAGGAAAAATAATGTGGGATAAAGCCGGTATGAGTCGCAATGCCGAAGGTTTGCAACAAGCCATTAAAGAAATACAAGAACTACGTAACGAATTTTGGAAAGACGTAAAAGTTCCCGGCAAAGCCGATGAATTTAACCAAGAACTCGAAAAAGCCGGTTACGTTGCCGATTATTTGGAGTTGGGCGAACTATTGGCTTTGGACGCGTTAAACAGAAACGAATCTTGTGGCGGTCATTTTCGTGAAGAATACCAAACACCCGACGGCGAAGCTTTGCGTGACGATAAAAATTATGCTTATGTAGCCGCTTGGGAATATCCGGCCGAACCCTACGAAAGATATACCAAACATGTTAATATGGTCGATGCAATATTGCATAAAGAACCTTTGAAATTTGAATTTGTTACACCAACTACAAGAAGTTATAAATAAGAGTTATGAAACTAAATCTTAAAATATGGAGACAAAATGGACCAAACGACAAAGGACGTATGGTCGATTATCAAATAGATGGCGTTGAACCTGATATGTCCTTCTTGGAAATGTTGGACTTACTCAACGAAAAATTAATCGCAAAAGGCGAAGAACCTGTGGCTTTTGACCACGATTGTCGCGAGGGTATTTGTGGTATGTGTTCGTTGTATATTAACGGCGAAGCACATGGTCCCGACCGTTTGATTACTACTTGTCAATTGCACATGCGTAAATTTAAAGACGGCGAAACCATAACCATTGAACCGTGGAGAGCCAAAGCTTTTCCGGTTATAAAAGACTTGGTAGTCGATAGAAGTGCTTTGGACAGAATACAACAAGCCGGTGGTTATATTTCGGTCAATACATCGGGACGAACCGTTGATGCCAATAATATACCCATACCCAAAAAAGATGCCGATGCTGCTTTTGATGCTGCTACATGTATTGGTTGTGGTGCATGTGTAGCTACTTGTAAAAATGCTTCGGCTATGTTGTTTGTGTCTGCCAAAGTAGCTCAATTTGCTCACTTGCCGCAAGGACGTGTCGAAGCTGCCAAACGTGTACAAGATATGATTGCCGTAATGGACGCCGAAGGATTTGGAAGTTGCACCAACACCGGTGCCTGTGAAGTAGAATGTCCCAAAGGTATTTCGTTGAGCAATATTGCCATTTTGAACAAAGAATTTATTTTGGCACAAGCCAAGTAGGTTCCAAATTATTATAATCGGTTTACAAGCCTTTTCCTTGCGGTTTCGCCAACGGCGAAACCGCAAGGAAAAGGCTTGTGTATATTTGTAATGATTTTTGCCGTATGGACTTTCGGAGTCGTAATTGTCAAATTGATTTGGTATAAAAAAAATCAGCATGTGGTAAATGATAACAAACGGTTTTTAATGTTTGTTTTCAAAAACGGGTGATTTTTTTAAAAAATAATTTGGATTTATAAAATAAATATGTAACTTTGTTTTAAATAAATCGCAAAAAATCTTGCCTATAAGTTCATATTTACGTTTTTAAACATCTGTGTTACAAAATAATTTGAATGTTTTTTGGCATTCGAATAAAAATAACGTAAATATGAAAAAACAATCATTTATTTCAGATTCGCAATTGGTAGCCATGTATGTCAATGGCGACGAAAATGTTTTGGAAGTATTAATCAAAAGACACCGCGACAAAATTTTCGGTTTTATTTATTCAAAAGTGCGTAATCATGAACTAACCGAGGATCTTTTTCAAGATACTTTGTTCAAAATAGTGCGTACGCTCAAAAAAGGCAAATACATTGAAGAAGGCAAATTTTTGTCGTGGGTTATTCGGATAGCACATAATATAATTATTGATTATTATCGCAAGAACAATAAGATGAAAAATGTTTACGAATCGGAAGATTTTTCGTTGTTTGACGTATTGCATGACCATGCGCTCGATGCCGAAAAACAAATGATGAGAAGGCAAATGATTGAAAAAATCAGGTTGTTGATTGAAAAACTTCCCGAAGAACAAAAAGAAGTTTTAAAATTGCGTATGTATGAAGAACTCTCTTTTCAGGAAATAGCCGAAAAAACAGGTGTAAGTATTAATACGGCACTGGGACGTATGCGTTATGCTTTGATAAATATTCGAAAAATTATTGAAGAAAAAGGGGTACAATTGGTCGGCTAAAAAATAAAAATCAAATATACTAAACCGGTTTTTCTTGCGTTGTTATAATAAAAGTAAAATATATGCAAGAAAACTACACAATAATCCGACGTATCAATAATCGCATTGCGTTGGCTGTTGCTTACAGCAAGAGTTTGCAACGTATTCGCTTGAATACATTAAACCGAACTATTCTGATTAATTTAAATTAGTTTAAGTGCTCTCAATTGAAAAAAAGTCGCTGCTTACCGGCGACTTTTTTTGTTTTGAAGTTTTTGCATAATGATGTCATTTTCGGGTTTATAAGCACGAGCCGGAGCATATTTGCGTCCGTAGTAAATCATTTGTAAGTGTAAATCGTTCCATTTGTCTTGTGGAAATATTTTTTTGGCATCTTTTTCGGTTTGAACAACACTTTTACCGTTGGTTAATCCCCATTGGGTCATCAACCGATGAATATGAGTATCGACCGGAAAAGCCGGTTGTCCGAAAACTTGACTCATTATAACACTTGCGGTTTTATGACCTACGCCGGGCAGTGCTTCCAAATCATTAAAAGTATCGGGTACCTTTCCGTTATGTTTTTTAACCAAAATTTCGGATAGTTTTTTTATGGCTTTGGCTTTTTGAGGCGACAGACCAACGGGTTTAATGATTTGACGTATTTGTTCAACGTCGAGTTTTTGCATATCATACGGATTATCAGCCAGTTGAAATAGTGCAGGACTTACTCTGTTTACCATGGCGTCGGTTGAACGAGCCGACAATAAAACGGCAATTAAAAATGTAAAACTATTGGTGTGTAGTAAAGGTATAGGCGGATTGGGATACAATTCTTGTAATGTGTCCATTATGATTTGAGCTTTTTGTTTTTTGGTCATATAAACGGCTTTTTGTAGAAGTTTTATGCAAAATTAAAAGCCAAAAGTAATAAAATTTAAGAAACCTGTTATCGGTTACCGTAGTATAAATGTATTTGGTAGTTATTTGTTATTGCTCAGTGCCATATAAAAATAATTACAAAATTAAAAAAAGAGAGTATCTTTGTAATATGATAGAAAGTAAAAAAAAATATAAAATTGAAGATGCTATTTCAATAGTTGCTGAACCATCAAAAAATAAATACGGACAATATTTTACACCTGAAATTATTGCAGATTTTATGATAAATCTTGCAAATATCAATGATAAATCAGAAATATTAGAGCCTTCAAGTGGAAAAGGAATATTTATCGATTTACTATCCAAAAAAGGATATAACAATATAACTGCTTACGAATTAGATGAAAATCTTATCAATGAAAGACATCGTAATATAGTAAAAAATGAAAGTTTTGTAAGTGCAAAAATTGAAAAAAAATTTGATTTGATTATTGGTAATCCGCCCTATATTCGATGGAAAAATCTTGAAAAAGAATTGAAACAAGAATTAGCGACTAACCATTTATGGAATAAATATTTTAACAGCTTATGTGATTATTCTTATATTTTTATCCTAAAATCAATTGAACAATTAAACGAGAACGGACAACTTATTTTTATTACACCTGAATATTGGCTAAATACAACTCATTCCGTTACATTGCGAAATTATATGATGCAACACGGATATTTTGAAGAAATATACCATTTCAACGAAACACCTATTTTTGACAATGTAACGGTTTCTATTATCATATTCAAATTTATAAAATCAAATAATAAAAAACCGTTTATAAATCTGACAAAATATTACGCCAATAGAAAATTAACCACAAAGATTTTATCGAATTTAAAAGAAAAAAAGAATATTGATTTTGCAGAACACCTTAAAATATCGCAATTCAAACAAAATGAGAATTGGTTACTTACGTCTAATGATGTAAAAAAAGAAATGATACATTTTGAAAATAAATGCAGCGTGAATGGAACTGTTGTTCAAAATTTGTTTTCATCTACAACAAAATATGTAACAATAGGAGATGTTTGTGATATTGGTAACGGACTTGTAAGTGGTTTGGATAAAGCTTTTCGGTTAAATGGCGAATTTCTTACCGAAAAAGAGAAACAATATCAATTAAAAGTCGTTAAAGCCAAAGATTTACTTCCGTTTTATTATCAAAATATAACAAATTATATTTACTTAAATGAAATTGAAGATGAAGAAACTATAAAAAACGAATTTCCTAATTATTATGATAAATTATTAAATTATAAAGAAAAATTAGAGAAAAGATACCAATATAATAAACATATACCTTTTTGGAAATGGGTATTTTTAAGGAACTTCAATCTTTTTAGCAGTAATAAAGAAAGAATATTTGTGCCTTGTAAGGAAAGGATTTCGAACAAAAACTATTTTAGGTTTGCATATGCCGGCACTAAATTATTTCCTACACAAGACGTAACGGCTATTTTTAAAAAAGATGATATAAAAGAGAGTATTTTTTATATATTGGCTTTTTTGAACAATTATAGAGTATTCCAATGGTTAATACACAATGGTATTATAAAAGGAAATATCGTTGAATTTTCAGAAAGACCAATTGCAAGTATTCCTTTTCGAAAAATTAATTGGCAAAATGCTAATGAAGTTAAAATACATAATGAAATTGTCTTATTAACAAAAAATTACATTGAAAACAAAGTTGAAACCAATTTGGAAAAGATTAATAAACTTTTTGATGAACTATTTAAATAAAAATATGAAAGTAGATTACAAAACACTCATAAAAGAATTAATAGGAACAAGTGTTCCCAAACCTATTTCGGGAATACTATCAGGACATGCTGCCGGCGAACCATTTGATAAACATGTTTACAATATATTAAAAGAGAAGTATCCGGGAAAATATTTCGTCAATATGAATATCTAAACTATTTATATACTAAAAATCCTGATGCAGTTGGTGTTGAAGCGAGAAATACTTTATTCAAATCTCCAACACTGTTATTTTTATTAAGTCGTGGCAAAAATGCAACAGACAAATGGAGCATTGACAATCCGTTTGAAGAAAAACAAAATGATACAGCGGATATACTTGTTGTGGACAAGGATTTTTTTGAAATTATTGACATCAAAACAAGAAACATATCTAAAAAAGCTCAACCACCTAATATTATTTCTGCTTATAAATTAGCACAAACTTGTGCAAAAATGATTGATAATAATGAGTTCGATACTTTTGATATAAATTATATTGAAATAGATTGGGAGTTAAAAGATGATAAACTGATTTGTGTAGATGCTCATCATAAAAAATTATTTAAATCAAACCCTTCTGATTTGTATATAAATTGGGGCGCTTCTATGCAAATTCAATTTCATGTTTCTGATTTAAACCAAGATTTTAAAGACAGTAGAGGAAATTGGGCAAGAGCATATCTAAAACACTTTGTTGAACAGGCAAAAAGACGAGCAAAAGATATGATTGAAAAATTTGTTATACCATTCGAAAAGTATATAAAGTAACAGCACGCAATACTACATATACGTAACAGCAGATAAGTGCTTAATTCAAAGGTAATTGCCTATTTGCCCGCAAAAATCAAAAAATTTCACAAAAAGAAAAATAAATATTTACGAAATTTTTGGTTTTAGCCCCTTTGTACTTAGAGCATAAGTTATCGTATGAAATTCCGTTACTGCGCATATACGAAAATGTTGTTTTTATATGCAATAAGATATAAATGAAATATACTTTATTAAGATAATATTATCAAATTATTTTTAAAAGGAATAAAATTGTTATTATTTGTGGTTGGTTTGAAAAAAAAATAATCACCGTGCAAAAAACAGACTGACTGGAAATGATTTTTTTTAGTCGATTTTTAACTTCATTGACAGCGATGATTACTACAAAAACGTGTATGAGTTTGGCATGTTTATACCACGTTTGGTAGATTTAATCATTAATGTATTACTGGCTTATGAAGGTGCAGTAAAAGTAGCGGGTGTAGTGGTCAAATTTTCAAAAGAGCTAACCCAACAAGTTAAAGCGATTAATAAAATATTGACTAAATACCTTGATAGAGTTCAATTAAAGGAGTTTAGTAAAGGATTTATTGAAAAAGTTAAGGAGTCGCCTTTTGACATAAAAATAAAAATGCTTGAAATACAAAAAGTCAAATTAAAGACGCCAGAAACATTGAGTAACAAATTGACAAAGGCTGAATACAATCTTATAGTTGACGATTTGGTGATTTTTGAAAGCAAAAATCCACAAGAAGTAGAAGCGCTTTTTAATAGATTAAGTAAGAGCGATATAGAACTTAAAAAATACATTAAAGAAGCAAGGTCTAAATTTAGAAAAACAAATAAAAAATTTAAAGAGTTTGCTGAATATTACAAAAAACAAAGAAAACAAATACGAAAAAACGGCAAAATTAACGTACCTTTGATTGACCAAAAGTGGAATTCTTTGATTAAGACAACCGAAATGAAAAAAGCAGTTGTAAAAGACTTGGCAGAATTTAGAAAAATTTCCGGTTTAGAAAATAAAAATATTGCCCGAGGCAAGATTAAGGTAAAACTAAAGCATACCGATGAAATCTTATTAGACCGAAATTATATAGAACACGCCGGCAGAGGACAAAAAATTAAGGGAAGTAAAGGATTGTCCGAAGAAGAAATTTTCAGTAAAGAGTTAGCAATGGATACAACAATGGAAGAAATAACTATTAGAAGCAGAGATTCCGAAATAAAAATCTTGCAACTTATAGACGAAGACATAGCGCGTTTGTTAGAAAAAAACGGCTTTGACATAAAAGATATTGACATAACAATAACCATAGAAACCACCTACGAACCCTGTTATGTTTGCAAAACCGACATCATTTTACACCAAGAAAAATTAGGCGCACAGATTAAAGTGGTGCGACCGATGTTGAATGGAAAACCTGTAAAAGATAGTAAAGACTTTGAAAGAATATTAAAACAATAAAGAAATGCAAATACATATTCAAAAAAATTTAAAAGCGTTTAAAGAAAAATATCCCGATTTATGTAAAGGGGTTAAGGTAAATGATTATGAGAAATTAAATATTCAGTTTCCACTTTCATATAAAGAATTTTTATTTTTATGTGGCGATGAATTTGAGCCATTGAGAGGATTAAATTTAGGTTTTTATCCTGTTAATGACAATCAGTTATGGATTTTAAAACAAAATGAAAACGCCCGAAAAAATTTAAAGGAATACGGTTTAGCGCACTTAATGCCAAAGAATTGGTGGGTTGTAGCCGAGTGGGACGGTTCCGAAGTTATTTGGTATATCGATTTGGACGCAGACGACGACCCGCCGGTTTACGGTTTTAACATTGTAGAATACGCCTATGAGCCAAGTGATTTTTGGCATAAAAAAGTAGCCGATAGTTTTAGCGAATGGATAAATAAAAAGATTGATTTTTTTGAAAAACACGGACATTCATAGTTTAACAAAATAAGCATATTATTGTTGAAAATTTGCCAATAGCTAACAGCCAACAGCCAATAATCAATTTAACAAAACCGACATCATTCTACACCAAGAAAAATTAGACAATAACCCCCAAACCCATAGAAAAAGCCAAAAAGAAAGGCGACGAAAAAAAGAAAAAAAACGTAAATTTGGACGATCAAGCCGAAATAGAAAAGAAAAAAAGAAAAAAAATGGAAGCAAAAGCAGCCCAAATGTGGAAAGACTTTACATACAAAGACCTAATGCACATACCGCCCAAAAAGAAACCCTGTTTTTTGGCGGGTACTTTGGTGCATACGTCCGTGGGATTGGTGCCTGTTGAACAAATTGAAATAGGACAACAAGTTTATACCTACAATTTTGAAAAAGGAATAAATGAATTAAAGCCCGTTTTAGAAAAGTATGTCAATAAAACGGAAAAATATCTACAAATATTTGTTGGCAAAGATATAATTGAAGTAACAGGCAATCACCGTTTTTGGTTACCCGAGAAAAAGATATGGCAAGTTGCATCAAAATTGTTAATTACCGACATGTTATTATCAAAAAAAGCAAAACAAATTAAAATAGACAAATTGGTTATTGTTGATGAAATAAAAGATACATATAATTTAGAAGTACAAGACAATCCAAATTATTATGTTGGTAAAAATGCTTTACTGGCGCATAATGCCACAAAAATCTCAAAATTTGCCAGTAAAGAAAAAATATTTGTCGAATTTTATGAGTTGATTGATAGCAAAAAAGAAGTACTTTATGTAGGTCAAACAATTCAAAAGAGAACAGCCAGAGAAGCTCAACATCTAAATGATACAAAAAAACCATGGCGCAATAAAATAAAGGGTTCGTTTGAAATCTACCCCAAACAATGGATGACACCCTATGAAGCGGCAGTAGTTGAAATGTACGAAATGAATTATAGAGGTGGTAAAACCGGCTTATTTAATAAAGTGAATCCCATAAGTAAAAGAAAATTTAATAAATTTAAAGATTTAGGATTTAATCCTTGCAAATTTTATGTTTAACCCAAAAAAATAGAATATTATGAATTACGATAAAGAATTACTGCGTGATATCTATTGGTCATTTAACAATGAGCAATATGATAGTCAAAAAGATTTTGAAGCAGCCTTAACAGAATATTATAAATTGATTTCAGGTGATAATATACCCATTCAGTTTGATAAAATTGTGATAAATAGCCCGAAAGTAGTTATTCAATATATGAAATATAACTATGATGAAGAAGACTGGGATGAGCCACAGGTATTGTTTGAAGCCGGCAATGAAAATGGTTTTACGGCAGGAGAATTATTATATAAAATTCATAAAGATATTGGTAAAGAGTTAGAAGGAGAAGACAATGTTTTTTTTGAAGGTTTAACTTTTGCAACAATAGATGACCCTGATTTTCCTAAAATTCCGGTTTATTTTTTAGATACAGGCAGTTAATACAAAGCGAATTCATAGAATTATAACTATTACTCAAAAAAGATATTTGGCAGGTATTTCAAACCGGTATCGAAGCCGTAAACGCTTTATTAGTTGGTTTTATTAACAGTGTGATTGATACTTTAAAAGGTATTTTTCAATTGATTGGTTTGATTTTTTCAGGTATCCACACTTTGATGCAACCCGGTGAAGTTTTATATTACACGGAATTAGCCGGTGAAATGTTGGAAAATTTGAGTGAAAAAATTTTGCAGTTGAATTTTACGCAAATTTTTCAAGAATTTATCAAGTTTGGTATCAAAGCCTTTAAAAAAATAAAAGACTTAGCCAAAGACCTGGCATTCAGCATATACGAAATAGCTTATTTTTTGGGTTATCTCGCGGGTTTTGTAGTCGAAACCATCATCAGTTTGTTATTAACCGGCGGCACATTGACCGTAGAACAAGTATTGACCGAAACCTTTGTAGCACCAATAACAAATTTGCTAAAAGGCTTAAAAAAAACTTTGTCAAAAGCCCAAAATTTATTAGAAAAAATCTATATCTTTGTTAAAAAGCTCTTTGACAAACTCCGCCGTCCCAAGCAAGCTTTTAGGGAGTTGTTTGAAGTGGTGGAGG
>JAMONO010000025.1 GCA_027065715.1 Flavobacteriales bacterium
CAAGCCTTAACATACATTAGCAATCACAAAGATTTGCAAAATCCGTTTGCAAAACCTTATTTTACTAACATCAACAGTTTATTGGAAAATCAGAATAACTGGTTCGAAATCAACACTTTTTTGTTATCCAATCAAGATAATCCTACCAATTTGTTAAACGAAATATCCGAAATATTTTTTCATGACAGGGCTGTTTTTAGCCAATATGAAACAAGTCGTAAGCAATCTGATTTTACCGACATATATGACTATACTACCGCCGAAGGAACTTTTATTATACCCGTTATATCACGCGAAAATATTTATGCAAATTACCGCTTGTTGTTAAAAGGCGAAATGCATATCAGTCCGTTGTTCTTTAACAATTCGGGGATTTTAATCGGAGAACACATGTTTGGCAAGGTGTATTTGGACGAAAAACAGTTCAAAAAACATACTTACATTATAGGAAAAACAGGCACGGGCAAAACCAGTATCATTTACAGCATGCTGATGGACCGCATACAAAAAGGCAAAGGAGTGGCTTTAATCGACCCGCACGGCGATTTATTTGAAGTGATTAAAAAAAATATCCCTCCCGAACGACAAAATGATGTGATTATTTTTAATCCGTCCGATACAAATAATAATTTCGGCTTCAGTATCTTGGAATACGATAAAAATTTCCCCGAACAACAAAGTTTTATCGTCAATGAACTTTTAAAACTTTTTAGTGATATATACGATATGAAAATTGCCGGTGGTCCCATGTTTGAAACTTATTTTAAAATGACCGCTTATTTGGTGATGAACACCGTCGAAAATCCTATTTTGCAAGACATCGATAAGGTTTTTCGTAATTCGAGATTTCGAACCAATTTGTTGCACAAATGTAAAACCAACCGCATACTCGATTTTTTTGACAATGCACTGCGGACCTCCGGCGATAACCGTTTTGAAAATTTTGGTCCGTATATTACCAGCAAACTGACCCGTTTTACCGACAATTATTATTTAGCTCCTGTTTTTAACAGTCGTGAAAAAAGTTTTGATTTTAGAGCAATGATAGATAATAATAAAATATTTTTAACCAAACTCGACAAAGGAAAATTAGGCACCGAAAGCGTTAATTTTACAGGTAACGTATTGTTTAACAGAATGATAATGGCAGCATATAGTCGTAGCAATCAAACCGAACGTGAACGTAAAAGTTTTAGTTTGTTTATAGACGAATTTCAAAATTTTACTTCGGACGATATTGTTACGGCACTGGCCGAAACTCGTAAATACAATTTGCAATTGATACTTGCCAATCAAAATTTGGCTCAAATTGAAAACAAAACAGCTCGAAATATATTGTCAAATGTCGGTAGTATAATTGCAGCTGCCGTTGCACCTTATGATGCCAAATTTTTGGAAGATTTTTATCTGCCCGAATACCAATCCAACGATCTGATTTTGCTTGACAATTACAAATTTATTGTCAAAACACACTATAATAACAAAAACATCAAACCTTTTATTTTGGAAACCATTCCTTATTAATTTATGATGAATTGATGAATCGATGAATTGATGAATCGATGAATCGATGAATTGATGAATTGATGAATTGATGAATTGATGAATTGATGAATTGATGAAGTGATAAATTGATTAATTTATACCAATTACATTTATAATTTAGTCCAAATATGCAAAAATAATTACAAATCAACAAATTAGACTAAAATGTATTATTAGTTCATCACCTCATCGCTTCATCATAAATTATCCGTAAAAATATCAGTAGAATTTTTTGAAAAATTTTACCAAATGGTAAAGTGTGTTTTGTATTCTTCATAAAATTCTTTTAAAAAAATACGCATCATTGTATAAGAAGGAACGGCAACCAACATGCCCAATACACCGAACAAACTTCCGGCAATCATAATAACCAAAAATATTTCCAGAGGATGTGCTTTGACGCTTTTCGAATATATAAGCGGCACATCAACAAAGGCGTCCCACATTTGTATAAGCACATATCCTATGCTGATATTTCGAGCAAGTATCATAAGTTGGTGGGGGGTGAGCAGTTGCAATTCGGAGGTCATGGACAGGCTTATCATTATAATCCAACCGACAATAGGACCTATATACGGCACCAAATTCATCAGAGCGGCAAGCAAGGCGATAAAAGTTGCGTTTTCAACATTTAATATATTGAGTAACAGCGTGTAAAGAACAAATATGATGCTTATTTGAATGCTGATACCTATAAAATATCGCGACAACATATCTTTAATTTTGGTAAAAACTTCTTGAAATTGTTGTTTGTCGTCGTCGGGTATCAATTTGAATAAGAAATTGGAAGTGAGTTGGTTGTCTTTTAGCATAAAAAAAGCAATGAAACTGACGGCAAAAAAGCCGATAACAAAATTTCCCAAAAAGCTGATGATTGAATTGACCAATTGCGGCAATATTTTTAAGTTGATTTCCGAAAATACATTATTGAGTGTAAACTTATCTAACAGGTTGATGTTTTTTTGATGCAGATAATCTTTGATGCTGTTTAAAAGCAAAGTCATTTTTTGTTGAAAATCGTCAATATTTAGTGCCGATAAGTTTTGAGCTTGTTTAAGAATAAGCGGTACAAATATGGCAAAAAGGGTTATAAATATACCCAAAATAAACAAGAGCGACAGGGCGCTTGCCAAAGTATCTTTAAGTTTAAAACGCTTGCTTAAAAAACTTTTTAAGGGGCGACCTACCAGTGATACCACCAGTGCGATTAACAGATATGCCAAAACGGTTTTTATGGTGTATAAGAACCAGACAATCAGTATGATAGCAAGTAGAGAAAAAACCGCTTTAACGATTCCTTTGGCAATGATATTTGACCAGTTTTTTTTCATAATCAGTTTCCAAATAGGGTTTGATCCAAGACTTTGAAGTCAATGGTATTGTTTTTATTGACATCGTAACGAATAATCATTTCACCGCTGTAAGTGCCGTCGGTAAAATGGGCGATAATCCAACGGTTGTTCAGCACTTTGGCGTTGTCAATACGCATATTACCGTCCATGCCTTCGTAGGGCACAAGCGGATTGTCGTTATTGTTTCGATTGGTTTTCATTAGGGTGTCTAATATGTATTTTTCCCAATCGGTTTGTATTTCGGGATAAAATTTTTCAAAATATTCCAAGGCTTTTTTATTTCCTTTTAGAGACAATTTATCGCCTTCAATCATTTGTCGGTGCAAACGGGCAATAGAATCTTCCAATTGAATATTGTAGTTGGTATTGTCGTTAAACAATTCGTTTAAGATACCGTATTCTTGTTGAATATGTTTATTTTGAAGAGTAAGCCGGTATGTGTGATAAACAAAAAAACCGCTTACAAACAACAAAAATACGATGATAAATATTTTCCAATTTTTCATTTTTCTTTTTTTTTTCTACAAAACAATATTTGCCGTATTTCCGAAACCTTGACTATCATCGGCTATTTTCAGATTTGAGGGCTATAAAAATTCAAAATTTTTTAATAACCGATACGATTGATTTTAGATTTTCAACAGTAGTTACTAAAAGTATTATTAGGTTCATTGCCATACTCTGCTTTGAGTTCGGTGCCTTAAAAATTTCGGTTTCAGATATTTCGTTTTCAAATTTATTAATATATTGCTATTTGTCGTTAATAATCATTTTAAACAAAGATAATAAAAATTGAAAACATTGTCGTTAAA